>CAYWVS010000092.1:0-9616 GCA_964461765.1 uncultured Anaerovorax sp.
CTGCGGACCTCATCGTGCTCATAGGACTAAGAGAAGTCACGGATTACTTTGCACTGTCAATCGGTGTGCTCACAGGATCTATCCTCTTTACCACCATAGGATTGATCATTGCATCCTATGCAAGAAGTGTCAATCACTACATGCTGTTGGTAGCGCCCCTTGAGCTAGTGGTAACGCTTCCTCCAATCGTGGCCGTATTTGGAATTTCACATCCGATTTTCGATGTGCTTCCCGGTTTGGCTTTATGGCGTTTGATCAACCAGTCCATTGGGGGTTGGGAAAATCTGTCAATCTGGTTGTATCTCATTCTTGCCACGTGGCTGGGAATATCGTTGGTTTTGGCACATGGCCGTATTGAATGGGCCATGCAAGCACGGGGAGGTGAAAGCGTTTGATACAGACTTTGCGCTTATTTCAAATAGGCTTTAGACAGATTACAAAGGATGGCATGTTGCTTGTACTATTGCCAGCGCCCTTTTTTGTGGGATTGTTATTTAAATTCGGAGTACCCTTTATAAACGACATTTTACAGGATAAGTTTGACGTTTCGTTGTTAGAGTGGTATGGACTCGCTGACGGTTTACTGCTTTGTTTAACGCCCATGTTTGTGGCAATGGTGGCCTCTTTTCTAATTTTGGAAGAACGAGACGAAGGGATAACTGCGTTTTATCAGATAACGCCTTCAGTGGGATATTCCTACTTGGTAGCACGCATTGGGATTCCAATGACTTTTTCCTTTATGATTACAGTGATTGCAGTAGAAATGTTTCATATTTCCATCATTTCTACTTTTGACATTTTAGCAGGTTCGTTAATTAGCGCCATGACGGGTATTGCTTTATCCACGGCGATTGTTTCCATAGCTGAAAATCGAGTGGAGGGCCTTGCGGTATCGAAAATAACGGGAGTCAGCCTTTTTGGGCTTGTTTCCATTTGGATCATACCCACACCATACATGTATTTCACCGCATTTCTGCCATCGTTTTGGGTGGGTAAGCTCATGCTAGAAGGAGTAACTATAGTTTCGTTTTCCCTGGGAATACTTACTTGTATGATTTGGATTGTTATGTTTAGTAAAAAATTTTTAAAGCGAATTTCTTAAATCATTATTACGTGATAAAAACCGTTTTGCATAAGTAAAAACATATGATATAATGCTATTACGAATGTAAGAATAAGGAGGCCTTTTATGGAAAACATACCTGCAATTTCAGATGCTGAATATCATGTGATGAAGGTTGTATGGGCAAATGCGCCAATCAGCACCAATGAAGTGGTAGAGAAGCTGGAAAAGACCACTTCCTGGAAACCCAAGACAATACAAACCCTTCTTTTTCGTTTGGTAAAAAAAGGTGCTTTAAAATATGAAAAAAATGGTAGGGTGTTCGTTTATTCCCCATTGGTGCAGGAACCGGATATTTTGGAGCAGGAAAGCGATACTTTCCTAAATCGGTTTTATGATGGTGCTTTAAATTCCATGGTGGTAAACTTATTGGAACGCGATAAACTTTCTCAAGAAGAGATAAATGAACTGAAATTTATATTGGAAAACAAACTATCGGAGAGGCAGTGAGCCTATGGTTTCTATTTATTTTATGCATTTTATCGTAAGTTCTTTCGCCGCTTCAGTTATAATCCTTTTATTCTTGCTTGTTAAAAAAACATTAAAACATCATATCTCTGGCAGATGGTTATATAACATAGATTTGCTGTTTTTTGTTCTGATGAGCATACCGTTGATACCCGTTGGGTTGTTAAACTTCTTAAGCTTAAAAAACTGGGGTTTCAGTGATTTGCACTTTGGACAGATGGCAAAAACGGGGATGGCGAACTTAACTGAACGAGTAACACCATCCACAAGCGGTATGAGTTGGTTGCAAGATTTTACCATGTCGGTAGATAGAACTACCCCTGGAGCTTTTGCCCCATTTTTTATGATACTATGGATCCTGGGTGTTGCTGTGATTGTATTATTTACACTTTTCGCTAATCAAAAAATCAGGATCATAAAGGAATCCACGAAGCCCATAGATGATGAAGCATTGCTGGTTTTATTCCAAAGATGTAAAGCCGAACTCCGCATTAAAAGGAACGTATTGGTGGGGACATCGGTTCTCGTTCGATCCCCCATGACCATTGGACTTTTCCGTTCAAGGATTCTTCTACCAGCGGATGTTCGGGAAACGTTATCCATAGAAGAGATCCGATATATCCTTTTACATGAATTGACTCACTGTAAAAACAAGGATAATCATATCAATTCTTTGATGTGTTTGTTTCAAATTATATATTGGTTTAATCCCTTTATATTTCTTGCATTTAGAGAAATGAGGCTTGACAGAGAGCTTGCTTGCGACCTATCCGTATTAAATCGAATTCCCCAAGAAAATTATATAAATTACGGTAAAACTCTATTGAAATTTGTCCAAAAACGATCATTTCCCACAACACCTTCTTTTTCAACAGAAATGGGAGGTTCGAAAGCGCAAATTAAAAAGAGGATAGAGGGTATAGTTTCTGTAAAAACGGAATCGAAATGGTTGAAAGTAAAAAGCATCTTCGTTTTTGTCCTAGCTGGGTTACTCGTTTTCAGCCAAATTCCCACTATTTCCGCACTGGCTTCTTATGATGAAGGCAAGTACCATTTTAACGCTAACAATGTGGTTTATGAAGACCTTTCCTCTTTCTTTGACGGCTTTGAAGGTAGCTTTGTGCTTTATGATATGAAAGCGGATTCTTATACCATTCATGACAGGGATAAAAGTGTAACCAGAGTGTCTCCCGCTTCAACCTATAAGATCTATAGCGCACTCATTGCCTTAGAAACAGGCATTATAGATATGGATCGTTCGGAAGAGGAATGGAACGGCATCACTTACCCTTTCGAAGTTTGGAATCAGGATCAAAACTTACTATCGGCGATGCAAAATTCAGTAAGCTGGTATTTTCAAAATCTGGATGCAAAGGTCGGTTTAAAGACATTGAGCGTTTATTATAATCGGTTGCCTTATGGTAACTGCGACCTCTCCGGTGGAACGTCGGATTACTGGATGGAATCATCGCTACGTATATCGCCGGTGGAACAAGTAAGGCTGATGAAGGATTTTTACTTAAATGAGACAATATTTAAGAGCGAACATGTGAATACATTAAAAGCAATCTTGCGTTTGTCCGAAAAGGACGGTGCGGTATTATCAGGGAAAACAGGAACCGGCTCAGTAAATGGGAAAGTCATAAATGGTTGGTTCGTAGGATATGTTGAAAACGATGGACGAACATTTATATTTGCCACTAATATCCAAGGCAAGGACCATGCGGGAGGCAGTGCCGCTGTAAAGGTAACGTTGGAAATATTACAGCATAAACATATCTATTGAGCAAGAATTATGTAAATTTTTTACCATTGAAAAAGACTAACGCTTGAAGTGACTAAATAAAAGTCAAGTATCTTAAAATAGGTACTTGACTTTTTATTCTTACAAATGTAATATTAAAAAGTATTACATTTGTAAGAGAAAGGAGTAAACTAGTTTAATGCGTAAAAAGTCTATGCTGCAATGGGTATCCAAGAGACGATCCGTAGCCTCAAAGTCACGTTTCGTTACTCGGGTGGGCATTCTCCTTCTGGTGGTGACTTTGGGGGTATCCGGTGTTTTTTTTCTGTACTCCCTAATGGATTTGTCTTTTGATAAGATCTGGAGCTCAGAGCATAAGCCTAAAAAACCCGATGAATGGGTGGCACACTATTTTTCCTTGGTAAAAGAGGGGCAGTACGAAGAATTGTACGCAACCCTAAGCGAACAAAGTCAATCGGCGATCACAGAAGAGGCTTTTATCAAGAGACATAAAAATATCTATGGAGCCATAGAGGCACAGAATCTTACAGTAACCATAGAAAAGATTTCTGACTATGATGGACCTCTTGATAATGGTTCTGAGGATAAGCAATGGGGCGCAGTACGTAAGATGGTTGAATATTCTTTATCCATGGACACGGTGGCCGGAGAAATTTCTTATAACAACTATATGATTCTCAGTTTAAATAATAATAAGCAATATCGAATTGAATGGGCGCCGCGACTAATATTTCCCTCACTTGCTTGGAATGATAAGGTGAGGGTCAATCAGTTAAGGGCAAAGAGGGGGACCATCTATGATCGAAATGGAGAAATGTTGGCGGGATCCGGAATCGCTTCCTCCGTTGGATTCGTACCTGGAAAGATGCGAAAGACCACGGAATATAATGCAGAGGACATCGACAAAGTTGCTAAGCTGTTGGAAATAACACCGGAGAGCATTCTCAAAAAACTCAACGCCTCCTACGTAAAGGATAGCACCTTTGTTTTATTAAAAACGGTCTCCAAGGATGCGTTTGAGCTTCAGGAAAAACTTCTTAAAATAGAGGGCATTAAGATTAGTGATATCCAAGTGCGTCATTACCCTTTGGGAGAAAAAGCATCGCATTTGGTGGGTTATATACAGGGGATCAATGCGGAAGAATTGGAGGTCCTTCAAGATCAGGGCTACAATAGAAATAGCACAATTGGTAAAGCTGGATTGGAAAAAATTTATGAAGAATCGCTTCGGTTTACAGATGGTTTGGAAATTATCATTGTTGATTCGAAAGGCAACTTAAAAAAAACATTGGCAAAAATAGATAAGTGCGACGGAAAAGATATGGTACTGACCATCGATGCACAAATTCAGAATCAGCTGTACGATCTGTTTCAAGAAGATAAAAGCTGCTCGGTAGCTATCAATCCCAAGACCGGTGAGGTACTTGCCCTTGTGAGTACGCCAACCTATAATGCCAACGATTTTGTGCTTGGCATGACCATGAGCAAATGGAATGCACTGAATGAAGATGAAAACAAGCCAATGTATAATCGATTTAAGGCGGCGCTTTGCCCTGGATCCACCTTTAAGGCCATAACCGCCGCCATCGGAATCAACACCGGTGTTCTTTCGCCAACGGAAGATTTTGGACACAGCGGACTACGATGGAGGAAAGATGAAAGTTGGGGCGGGTATTATATTAATACAACCAAAGAATATTGGGGTCCTGCCAACATAGAAAACGCACTGATGTATTCCGATAATATTTATTTTGGCAAAGCGGCCATGAAAATCGGTGCTGATTTATTTGCAGAACAACTTGTGAAAATCGGCTTTGAAGAACGGATTCCTTTTGAATTCGGTCTATACTCATCCATCATTTCCAATACAGAAACCTTTACTTCTGAAATTCAGATAGCCGATAGCGGGTTTGGTCAGGGACAAATACTCATGAATCCCATTCATTTGGCTTCCATCTACTCTGCGTTTGTAAATCAAGGAAGTATGATCCAGCCTTACTTGATTCGTCGTGAGAATCCTACCCCGGGGTATTGGAAAGAGAATGTGTTTACCCCTGAGACGGCGAGAATCGTCTGCAATAGTCTTGTACAGGTGGTGGAGCGCGGCACGGCAACTGATGCCAAAGTCCCGGGATTAACCTTGGGGGGTAAGACTGGAACGGCAGAGGTGAAAAAAACTCAAAGCGATACCACAGGAACAGAGCTGGGATGGTTTGTGCTCTTTAATGCAGAAGAAAACGTAGAAAATCCACTTTTGGTCGTTTCTATGGTGGAAGACGTAAAATGGCGAGGGGGAAGTCATTATGTTTCTCCAAAGGTAAAGACAGTATTTGAATCCCGTCGATGAATCCATAAGAGGACTAAGTATGAATAAATATAACAAAAAACAGATAAACTTTTCTTTTTATAGAAAATTTAAAAATAAAATCTTATTATTCTCAATTTTGCTAATTTGCTTGTTAGCATTTGCTTCATGTAATAATGCAAATACTGATGTTTCGAAAGACAGGACCCAAGGGGACTTTCGTTATCCAACAAAACCTGTAACCGAATTGAAAAATTTTTTGGAATCTGATATCAAAAAACGAGGGTTACCTTTAACGGTAAGCGATATAGAATCAGTGAAATGGGATGAAACAGAACGTTTGGAATTTTTCATAAGGCATTTAGATAATTCTGAAAATGCTTGTGTTGTTTCTTTTACCATCAGTAGTCCGAACTACGATTGCTCCCTTGATGGTAACGATAATCCATCCTTTACCATTGCTTTTAAAGACCCGGAGAAATCTCAGGACATGGTTACCGTTTTAATATCGGTAATCCGCTATCTTTCTCCTGATATGGATTTGGAAGAAGCAAAACGGTTGGTTATCAAACAAGACGACACCATTTCCATCGATGGATATTCCACACCTCAAGAACTAGGAGGATACCAAATTCAAGCGCATTATACCAACCCCCACATCTATTTCACAACAAAGGACTTCGAGGCAAAGTTAGGGGTTACCGTAACGGCCCTTAAACAAATATGGGGTAACGAAATTGACTTCAGTTTATGCCAAAAACTATCAGACTCAAACGAATTTTCAGTTTTAAGCCACAATGCTACTTTGGAGGATGACTATTCGGATAAGGCGGTATATGCCGATTTCATTGTTAAGGATTGGTGGGTGCATGAGGACTATTTACACGGCGACATTGAGACCAGGGTTACGGTTGAGGCCATGAACGGAGAAACTTATTCTCTGCGCCTGAACTATTTGAGGACACCGTATGAGCTTGGAATTGGTGAGAAGTATACCTTATATATTTCTCCCAATCCTTACGGAGCAATTATTTTTTATGCAAAACAACTTAATAAATAATCAAAGGAGTTCGCAATGATGAACAAATCAAAAGTTAAAAAGGCAGTTTACATCATGGTTGCAATGGGCATATTATGCACATCCTCAAGCCCTTGTGTAGCCCTCGTGGCACCCAAGCCACCGGAATATCCGAATCTGCACTTAAAGGAAATTGTTAGAATTGAGCCCACGGAAGGGAATACTTACCATACTGTTTCCTTTATGCTCAATGATAGGTTTATGGACGATCCATACTTTGCCCTGAAGGGAAAAGGGATAGGAAAGGATCAATGGCCCCTTGACCCAAGTCGAGAAAATTACACTTTTATCGGTTGGTATGATAATGTTGAAAGGCAGGGAAATCCCTATTCCCAGGATACTCCAATCTATGAAGATACCGCACTCTATGCAAAGTGGAAGTATTCCGGTTCTGGTTGGTGCTGGCCTCGACCTCATCGGGGAGATATCCGAGGAATTGAGGAAGGAGAATCCATCAATGTAAATCAACCGGTGTCATTCACAGTTGGTGGGTACAACATGAACCTGGTTGCACCAAAAGATCAACGGTTTCGCTGGATACCTACACTTTGGAAAATATCAAATTCAACCAACGGTGTTTTTTCGAAAGAAGCTCCTTTTCTTGCAGAGTTTTCGTTAAGTAAAGAAGGAGAATATAAGATTTATATAACTTATGAAGAAGAAATATTTGACGGCGTAGATTGGCAAAAAACAAGGCAAATTCATGAGGTGGAAGAGTTGTTCTTTTTAGTGAATTAACCACAAGGCGAAGCCCCATTACACCACCGGCACAAATTTCAATTGAAGTCAATGCACCAAAGGATTGCTCTAAAAATGTAAAGCTTGCACCATGGAAGGTGGGCACCATCAAAGGTGGGTTTGCTCCCATAAATAATGCCAAGTACAATTAGGATAACCATAGGCATGCAGATTGCAAAAATGAATGTATCCATACAGCCCAAGAAAAGCTCTAGCTCAGTTAAGGGTAAGTTTCTACATTGAAATGATTCAATATCATCTCGGCAAAGGCTTGAGCTCCTTCTATTGCTTCTTGCGTGCGGAAGGAATTCAGACCTCTTTCATCCTGAACGGAATACATTCCCAGATACTGAAGACCGGAATGTTCACATAAGCGGATGATTCCTGTTTCAAAAGGGCCGGCTCCATATTCCCGATCGTAGCCGTGAGTGGTAATAAGGGCTACTTTTTTACCTTGCCACAAGGATTTACGCTCCCCCTTATAATAATATTTATTCATTCCAAAATGTCTATCCAAAAATGATTTCATAGGTGTGGTGCAATACCAAGAATAAATGGGAGAGGCCAAAACGAGAACATCCGAGGACAAAATTTTGTTCATGATCATGGGAACATCATCCTCAATGACACAACCATAGCGATCCTTAATAGGCTGACAGGCAAAACAGCCCTTGCAAGGAAGAATATTCATGTGGGGCAGATCCAAGCATTGAATCTCGGCTCCGGCCCCTTCCAAAGTAGCCATAAAAGGCTTAAGCAATTCTGCAGTATTCCCATTTGGTCTGGGACTTGCGGTTAAGAGAAGAAACTTCAAAAATATCACCACCTCTTTCTATTGTTAGGAGAGAACTTATTATACATCAGGATACACAGTATTTTCAACGTTTTCAATTGAAAAAAATAATTATAAAAAATGATTATATATGTTTTAAAGAATATGTTATAATACATTATGTGTAAGAGCTGAAAGCAATAGGTAAAGTTATTGTTTTAGTGGTAAAATTTAATAAGGAGAGTTGTCAGAGTGGTCGATTGTGCGGCACTCGAAATGCCGTGTCCGACAGGACCCAGGGTTCGAATCCCTGACTCTCCGCCATTAGTTTTGTCTATGTTTTAGGAGAGATGGCGATGGGAAAATTGTTAGAAAATTTAAAACTATCAAAAAAACTATTACTTGTTATGGGGGTAATTTTAGCTATAACAATAATTATTGCTGTAACCGGTATTTATGGAATGATTAATACATTATTTACTAATAATAAAACTTTTGAAGAAAAAACATCTCAATATGTAAGCATTACAAAAATTGTAAAAAATACTCTTATTGTATCAAGCTCTTTTGATATGGCAATTTTGGCAAATGGGAATATGAATTCAATTGTAGAATATGAGAAAGTCGTTAATACAAATAATATGGATACTGCACAATTATTTGTAAGTTATGATAAATACGCCAACGGAACGTCGTCTTATAATGATTATAATGCTGCTAAGGAACTTTTTAATACTGTTTTATTACCTACCTCAAATAAGATTTTTGAACTACTAAAAGCAGGCAATATAGATGAAGCAGAGGAATATATGGGTAATGTTGATGTACAAATTGGTGAAATGATTGATAAGTTTGACATTTGTCAAGAGGATATGCTGGCAAGTGTTATAAGTGCACAGAAAGAAAATCAACTTTCCACATTTATAAATATAATAATCATGCTTATAATTTTTGCGATTGGTCTTATCACAAGTATAATAGTTGGCAAAAAAATTTATATTGCACTATTACATCCCATAAGCAACATTACAGAAATTTCAGATATGATAGGGAATCAAGGTAACTTAAAAATATCAGGTGAACTTATAGATAAGCTAAATACAACTGCAATACGTAAAGATGAACTTGGGAGTACTGCAAAATCATTTGTGACTATGTTGGAATCTTTTAATGAAAAGGATAAAATATTAAATTTAATTTCAAAGGGTGATTTCACATCTGATATTCACTTAATCTCATCTGAGGACAGCATAGGTAACAGTCTTTTAGGTGTTCAAAATAACCTTTCCGTACTGGTTAGAGAGGTTAATACATCCTGTGAGCAAGTTTTAATGGGCGCATCTACAATAGCACATTCAGGTCAGAGG
>CAYWVS010000093.1:0-9344 GCA_964461765.1 uncultured Anaerovorax sp.
GGTGCCTGGGGAAAAAACTTTTGCAAAAGTGGGGAATTTTATCTTGCAGAAAACAATGAAATCTATGTCTATGCTTTTCGACAGTTGGGTGAAAAGCAGTTGGCCATGGACATGACCCAGGAAATTTTCCTCTCGGTCTTGAAAACAATCGGATATTATGATCCGAAAAAAGCAGAGTTTCGCACTTGGCTGTATAAAGTAGCAACCAATAAAATCATTGACTATCGGCGTAGGAATAGACCTGAGTGTGTACCTGTGGAAGAACTGCAATTGCAGGACTTCACTCAGATATCACCGGAACAATCAGCTTTTGTAAAGGAAATTGAAGCCTATATTTCTTTGCAGGAGCCTAGCCATCAACAATTGTTCCGCCTCCACCTATATGCCGGATATTCCTTTGCGGAACTATCCACACTCTACGGTGAACCGGAATCCACCATAAAAAGTAAATATTACAGGCTGATACAAAAAATAAGAAAGGAGTTTACTCATGAAGATACCAATCCCAACAACAAATGAAAAAATAGCAGAGATTGAATTTATTTTAAATCAAGGATTAAGTAGAAAAAAGGGATTCTGTTTAGAGATAAAAAGAATTCTACAGACATTGGGTATAAAAGGAGTATTTTACGGAGTGTTTGATGCGTCCTTTTTAGCCATAACTATCATATTAATCCTAAGTTGTGTCCTGATCCAAGCACCAATCCGTTTTTTATACACCGGTCTTTTCCTCATCTCACCACTTTCCTACATGCTCCTATACTCTCTGGTGTTATGGAAAGAAAAGTTAACCGGAACGTGGGAATTAAAGATGACTTGTCTCTTAACCATAAGGCACCTTACGGCAGTGCGGATGCTTGTTTTTGGGGCCATAGGGATATTGACCAATACGGCAGTTCTTACATTTTTGTATTATCGATCTGCTACCCCACTGCCTTTTTTCCAACTGTTGGGCATTTCCTTTTCTTCCTTGTTTTTATTTGCCGTTGTCACCTTATGGACTATGCGTAGGCTTCCGGGATTTTATCCTCAAGTACTGCTTTCCATCTTCTGGTGTGGGTTTAGTTTGGTTTTGTTCACCTTCTTTAACGTGAGGATAGAAACAATGTTTTTACAGCTTCCGGCGATGATAACCTTAGGGTTTGCCCTTTTTATGATTTTATTGTTCCTGTGGGAACTGAGATCCTACTTTTTTGCAAAAGGAGATTTGAATTATGCTATCAATTAATAATGTGACTAAAAAATATGGAGACTTTTTAGCTTTGGAAGACGTTTCGTTAACCTTTGACAAAGGAGTTTATGGTTTACTGGCCCCAAATGGCGCCGGAAAAACCACTTTGATTAAAATGCTCACCACTTTACTTTTTCCCACTCAAGGAGAAATCTTATGGGAAGGTGTTTCTATTAGAGAATTAGATGAAGAATATCGGGATATTTTGGGTTATCTGCCTCAGGAATTTGGATATTATAAAAATTATAGCCCTCGCCAGTATTTAAAGTATCTGGCGGTCTTAAAGGGATACCCTGGAGAAAAAACAGAAGCGCGAATTACAGAGCTTTTGCAACTTGTGGGGTTATCTGACGTGGAAAACAAGAAGATGCGCAAATTTTCAGGGGGGATGCTACAAAGGGTAGGAATCGCACAGGCGGTATTAAACAATCCCAAAATCTTAATTTTAGATGAGCCCACAGCAGGTCTGGATCCCAAAGAACGGGTACGTTTTAGAAATATGATTCAAGAGTTGTCCAAAGAGCGCATCGTTATTTTATCCACCCATATTGTATCGGATATTGAATCCATTGCGGATTATGTGATTATGATTCGTGATCATAAAATATTTTGTTGCCAGCCTCCAGAGCAGCTGTACGCTATGTACAAAGAAAGCCAACCTGGGGGTTCAGAAAAACCAGGATTAGAGGAAGTGTTTTTACATGTTTATGAAAATTGATTTAATAAAATTTGAAACTAAAAAATTAATAACTTTACCAGCGCTTTGGATTTTTGTAACAGCTTGCCTTATATTGAACGCGTTCCTGATTTATACTAGTCCTTTAGATCCGAGTATTAACATTCTCAGTAAAGAGCTGGAAAACTCAGGGCAAAAGATGACTCAAGGAATTGATCGCTTTGAAGGGTACGAAACCTCTGAAATTGCTCAAGGATTAACAAAGACATTAAAGCTTCAGGGGGTTTTAAAAGAAGGAATGTCATTAAAATACGAAAAGCTCCAAGAAGTAGTAGACACTTATGCAAAACAGGATGTAAGCCTAGATACATACGCAGGGGTTTATACCCGTACCTTACACAAGAGACTGTTTAACACAATTTTGAAAACCCTTACCGCAGAGGGCATATTGTTTTCCGTTTTAGTCACGCTGTTTCTCATAGGTTATGAGCCCTTGCATAAAACGGATTTACAGGTTTACTGTACAAAAGTAGGCAGAAGCATTATGGGATATAAGCACCTTGCAGCCATCCTTTGCACTGTAAGTTTTTGGGGAATTTTATGTTTATCAACCCTGCTTATTTACTTCCTACGTTGGGATTATTCTGGATTTTGGAGTGCTAACGTATGTAGCCAAAACAATTCCCTTATTGAGATGATGATGCTAAGGCCTTTTATTACTTGGCAAAACTTTACGGTAGGGACTTACCTCATTGTCATGCTAATGGCTTGCACCGTTTTGGTTTTACTCTTTTTACTTTTAGGTCGTTTCTTAGGATTGGTGATTGAAAACCATTATATTGCATTTTTAATTTTGGTTTTTATCATTGCAGGAACCTTTTTTCTAACTTTTTTTCTCTTAGAAAAGGGGTTTGTATGGGGATACTTTGGTTTGAGCTTTTCTTTACCTATCCTGTACCATACCATGATTCTATGGTTTACGGACATGGGTAGCTATACGCTCATTCCGTATCATGAAACCATCACATTATGCTTTAATTTAGTTTTACTGTTGATTTTCAATAAGTTTGCTGTTGAACATTTTAAAAGAAAGGATATCTAATCATGGCTATTTTTATGCACGAATTAAAGAAAATCTGGAGACCATCTGTTTTGTTGGTGGTGCTATTTCTCTCTTCAATGTGCTTTTATTTATTTGGAACTTATTTCATGGGCTACTTGGACAAGGATAAGAGTCTGAATGGTTGGACAGAGCTTGAGGTTCTCTCGCAGCTTTATGAGGAATATGGACCCACTTTAGAACCGGAAGAGAGGCTGGATGCGGAAAAGTATTTGGGCGGCTATTTTTCCGCCATGGATCCGTTTATTGTGGGAAACGCAACGTATTCTGCTTTAGGGATCGACAATGGGGAAGATTTATGGAATTTTCGCAACCAAAGGGAAAAATTTGAGAAAATAGGAGAAGAAAGCCTTTCTTTTGCAGAAATAGAATCAGAATTAACATCTCCTTTTTATTTCGGTGAATACTTAGAGGCTACAGATTATGCCATGTGGAGGCTTCAATCATTAGATTTATATGTATTTTCTCAATATGATGATCACGAATACGATATTAAAAATGCTGTGGTAAGAAATCTTTCTACACAAGAACAGAAAACATTTGATAAATATGTTCAAACGAAAGCATATCGCTCCATCTTTTGGAGGGGGATTTTGGAGGGCACTACACAGTACTTTGCAACCATTACAGCAATTATACTCCTTGGTGTATTTATGTTCCTAGCACCATATCCTTCCAGGGACAATATGAATGGGATGAAAGCTATGCAATGGAGCAGCAAGGTGGGGCGAAAAATGATAGGAATTCAGTTTGGGGCCGTTGTCTTTTCCGGGGCTATATTCGCACTTCTGGAGTTTGCTATATTGATTGGTATATTTCTGAAAACAAATGATTTTTCCATGTTTTATCATCAACCAATATATACTATTTTTGGACATTCTCCCATTCCTTGGATTAATATGAGTTATATGCAGTATCTATTGGTTTTATCTGGATTAGCATTTTTGTTTGTTCTATGCGGTATTGCATTGATTTTTTTCTTATCCATACGTAGCTTTGACTATATTTCCATGCTTTTAAAAACTCTCCCAGCACTTGTTGCCTTAGGGGTCATAAGTTGCTATAGCCTTTTGTTTCCTTTCACCTTTGAAAATGCCTTGTACCTCTTTACGGAACTGCCTGGAACGGAATTGGTTATATGCTTGCTATTATTGGTACTTGGTCTTTCGCTGTGCTTTGTTCATTTTCAAAAAAGTCAGAAGGCGGATCTTTTGTAAAGTTAGTTTGTAATTCTAAGGACTGGAAAATACATTGTAGCAGATGGGTAGGTCATGAGAATATGCCTTTAAACTGAACCCCCTTGAACTTAATAGTTTTCAAGGGGGGGTTATAGGAGAAGGACCGACTATTGTTCCGTTAGTGTTAAAGTGCCTTTTTGAGTGTCATACACAAGAGACTTTTCTTGCACATCGCCATTATCAAAGGTGACAACGGCTTTAATATGAATGGTTTGTACGAAATTGATTGTCTCTGTAAAAGTGATCGTACCCTCACCATCAATTACCTTAGATTCCATGTTGCCAGGAACATCCATTCCCCAATAGACCATATTGTCCTTTTGAAGTTCGGTTTTGCTTAAGGTGTAGGTTTGACCAGCTTTTTCGAGGAACCAACCTTCTTCGTCAGGAACCTGCTTATTAAAATACCCCTCATCCACTGAAAAATCAACTGTTTTGATATTTTCTCCCTGGCATTTAAAGCCCAAATTTTTATATAAAGTAATTTGATTACTTCCATCCATGGAGGCGGTAATCTCCAGTTTAGGGGGAGTTTCCTCATCCATGGCAGATTGGGAAAACTCTATTTGTTTTGGAGTGTCACCTTCCATGGCATAGGCTGTTAAGGTAAAAAAATTATTAGACTTGGCCGTCTGCTGTGGATTGACTAGGTTATTGTAATTTGGTAAAATACCACTCATAACACCGAAACATACTACAGCGGCAATGGCTACACCGGTGATTGCCATTTTAAATACAGGTTTCTTTTTACTGGTGGTTTGTTCTGCTATCATCATATTTTTTGTTTTATTCATAAGCTCCTCACTTGCTACAATATTTTCATTTTCCTTTTTATATTTTTCTCTAAACATCATCAAAATCTCCCTTCAGTTTTTGTTTTAATAATTCTCTCCCTCGTTTCAGATGAGATTTTATAGTATTTAAATTCTTACCCGTTGCATTTGATATATCAGCGATAGACATGTCTTCATAATAGTGTAGATGAATTACCATTCGATATTTGGCGGGAAGGGTAAGCACTGTTTCATAAACTGAGCTGGTTTCCGGCATAGGTATGGATATATCATCGTCAAGGGTGGTGTTCCTTCGAAACCAGGCTGATTTAAAGATATTTTTTGAGCAATTGAGGGTTACTCGTATAAGCCAAGCTTTGATATGTTGTTCATTTTCAAAATTGGGATTATAGCGAATAAAACGTACAAATACTTCTTGAAAAACATCTTCTGCATCTGCTTTATTTTTAATCTGTGAATAAGCGATTTTATATACCATATCACCATATCTATTGAGAATATCATCTATGTAATCGTCCGTACGAAACGATTTTAGCTCCATCATAAAACCTCCTTTCTACTAACAATACCGAGCAAGCTACCAAAAGGTTGCATAAAGATTTAAATAATTAATAAATAATTTTATTTTTAATTAATGTTTTTGAAAATGATATGTTTCAATATTTAATAATATTGGGTTTTGACCCTGGTATTATATTATAAAAAACTGAATAATAGTGGTTTGCTTGCATTATAGTGCATGTTTTAGAAAAAATCCAATACTTTTCAGAGCCTGGGGTAAAGCATTTTCAATTAATAAGGATGAATAAAAACAAATTTTCCTTAGCCACCATCCTCAAGATCTTCACTTTTATTAAGAAATAAAGAATTAACCGTATAAATTTTATATGTAAGAGAAAAATAATATAAATTATGGAAATTAAAGGAGAATTAAAATGCATCGAGATAAATTGATAGCACAAGTCAAAAATGAATATGCCAGTATTGCTTCCAGTGAAAGTCAACAACATTTTCATCAAACTACAATGGATATATCGCCGGAGGCATATTATGAAAAAGTTTTAAATGCAGTAATCAAAGAAATAGAAAAAGGAACTTTTGATCAGTGCCATTCTGGCAAAGAGATCATGCATATCGTAGCGGCAGACAAAAGTGTACTGTCCGAATGGAATTCATAATCTAAAAGAACAAATGTTTGACATCTGCAATAATTGTGATATACTAATTGCAGATGTTTTTTTGTTTTATTACTGAAGTTGCAAAATACGATATGCAACCTAAAGTTGACGAAACGCAAGTGTAAGTTGGTAGTGTTCATAATGTTAAAACGCTAAGATTGTATTAGAGTTTTGGCTCGAATATAATTAAGGATAGGTGCATAGATGAAGTTTCATGAAAAGTTACAAAAGTTAAGAAAAGAAAAAGGTATGTCTCAGGAAAGCCTTGCAGAGATATTAAATGTTTCTAGGCAAGCTATTTCAAAATGGGAGTCCGGTCAGTCATATCCTGAGATGGATAAGTTGATTGCACTCAGTGAAATGTTTAGTATAACTCTTGACAATCTTGTTAAAGACGGTGAGATAAAAACGGATCAAAACAATTCGATAAGTGAACCATTTTGGCTAAGCAGGGGAAATTATTACGAATATAAAAGTAAAAGAACTTTGTTTGGATTGCCCCTCGTTCATATAAATATCGGTAGAGGTTTCAGAAAAGCGAAAGGTATTGTTGCAATCGGTAATGCTGCAACAGGACTTGTTTCTTTTGGGCTTGCTTCAATAGGAATCCTATCTGGAGGGGTTGCATCTGTGGGGCTTGTCAGCTTGGGAGCACTATGTGTTGGAGCATTACTCTCTGTTGGCGGAATATCAGTAGGGACAATTTCAATAGGAGCCATTGCTGTGGGCGTTTTTACCATAGGAGCAGTATCTGTTGGTATGTTTTCCCTTGGGGCTTGCTCTATTGCAAGTCATATCGCTATTGGTGATTATGCACAGGGACATATAGCCATAGGCAGGATCGTAAGCGGAGAAAAAATCATTGAAGTAAGTGAAACGGACCGTATCTTCGTTGATGTATCTAAGGAACAAGTAAGAAACCTGATAAACTCTGAATTCCCAAAAATGTGGAAATATATAACAGATATGATTTCGGGACTTTTTAAGTAAAACTCAAAATTGATAAGTACAGCTCTAATTAGCGTGGGAAATATTTG
Source organism: uncultured Anaerovorax sp. (assembly GCA_964461765.1). GTDB lineage: Bacteria > Bacillota > Clostridia > Peptostreptococcales > Anaerovoracaceae > JAVVUJ01. Next base: position 7,275 of record CAYWVS010000093.1, read on the forward strand.
AAAGAAGGTAATATAATATGAATTAATTCAAGTAGGAAAACAAAGCTATTGCATCAACTGTCCTGCAAAATAGGTGTGTACAGAGCAAATGATACCGAGGTCTATTTGATTGATAGTGGCAATGACTAGGAAGCAGGCAGAAGGGTGCGCAAAATCTTAACGAAAAAATAGGAAATCAATAAAAACCATATAATAAATAAATATAATATGACTATCTCTTGTCATATTAAGTGTTATACAATATATAAAAAGAACACTTTAAGGAGATTTGAAATGAAATATGACTGGAAAAAACAAGAGAAAGACATTTATTTGCCTAAACAGCAGCCGCAGCTCGTTACAATACCAAACTATCATTTTTTTACCATTGAGGGAAAAGGCAACCCTAATGACGAGACCTTTTCAGAGGCAATCGGTGTTTTATACTCCCTTTGTTATGGAATTAAAATGCTACCGAAAAAAGGGATTAACCCTGAGGGATACTTTGATTATGCCATATACCCATTAGAGGGCATATGGGATTTAAGCGATGAAGCAAAAGATGCACAGGTCTTTGATAAGAACGAACTTATCTATAAAATAATGATTAGGCAGCCTGAATTTGTAACTCATGAATTGGCTTTGGAAACCATTGAGAGAGTAAAAGCAAAAAAACCACATGCTTTCTTAGATAAGGCTCGTTTTGAAAGTATTGAGGATGGACAATGTGTTCAAATGCTTCACCTTGGATCTTACGATGATGAGCCTGAGAGCTTTGAGAAAATGAGAAGTTTTTGCGAACAAAATAATTTTAATCGTCAGGATTTAAGACATCGTGAAATATACTTAACTGATGCTCGAAAAACTGCACCTGAAAAATTAAAAACAGTTCTTAGATATTTTATAAAGTAATTTAAATATTTGATGCAAACTAATGAATAAAATAATGATAGAGGAGAACCTTTATGGCTACAAGTATAGATTTTATTGAATATGTCTGTCAACAGATTTCTGGTGTGGGAGAAATTCGATACAAAAAAATGTTCGGAGAATACATGGTTTATGTTGATGACAAACCCATACTTTTGGTTTGTGATAATATGGTTTACGTAAAAAAACATGACTGTATTCTTCATAAGATGGAAGACGCCGAAAAAGGGTGCCCTTATCAGGGGGCAAAGGAACATTTTATCCTAGATATAGATCAAACTGAACTATGTAAAGAAATCATAGAACTACTTCTGCCTGTTACCCCCGTACCAAAACCGAAAAAAAAGAGCAAGCCAAACCCAAATGACAATGGGATAGAGGAATATATCCGCACTTGTGATCCCGAAGTACAAGCAGTCCTTCAGGAGCTTCGTGGATTTATTAAGCAACATGCACCTCAAGCCACTGAGAAAATCTCATGGTCAATGCCGACATTTTATCTAAACGGCAACCTTGTTCATTTTATGGCACATAAAAAACACATAGGGTTTTATCCCGGTGCAAGTGGCATTGAACATTTTATTACAGATTTTGATGAACTTGGCCTCAAATATTCCAAAGGTGCGGTGCAATTTCCTCTCAGCAAGTCGTTGCCCTGGGATTTGATAAAGCGGATGGTGATATTTAAAGTCAAGGAAAATACCATTATCCCATCTCTTTCATAATACCTATTTTTTTAAGTATTTTAGCTTACGCTTGTTTAAAAAACAATTATTGTAAAAAACGGCCGAACTCAGATAACGAAAGCTATGATAACGATGCATTTTCATCATATGGCTTTTCACACACAAACTTTTTCATCCTTGACAAGACTAAGTCTTCGTGATAAGATATAAATAATCATGGAGGTTACAATGAACAATAATTATATTTCAATAAATACAAAAGCATGGCGTTGGTGGAACTCTGGTAAACTAAACAGGGTCACTTTGTCGTGGGAAGGTATTTTTTGATTTAATTATGTAACCTAATTTTTTTAACATAATAGTCAATTCCCTCGGTTAACGAAAGTGAGCCGGGGTTTTTTTATTATGTAAGAAATATCGCTTGCGATATTTCTGGAATATCAAAGAACGTACCTTGCAAAGCGTCGCCCCTTGC
>CAYWVS010000094.1:0-8751 GCA_964461765.1 uncultured Anaerovorax sp.
ACCAGCTTGGCGGAGATGGGGTCTCTGGCCTTGGCCTTTCGATCCTGTCTGGCATAGCCGTAGTAGGGGATTACCGCATTGATTCTACCTGCAGAAGCCCTCTTCATTGCGTCAATCATTATGAGCAATTCCATAAGGCTGTCATTCACCGGTTCACAGGTGGACTGAACTACATATGTATCAATACCCCTGACTGTTTCCCACAGGCTAACGGAGATCTCCCCATCGCTAAACTTGTTTACAGTCGCTTTCCCCAGAGGCTTTCCCATAATCCCGGCAATCTCAGCTGCCAACTCTGTATTGGCATTTCCTGCAAAAATCTTGAAATCTGTAAAGACTCCATTTTTCATTGTGTTACCTTTCCTTTCTTTTTCCCAAAAACTTGCTGTGATTATTCTATATTGTCTTTTCTTTTTACCCAGCCTTCTATATTTTTATCCTTCACCCTTCCAACGCAAAGTGCCCCAGATGGCACATTTCTGGTAACGGTTGTACCTGCTGCTACATAGGCACCTTCCTCAATGGTAACCGGTGATACGATATTTGTATTGCAGCCGATAAAGGCTCCATCCTTCACTACAGAGCGATGTTTTTTCTTGCCATCATAATTTACAAAGATGACACCACAACCCAAGTTTACATCCTTCCCTACCTCTGAGTCTCCAATATAAGTAAGGTGAGATGCCTTAGCACCGTCCTTTACAGTGGAATTTTTTACTTCTACAAAATCTCCTATCTTTACGTGATTGCCAATGGTGCAATCCGGTCTAATGTAGGCAAATGGCCCTACCTTGGTATCTGTGCCGATGGTGCTACTTAGTACCACGGAGCACTGGATTTCAGTACTGTCTCCTATGGTGGAGTCCACAATTCTAGAATTTTGTCCAATTATACAATTTCTGCCGATTCGCGTATTTCCTTCCAAGATCACTCCCGGATAAATCACAGTTCCCTGCTGTATTTCAACAGTTTCATCGATATAGGTTGCCCGCAAATCTATAAATTTTACACCTCTTTCCAAGTGAGCGATGTTAATCTCCATTCTTTTTTGCTCAGCAGCTTCATATTCCTTTAACATTGTAGACATATTTTCTCCTCAATATCTATACAACTCTGATACTATAAACAAACATTGAAACAAATTTTGATTATCAACTTTATTAAATAAATTTAAATAACTAATATAAATTTTCAGATTTAAATCAAATGCTAATAACCATATTAAACACTTTATTGGTTGTCTCTGTCTCGTTCCATAATCATTTCTGCTACTTTGTAAATGTCACCGGCTCCCATGGTAATCACCAGATCATTATCATCACAATTATTAAAGACAAAATTGGCGATTTCATCAAAGCTCCCAAAGTAATAAACTTCCTTGTTAGGATGAATTTTTTTAATCTTTGCCACTAACTCCCTTGAGCTGATCTTATGGATATTTTTTTCTCTGGCAGCATAAATCTCTGCCATGATAATCTTATCCGCATAGGCAAAGGATTCCGCAAAATCTTCAAATAGAGCCATGGTTCTCGTATAAGTATGAGGTTGAAACAAGCACCAAATATGATTATGGGGTATTTTTTTTGCCGCTGTCAAAGTAGCCTTAATCTCCGTAGGATGATGGGCGTAATCGTCCACCACCTTGACATCGTTTTTCGTAATTCCTATTACGTCAAAACGCCTTTGGGTTCCTGTAAATGATTCCAGAGATTCTACGATATCATCCACCTTTACCCCCAAGTAATGACAACATGCAAAAGAAGCCAAAGCATTGGCGATGTTATGCTCACCCGGAACGGATAAATGCATTTCGCAAAGTGGCTCATCGTCATGGTGAATGCGGAACTCGGGCATCCCAAAAGAATTAAAATGAATATCAGTTACATAATAATCACACTGTTTATTAAAACCAAAGGTAATGACATTCTTATTGAGATTCTCCAGAATACTTTTTACAAAGGGATTGGCTTCATAAGCAATTAAAACGCCATCTTCAGGGATTAATTGCGCAAAGTCATTAAACGATTTAACGATATGATCGATGTCTTTAAAATAATCTAAATGATCAGAATCTATATTTAAAATAATTTCAATGGTGGGCTTAAGGCTTAAAAAACTATCCATGTACTCGCAAGCTTCAGTAACAAAAAATGGACTTTCTCCGATTTTTACATTTCCATTGATTTCTGCCAGGTTACCTCCCACTAAAATCGTAGGATCCTTTCCTGCGTTTTCTAAGATTAGAGAAATCATGGAAGTGGTAGTGGTTTTCCCATGAGTTCCCGAAACGGCTATGCTATTGCTATAGTCCTTCATCAATGCACCTAAGGCTTCTGCTCTACTGACTATTTGTATTCCATCTTCTATAGCTTTTCTCATTTCAGGGTTATCGGGGGAAACAGCTGCCGAATAAATGATTAGATCTGCTCCCAGAATGTTTTTATCTCTGTGACCCAAATATACAGTTGCACCCATTTCAATCAATCGATCTGTGATTTCACTTTCCTTCATGTCTGAGCCTGTGACCACATAGCCTCTTGCAATCAAAATTTCTGCTATAGCGCTCAGGCCAATGCCACCGATTCCAATACAATGAACGTGCCTGTAATTTGATAATTTTAGCATTAAGCATTTTCCTCCCTAACTCCAACTTTATATGTTTTTATATATTATATTAAAATGTAAAGCATTTTGATATAATTATCCACGTGGGTTTCGGCTTCTGACGAAAAATCCCACGGCTATTCAATCTATAATAAAGTCCGTGGACCTTTATTGAAATAAAATGTAAAGCATTTTATTTCAATTCGCCTTGTGGGGTTCGGCCCCTGCCGAAAATCCCACGGCAATTCAATCTATAATAAAGTCCGTGGACTTTATTATAGCATAATTCTATTTATTGTTACAATCTAAAAAGTTAAAATGTTCACAGATAAAATTTTCCATTTTTTCTTATTCTAAACTAAGTAAATCTAATTAACACATATAAATTATTCAAAAAAAATGTGTAAATCAATTATATTTTTTTTATTTTTTTTAAGATTTTAAAAGCAATAATGTCTGAAAACGTTCATTTGTCAGATTGCTCAGACTTTTCAAAAAAAGCTTGTAAAATATTGTTATTTGCTGTATAATGTTGCCAATAGCTGAATAATCTAGCAAATGGATTCGAAAGGACGGTGTTTCATTATGAATATCACTGATGTTAGGGTAAGGAAAGTAAATGATGACGGTAAAATGAAAGCAGTAGTATCTGTAACTTTTGATGATGAGTTTGTTGTACATGACATTAAAATCATCGAAGGACAAAATGGATTATTTATTGCGATGCCAAGCAGAAAGATGGGGGAAGGCGATTTTAGGGATATTGCACATCCATTAGTTTCTGAAACTAGAAATAAAATAAAAGATGCTATATTTGCAGAATATGAAAAAATACTAGATGATAAAATGGATGAAATGCCTGCCAGTGGGGAAATTATTTCATAATAATAAGCACTTTTACGATTTATTTTAGCTTTTACATCATAATGATTCTCATAATCAGAGACATGAGAATTTGCTATGCTTCATTTGATTTGTTTACATTAAGCACCAAGATTTTGGTGCTTTTCCTTTTTTCTTTAATAATTTAAGTGCTTTTCCTTTTACTTTAATTGTATTAAATCTTGGTGCTTTTCCTTTTGCTTTTAATTTTATTAAATTTTTTAGAATTTTATCAGATTACCATCATATATAATTCTAAGTGGGTTATGAATTAAGGTAAATTCAGTCTTAAACCATTTTCATGCCCGAAAATACAGGAGATGAGTAAATGGAGTCCACCAATATTACTGTTCAAAATTTTACGAATAGCAGGGAATACATTCGAAAGACAAGCTTCTTTCCTATGCTACTTTGTGTTATGGTATTTTCCCTGATTTTTCTTCCTGCACTCATTTTCATTTGTTATCCCCCCAAAGATTCTCTTCCTTCAGCAGAAAAGAATTTCAACCTCTTCCCCTTCTTTGCGATTTCTAAAGAAGAAAAGGTTACAGTTCAAAAAAAGATAGATATGGTAGTAAGCCAAACTCCATCAGAAGTGACAACCCCCCCCACTCCTTTAATCATTTCAAAGGAAAACTTACTGGTACCCTCTATTCAAGTATATCGAACGAAAACAGGGAAAACGGAAAACATTCCCTTTGAAGAATATGTAATGGGCGTAGTCGCCTGTGAAATGCCTTCCTCCTTTCCCATGGAAGCTTTAAAGGCTCAAGCCGTAGCTGCCAGAACCTATTCACTTTCCAAGATTATTCGTTCTGCCGGATCAGGTAATCCATCTCATAAAACGGCTCCTCTCTGTGATGCTACCCATTGCCAAGTGTATAAAAATCCTCAGGAATTGGAAAAAAGCAATTCGTCAGAGTGGATGAATTCAGGTTGGATCAGAGTGCAGGAAGCCGTTAAAGCCACTGATTCACAACTGATGTTTTATCAAGGTGCTCTTGTAGAGCAAGCTTTATTTCACTCCTCCAGTGGAGGAAAGACTCAAAATTCAGAAGACGTGTTCGTATCTGCTGTCCCATATTTAAGAAGTGTGGATAGCCCCTTTGAAGGCGAATCACCTCACACGGCAGCCACGAAGGAAGTAGACCTGTCTAAGTATTCGGGGAAAATAGACACGGCTTCTATGAATAAGGATACGGTAAAAGTATTGGAGCGAGGGGAAGGCGGTGTTGTAGAACAGCTTCAGCTGGGCAATATGTATATGACGGGAAAAGAGGCTCGAGCTATGTTTGCTTTGCCATCCTCTAATTTTGATGTTTCTTTAAAGGAAGGAATTTTAATCTTTACAACCTATGGTTACGGTCATGGAGTGGGATTGAGTCAATGGGGAGCCAGCGGCATGGCAAAGGAAGGTTATGACTATAAAAAAATTCTATCCCATTATTATAGCGGGATAGAAGTATTATAAATATGTCTATTATTGTTCAATTTTTATTATTTCAGCACCTAAGCCTGCAAATTTTTTAATAAAATCTTCATAACCTCTTTCGATATGGTAAATATCCGAAACCTCAGTAGGTTCTTCTGCTAACAAGCCTGCTAAAACTAATGCAGCTCCCGCTCTTAAGTCAGTAGCAATTACCTTACCACCCATTAGCTGTGCACTAGGCTTAATGACAGCACTTCTTCCTTCATAGGTGATAATTGCACCCATTTTCCTCAGTTCATTGATATGCATATAACGATTTTCAAACACATTTTCTATAACCTTGCTTTCTCCCTTTACCGTTGTAAGTAACGCCATAAATTGAGGCTGCATATCTGTGGGGAAACCGGGATATGGTAATGTTTTAATATCCGTAGCCACCAATTCCTTTTTTACTGTAACCCTCAGCTCCTCATCCTGCTCCTCAATTTCTACACCGCATTCTCTTAATTTGGCAATCAAAGGTCTGATATGATCCGGAACTACATTTTTAATTAAAACATCTCCCCGGGTAATAGCAGCCGCCACCATAAAGGTTCCTGCTTCAATTCTATCGGGAATAATAGTATGTTTGGCTCCGTGCAGCTTGTTTACACCTTCTATCTTTATGGTATCCGTTCCTGCACCTTTTATCTTAGCTCCAATTTTATTTAAAAAGCTTGCTAAATCTACAATTTCCGGCTCTTGTGCTGAATTTTCTATAATAGTAATTCCTTCTGCCAAAACTGCGGCCATCATGATATTTTCCGTGGCACCAACGCTGGGAAAATCCAAATAAATGTCACAACCAACCAGCTTATCTGTTTTTGCCTCTACAAAATCAGGGCCCTCCTCAATGGTAGCTCCCAAGGCTCTAAAGCCCTTTAAGTGAAGCTCTATGGGTCTGGCTCCTATGGAGCATCCTCCTGGTAGAGGAATTTTTGCCCTTCCCTTTCTCGCTAAAATTGGTCCCATCAGTAAAATAGATGCCCTCATTTTATTAGCTAAGTCTCTGGGAATTTCCTGGCAGATATCCTTTCCCGTCTGTACTTTTAATGCGACAGAATCCTTATGCTCCAGAATTTCTGTTCCGGCACATTGTAAAAGCTTTAGCATAACCTCAACGTCCTTCAGACTAGGTACATCATAAAGCTCACAGATTTCATCTGTTAATAAGGTAGCAGCCATAATTGGCAGGACAGCATTTTTTGAACCGCTAATGGTGACTTCTCCGAACAGCGCACCACTCTTTTTTACCAGAAACTTTGACACTACTTTTCTCCCATATATTCTAATATCTTATTTAAATTCAAAACATCCTATGATAGTATACATTCAATAACTGTCATTTTCAATGAGAATATTATATTTTATAAGAAAATTTATCTTATTTTAAGTAAATGATATCAAAAACACAATAAAAAAGAGAAAAAGGCTTCTGTTTCATACTGAGGGGGGCAAAACATAATAAGTCAGCGCTTTTTCTCCTACCGTGAGTATGCCCGAAAATCCCTTAAATATACATACAAACTAAAACAGATGCTATGACGCTAATCACATATCCCCAAATGCCTACAGGTAATGCGTGGCGCATATTCTTTACTGCCGTAACCCCAAAGTAAATTGCCAAAACATAAAAAACAGTTTCACAACTCCCTACCATTACCGACCCCGCTCTGCCCACAAAGGAATCTGCCCCGTTTTGACGAATAATCTCCTCAATAACTACCAAGGATCCACTTCCGGAAATGGGTCTCAACAAAATCAGCGAGGTTAATTCTTCCGGTATTTTTAACCACCCTAATACAGGGGCTAACAGCTTTTCTAAGAATTCCATGGCACCCGAGGATGTCATAGCTCGTATTGCAATAAAAATTCCTATAATAAAAGGTACGATGCCTATGGCTGTATTCAAGCCTTCCTTTGCTCCCGCTATAAAATCATCGTAGACAGGAACCTTTCGGATCATACCAAATACTAAGATAAAGGTAATCAAAGCAGGAATAAATAAAAGAGAAATTAAATTTAAAATATCATTCATAGGATTTTTTCCTCTCATAAAACTTACAAAGTATTACAGATGCAATCAGAGAAATTGCTCCTGCAATAATGGATGGCACAATGATTCCCGTGGGGTCCGTGGATCCTGCGTCGCTTCGTATTTTAATGACGGTAATGGGAACAAGTTGAATCATAGACATGCTAACCCCCATAAACATGCACATGGAATTACTTGCACTGCTTTGAAAATTATTTTCTTCATCCAACATTTCCATGGCTTTTATGGAAAAAACGGTAGCGCTGTTTCCCGCCCCAAATAGATTTGCTGTAAAGCTCATAAGCATCATGCTTGCGGTTTCGCTCCTTACACCTTGAGGGAACAAGAACTTCATGAGGGGAGACGTAATAGATGCAATAATATCAATGAGACCGCTTGTCTTTGCAATATTCATCAAACCTGACCAGACCGCCATAATCCCGGCAATGCCTATGACAAAATAGATTGCATCGGAACATCCGCTTAATATCCCTTCGCTAAATTCAGGAAGCCTTCCATTTATCATGGAAAATATAACTCCTGCGATCATCATAACAGCCCAAATGTAGTTCATTCTGAACATTCCCTTCTTTAAAACTTTAATATATTCTATGAATTATTATAATCACACTCAAACTTTGGGATTGAGAGCTTCCGTATCCTATTTTGATAGGTTCATCTAACAATTAATAATAATCATATTCAATTATTTACAAAAAAATGTTGAATTTTCTCAAATAGTGGGCGATAATATATTAAGTAAGAAATTTAATGATTTCGTGTACAGAAAGGATAAAAATTATGAATGTGTCACTTACCTTTACATTATGGGAGTTGGGATATTTTTTAATAGGAATACTCTTGATTATCTTAATACTTTATGCAATTATCTTTATTAAAAATTTAATTCCTCTTTTAAAGACCTCACTCAAAATTTTACAAGATGTCAATGCGGTTTCTGAAATTACTGCCGAAAGAAGTAAACAAGTTGATGAAACCATTACGAATATAACAGAGGCAGTAGGTATAGTTACGGATGCCATCAAGGGGAATCAGAATAAAGCTACCGCTATTACAAATCTTATAAATGCTCTCACTTCTCTTAAAAATTTATTGAAAAAATAAGCATTTTCACGTTGACTTTATTTTTTTCAAATGTTAAAATAAGGTAATGTTTATTGCGTGAATTAGAAAAGAGGGAGAAACTATGAAAGCAACCGGTATTGTAAGAAAAGTTGACGAATTAGGACGTATAGTCTTACCCATTGAATTAAGAAGAACATTAAATATCGAAATTAAGGATCCCATAGAAATTTACGTTGACGGTGATTATATTCTTTTAAAAAAATATGAGCCTGCCTGTGTTTTCTGTGGAAATGCCAAAAATGTTAAGAGAATTCATGATAAGAATGTATGTGATGATTGCATTAATGAATTACAAGCTCTATAATTTTTAAAGATTTAAAAAGGTTAGACACTTATAGAAAGAGAAACTTATTTCTGAGTTTCTCTTTTATATTTTGGTTAGGCTTACTGTATGTGACCTGTAAAAAACGTGGAAATGACGGAATCAAAGATTCCTAATTCCACATGTCGCCCGCAAGGGGCAACTCTTTGCAAGGTACGTTCTTTGATATGACCTCAATATCGTCAAGGACGATATTTCCTACATAATAAAAAAGGTGGCTTCGCCACATTAGTGCAGGCGTTGCCCGCAATTTTAAGCGGTAACCTTTTTTGATATTCCAGAAATATCGCA
>CAYWVS010000095.1:0-8648 GCA_964461765.1 uncultured Anaerovorax sp.
GTGGCTCAGCTCCTTGGTGCTGGTGTTGATTCAACGACAGCGTGAACGAGAAGAGGTGGATTGAAGTCCATAGATGGATACGTGATTACTTAAATAAATAAAATCAAAATTATTATTCCATAGAATATACTTTTTTTAAAAAAACCCGAAATACAAATTAACAAATCAAAGCTCTATTCCATATTGACAAATAAATATCACGATAAAATATATAAATACGTGATTTGTTTCACATTTTTATACAAAAATAGTGAGGTGATTTTTTGGAACGTCTTATCCTAAATGATTTGCTTATATGGAAAAACGCAAAGTATCGTAAGCCACTTATCCTAAAGGGAGTGCGGCAGGTTGGAAAAACTTGGGTATTAAAAGAGTTTGGTAAGCGGTATTATAAAAATATTGCCTACTTTAACTTAGATGAAAATCCAGAATACAAGCAGTTTTTTGAAAGCACTAAAGATCCTAAGCGCATCCTTGACAATTTGATGATGGCAAGCGGCCAGAGGGTGATCCCAGGTGACACTCTGATTATTTTCGATGAAATTCAAGAATGTCCAAAAGCACTAAATGCTCTTAAGTATTTCAAAGAAAATGCTCCTGAATACCACGTTGCCTGCGCAGGCTCCTTGTTGGGTATTGCCCTTGCAGGCTCTTCCTTTCCCGTGGGCATGGTTGATTTTTTACAGCTTTATCCCATGAATTTTACCGAATTTTTAATAGCATGCAAAAATGAAAATCTAGTTGAATATCTATTGGAACTCACTGAAATCGCTCCAATTCCTGATTTATTTTACAATCAGCTTTGTGAAAAACTTAAGATGTATTTTGTCACGGGAGGAATGCCCGAGGCCGTGGGTGTGTGGACAGAGGATAAAGACGTGAATCTTGTTCAAAATATTCTGTGGGGCATATTGGGTGCATATGAGCGTGATTTTGCCAAGCATCCCAATCATAAGGAATTCCCGAAAATTTCACTGATTTGGAAATCAATACCTTCCCAACTTTCCCGAAAGAATAAGAAGTTTTTATTTAAGGTAGCCAAAGAGGGCGCACGGGCTCGTGAATATGAGGATGCGTTACAGTGGTTGGTGGATGCGAATTTGACTGATAAAATCTATCGTGTGACTGCACCGGGGCTGCCGCTTGCGGCCTACGATGATCTGTCGGCATTTAAACTTTATCTTGTTGATGTGGGACTTCTGCGGCGTATGTCGCTGCTGTCACCGAGTGCTGTGGCTGAAGGGAACCGCCTGTTCACTGAGTTTAAAGGTGCTTTGGCAGAAAACTACATTTTGCAAGCTCTCAAAGGACAGTTTGAGGCTACACCACGTTATTGGTCCACCGACAATCCACGTTATGAAGTGGATTATATACTTCAGTGGGAAAATGATATTTTCCCAGTTGAAGTTAAATCTGATGAAAATGTCCAAATTAAAAGCTTGAAGAAATATAAGGAGTTATATCCCCAACAGACCAAGTTACGCATTCGTTTTTCTATGAAAAACTTGAAAATGGAGGATGATGTTTTATCTATTCCGCTTTTTATGGCTGACTATACAAATAAGTTGATTGAGTTGGTCACATTATCACGAGTTAACCATACTTTGTAAACAAAAACACTTGACACCCATTTTTATTTATGTTAAAGTAATCAAGGTGTCAAGAAAATTGCTTGTCATCAGGTCATTGCCAGAAGGGTGGTGAAGTGATGGAAATTGAAAAGATGAAAGAAATGAGTCTGCTTTTTGATTTTTATGGAAAATTGCTCAATGAAAAACAATTTGATATATTTAGGTATTATCATGAGGACAATTTGTCTTTAGCCGAAATTTCAGAGGAGCTGGGTATCAGCCGACAGGGGGTTCACGATTCTCTGAAAAAATCTGAGGCACTACTAAAGGGCTATGAAGAAAAGCTAAAGCTTATAGAAAAATTCTCACATCAGGAAAAAGTGATTCAAGACATTGACACTTGCATAGATGAATTGATACAAGAAAATATAAAAGATGAGTTAATAAAAAAATTATATGAAATTAAAAAGAGTATAGATAGTCTAATAGATTAAAATATTTTGTTGGATTAAGGTGGTAACTATGGCATTTGAAGGTCTTTCGGACAAACTGCAAGGAGTATTTAAAAAGCTCAAGGGTAAAGGTATCCTCACAGAAGGGGATATTAATGAGGCCATGAGGGAAGTTAAACTAGCTCTGCTTGAGGCTGATGTAAATTTTAAGGTGGTCAAGCAGTTTGTAGATACAGTAAAAGAAAAATCATTGGGGTCAGATGTCCTCACTAGCTTAACTCCTGCTCAACAAGTAGTGAAAATCGTCAATGATGAGTTAATTGCTCTTATGGGAGGAACTAACAGCAAGCTTACCTTTTCTCCTAGAGGCTTTACCATTCTACTCATGGCGGGACTTCAGGGTACAGGAAAAACTACTACTTGTGGTAAGTTAGCCAACTATTTAAAAACTATAGGGAAAAACCCCATGATGGCTGCTTGTGACGTATATCGTCCAGCGGCGATAGATCAACTGGAAATAGTAGGTAAATCTGTAAATGTTCCGGTATTCACCATGCGTGATTGTAAACAGCCGGAAGTTATTGCGGAAAAAGCCGTGAAGGAAGCAGAGTATAAAGGTCATGATGTACTGATTGTGGATACATCAGGTCGACTTCATATAGATGATGATTTGATGGATGAGTTGGTGCGAATCAAACAAGTCATCAAACCCCATGAAATTTTACTTGTAGTAGATGCCATGACAGGACAGGATGCAGTAAATGCAGCCACAGGGTTTAACGAAAAGTTAGGCGTAGATGGCATTATCATGACAAAATTAGATGGAGATACCCGAGGGGGTGCAGCTCTTTCCGCTAAAATGGTTACAGGAAAGCCCATCAAATTCATGGGTACCGGGGAAAAGTTCGATGCTTTGGAACCTTTCCACCCCGAGAGGATGGCCTCCAGGATTTTGGGCATGGGTGATATGCTCAGCCTTATCGAAAAAGCTCAGGAAAACTTTGACGATGAAAAGGCGGCGGAGCTTGAGCGCAAAATGCGCAAAAACGAATTTACCTTAGAAGATTTCTTAGATCAGATAGGACAAATCAAGAAGATGGGTGGAATTGCCAAGATTCTGGATATGATTCCTGGGGTGAGCAACAAGGCCATGAAGGATGTGAATCTGGATAACAGCGAAAAAGAATTTGCTCAAATGGAAGCTATTATCAATTCCATGACCAAGGAGGAACGCAGAAAACCAGAGATCTTAAATGCTAGCAGGAGAAAGCGAATTGCTGCAGGATGCGGGCAGCCCGTCAGCAAAATCAATGCAATGATGAAAAAATATGAAGATGCAAAGAAAATGATGAAACAGTTCATGAATTCTCCAAAACATCAAAAAAACCGTCTGTTTCGATAGTAATGTTTAAACCTAAAAGATAAACTAAACGTAAAAAATAAAAAAACTTATATGATGTCTAAAATTCAGAAACACTGAGTTTAGTATATATTTAGAGCTATTATTAATGAAAGGAAGTGTTAGAATGGCAGTAAAAATCAGATTAAAGAGAATGGGTGCAAATAAGAAACCTTTTTATAGAGTGGTGGTTGCAGATGCTCGTTCCCCAAGAGATGGTAAGTTTATCGAAGAAATCGGTTACTACAATCCATTGACCAATCCTGCTGATGTAAAAATCAATGAAGAAGCAGCAAAAAAATGGATTGCAAATGGTGCACAACCAACAGAAACTGTAAGAAGCCTTTTCAAGAAATCCGGTATTTTAGAATAAGGAAAGCGGTGATTCGGATGGTAAATCTAGTTGCAGCTATTGCCAGGTCCTTAGTCGACAACCCTGAGGCAGTAGAAGTAAAAGAGGTAAAGGACAATAATGCTACGATTATTGAGCTGCGTGTGGCACCGGAAGATATGGGAAAAGTCATTGGAAAGCAGGGAAAGATTGCCAAAGCTATCCGTACTGTTGTAAAAGCAGCGGCTACGAAGAGTAATCAAAAAGTAATTGTAGAAATTATGCAATAAAAGAAAGCTTATGGCACCTTCATTCAGGTGCCTTTTTCATCCCATGTATTAATTTGGCAAAAGGTTGATAGAAATGAAGCAGACAGAAATAGAACGAGTAAATATAGGCAAAATCGTCAACGTTGTAGGATTAAAAGGCGAAGTGAAGGTATATCATTTTACCGATTATAAAGAACGATTTGAGGAAATTGATGAAATCTATGTGGAAGATGTATTGTACACCATAGAAGCTGTGCGATATATGAAGGATATGATTATTCTTAAGCTACTTGGAATTGAAGATAGAAAACAAAGTGAATCCATAAAAAATAAGATGCTTTTCATAAGAGAGCAAGATATACGAGTGCTTCCCGAGGACACTTATTATATTCGCGATTTGGTGGGTATGGCTGTGGTGGATGAGAAAAATCAACCCTTAGGAACTTTGACCCATGTGCTACAAAATAGCGCACAGGATTTATATGAAATAGAACTAGAGTCGGGCAAGAAAATTCTTTTACCCGCAGTTGGAGAATTTGTGTTGGATATTAATCTTCCGGAACGGAAAATTAAAGTTAAAATCATAAATGGATTATTGGAACTTTAAAACGAAAAGAGGTAAAGATGATCATTAATATTTTAACCATTTTTCCTAGTATGTTTAATCCTTTAGAAGAGAGCCTATTAGGTCGTGCTATGGAAAAGGGCACATTGGATATTCGCGTCATGGATATCCGCCAATTCTCCACGGATAAGCATCGAAAAACGGACGACTACCCTTTTGGAGGGGGTGCAGGCATGCTGATGACAGCAGAGCCTATTTTTAACGCAATGAAAGCTATAGGAGGAGAGGGAAAGAGAAACATTTATCTTTCCCCACGAGGAAAGCACCTGGATCAAAACTTCATTATGAAAGCTGCAAAGGAAAAAGAAATTACATTGCTTTGTGGCCATTATGAAGGTGTGGATCAAAGGGTTATAGACTATTGGAATATGGAGGAAGTGTCCATTGGAGATTATATTTTAACGGGAGGGGAGTTACCCGCCATGATCTTTATAGACGCTGTGGCTCGCTTTGTACCGGATGTCATCGGAAATAGCGATGCACACAAGGAAGAGTCCGTGTATTCCGGTCTTTTGGAATATCCTCAATATACAAAACCCAGAATATATGAGAATATGGAAGTACCGGAGGTTTTAGTATCCGGACATCATAAGCTGATCCACCTGTGGCAATTCGAAAAATCCTTGGAATTAACAAAAGAGAGGCGACCGGATCTCTTTGAGAAATTTATAAAATCCCCACCTCCTTTGTCTAAGGAGGAAATGAAAATTTTACTATCATTAAAAGACTGATCATAAAGAAATTAACGGTTAATTAACATAAAAAAATTGGAAAATATCTTGTGTTGTGATATAACTAACATAGTGATATAAATATCTTTGAAAAGATTCCATATACTGCAAAGTTTCAAGGAATGGAAAGGATAAACATATGAAACAAACTATTGATGCAAAGGGTTGGGATTGCCCAAAACCTATTATTGAAACAAAAAAGCTTTTGGATACCATGAGAGAAGGAAATGTCATTACCATAGTAGACAATCGGATTGCAGTGGAAAATCTCATCAGCCTTGCCCAAAGCTTAGGTCACGAAGTGACTTGCACTGAGGAGGATGGAGTTTTTTATGTAGAAGTTTCAAAAGAGTATTCTGAGTTGGATAAAGACGTAAAAAGTCCTAAGGATTTGGTGATACAGATTTCCTCTAACCAATATGGAGTAGGATCTGTAGAACTCTCAGAAAACTTAATGAAGGCATATATTTATGCTTTGACAGAAGTTGACCCTAAGCCTAAAACCTTACTGTTTATTAATACCGGGGTTTACCTCACAACCGAAGGTTCCCCCGTTCTAGAAAGCCTAAATGTTTTGGAAGAAGCCGGAACGGAAATTCTTTCTTGCGGCGCATGTTTGGATTTTTACGGGTTGGCAGAATCCTTAAAGGTGGGGAGTGTAACCAACATGTATACAATGGTAGAAAAGCTTAACAATGCGGGAAATGCCATCAAGGTGTAATTTTAGGATATAGTGATTTGGAGGAAAAACATTGAGACAAGACATTTTTTATGTGATGGCCTTTCATTCAACCAGTCACAGTATACAAACGGAAAAAAAGGCAAAAGAGCAATTTAAAATAACGGTAATTCCTACTCCCAGAGAATTGACCAATGATTGCGGTTTAGCCATCAAATTTATGGGAGACTCTCTTGGCAATGAAGAACATCTTTTAGATAAAATAAAGTGCTTTCAAAAGGAATTGACCGTGCCATCGGATTTGTATGCTATGACTCAGGAACGAATAGACGGCAAAAGAAAGGTGGAAAAAATCCTATGATTTACATGGATAATGGTGCGACCTCATTCCCCAAACCCAAAGGCGTCATAGATGCGGTTAATCAATGCCTTTGCCACTATTGTGCAAACCCCGGAAGAGCCGGGCATACTCTTTCCTTGCAGGCGGGTAGAGCTGTCTATGAAACCCGGGAAAAGGTTGCACAGCTTTTTCATATAGAGGATCCCTTGAGAGTAATTTTCACCTCTGGGGCTACGGAATCCTTAAATTTAGCCATAAAAGGTGCGTTAAAAGAAGGGGATCACGTCATAACTACTGCCATGGAACATAACTCTGTTTTACGCCCCCTTTCTCAAATGAAGAAACAGGGGGTAGAGGTTACCATATTGGAATGCGGCGGAACGGGAAAAGCATTGGGACAGATAAATCTTTTGGAATTAACTCAAACCATAAAACCAAATACAAAAATGGTAATTTGCAATCACGTTTCCAACTTATTGGGGACAGTTATGCCCATTAAGGAAATCGGAGCCATTTGCAGAGAAAAGGGACTTCTATTTTTGGTGGATGCTTCACAAAGCGCCGGTGTGTTGGATTTGAATGTAAGGGAGATGAATATTGACCTTTTGGCGGTTGCAGGGCACAAGTCACTTTTGGGAATACAGGGTACAGGCTTCCTCTATGTGGGAGAAAGAGCGGATTTAAATCAAATGAAGGAGGGAGGAACGGGAAGTAAATCTGAGGAAATCATACAGCCTTTGGTTTTGCCAGATCGATATGAAAGCGGAACGCTAAATTTACCGGGCATCGTTTCTCTGGGTGCCGGCATAGATTTCATCCATAAGGTTGATATAAAAACCATCAGAAATCATGAATTTAAGCTCATGAAAATTTTTCTCGAGGGTCTTGAGGGAAATAAAAAAATCATAGTTTACAAGGATGATTTAATAAATGATTGCGCCGTTATTGCCTTAAATGTCGAAGGGTTAGATTCTTCTGAGGTGGCCTATCTTTTGGACAGTGATTACGGTATCGGTGTACGTTCCGGTCTTCACTGTGCCCCCTTGGCTCATAAAACCATAGGCACCTTGGAGCAAGGGGCTGTCAGATTCAGTTTTGGATTCTTTAATACAGAAGAAGAAGTGGATATGGCGGTAAAGGCTCTTTGGGAAATTACAAAATCAAATTAAGCTCTTAGAAGTTGAGGACAAAAATGAAAAATTTAAAAAAATTTGGAGAAATGCTATTAGAAAAAGGGGAACCCATCGTTATTGCTCAGGTGGTAGATACCCAGGGCTCTACCCCCAGAAAAAAAGGGGCATGTTTGATCATGAGAAAAGATGGTCAATGTATGGGTACCGTAGGGGGAGGAAAGCTAGAAGCAGAAGTAGAAAAATGCTGTAGAGATACGTTTGTCTCAAAACAAGGGAAAATATATGAATTTAAGCTCAAACCCAAAGAACTGGAAGGCTTGGATATGAGGTGTGGGGGAGATGCTCAGGTGAAGGTGGACTACATTTCTCCCGAATCCAAAGAAAACTTCATTTTAGAGGTAGGAGATACGCCTAAAGCCTTTATCTTTGGAGCAGGTCACGTTGCAAAGGCTTTAGCGCCTGTGTTACATTATGTAGATTTTGATATCACAGTACTGGATGATCGAAAAGAGTTTGCCAATAAAGAGAACTTTCCTCATGCGGAAGAAACTATTATATTAAAATCTTTTGAAGATGTATATAAGCAAATTCAGGTTGATGAAAAATCTTTTATAGTCATTGTAACTCGAGGTCATTCGGGAGATTACGACATTTTGAAACAGACCTTGCTTTTACCTCAAAGACCCAAATATATCGGCATGATCGGCAGCAAAACCAAGGTAGCCCATTGCATGGAACGATTATCACAGGAAGGGTTTTCCAAAGAGCAGATGAAGGGTATCTATTCCCCTGTGGGAATGTCCATCTGTGCAGAGACTCCGGAAGAAATTGCAATTAGTATTGCAGGGGAGATGATTTTCGTTCGTAGAGAAGCCTTTAGAAAATAGCCATTAAAGGGGGGGTTTCGAAAAAAGCTTATGAATTATAAGTATTACTGGGTGAAATGATTAGCATATTTTCATTTAGGGCATGATAACGTTAGATGCTTTAAGCTCAATCTATGTTTTATAGACTTTACCAGTGATAAATGTAATGAAAGTTCAATGATATGGTGGTCAAATATGAATATAAAAGTGGATAACTTCGGTGAGGTATAAACTTTTATATTCATATTTTAA
>CAYWVS010000096.1:0-8520 GCA_964461765.1 uncultured Anaerovorax sp.
CACCAGTGGAGAAATCATGGCAGCCCTTGCTATTTGCCACGTACCTTATAAAAAGTGGTTTCGATTTCTGGCACCTCTCTGGGGAATTTGGGCGATTATAGCCTGCATAGCATTAGTAGTGGCAGTGGGCATCGGATATAGGTAAGAGAAAAAAATTCCAGTAGGGCGGATTGAGTTATAGGTGAGCTGTGTTAGCCTGAAGGGAAGCTACCGTTTACGGCTTAAAACTCTATGCCACATAAGGAAGGAGAACGTTATGACAGAGGGAGTGATCAACAATTTAAAACCTGCTGTGGTATTTCGTTATTTTGAAAAGATTTCCGCTATTCCCAGAAACTCGGGAAAGGAAAAAGCCATTAGCGATTACATATATAGGTGGGCTTTATCTAAAGGATTATCTGCCATACAAGATGAAACTAACAATGTGATTATCAAAAAACCTGCCTCCAAGGGCTATGAAGAAGCGGCACCTGTGCTTTTGCAAGCCCACATGGACATGGTATGTGAGAAGCTGAGCAGCAGCAGCCATAACTTTGAGACGGATCCTATTCTTTTCAAAGTGGATGGAGATATGCTGACCGCAGCAGGGGGAACCACCCTAGGTGCAGATAACGGAATCGGAGTGGCATACTGTTTGGCCTTGTTGGAAGGTTCGGAATTGTTGCATCCTCCTTTGGAAGTGCTGCTTACTGTTGAGGAAGAATCGACCTTTCGAGGGGTCAACTCCGTTTCGCCGGAACATTTTATGGCAAAACGGCTCATAAATCTGGATCATGCCGTAGAAGGCGAGGTATTGGCAGGAAGCTGTGGGGGTCAAGGCGTGAGGGTAAATCTGCCTGTAGAAATTT
Organism: uncultured Anaerovorax sp.; assembly: GCA_964461765.1. GTDB lineage: Bacteria > Bacillota > Clostridia > Peptostreptococcales > Anaerovoracaceae > JAVVUJ01. Next base: position 849 of record CAYWVS010000096.1, read on the forward strand.
TGAACTCCAAAGAACAATGTGAATTAATGCTGAGTAGCACTACCTTATCTTTGCATGTAAAAGGTCTGCCGGGGGGGCATTCCGGAGAAGATATTCATCGTGGATTTGGTAGTGCCATCCAATTGATGTTACGAATACTTTTTGAATCTCAAAGGAATTATTCAGCATCATTGAGTATGTTTGCCGGTGGAACCTCACGGTTAGCTATAGCTAGAGAGGCGAGAGCAACTGTTCATCTGAATAAGGGGCAGGTTTCTGAGTATCAAGGATTTCTCAAGCAAATGGAAGAGGTTTTTCGCAAGGAATATGAAGGGGTGGCACCGCATCTGCAAGTTACCGTTTTGGAGGAAGAACCCACTGCCTCAGAAATCACTATACTAAGGCAAGATTCTTTTCGGAAGCTATTAAATTTTCTGGTTTTATTTCCTGATGGAATTCAGCAAATGAATGGCGCCATACCCGGGGTTGTGGAGAGCTCTATTAACATGGGGATTGTTGAACTAAAGAAAGGAAGTCTCAATATTACTGCGGAAATGCGCTATGGGTTGAAATCCACAGGTCACAACATAGAGAATAAGATAGAAGCCATTTGTCATACCTTCCAAGCTTCTCAGGAGTTCTTTTCTGAGTACGCCCCTTGGCCTTACTACGCACACTCAGAGTTGAGAAACAAAGCAATGCAGGTGTTTGAGAGTTTATATGGCTACCCGATGAAGGCCACAGTGGTTCATGCAGGAATCGAGTGTGGATGTCTACTGGAGCGCATGCCGTATTTAGACGCCATTTCCATAGGTCCCAACTGTTGGAATTTTCATTCTCCCACGGAAAGAATGAGCATTTCCTCTGTGGAGCGATGCTGGAAATTCCTCACCACCTTACTGGAAACACTCCGCATCTAAAAATGTAGGTAATGCAACACCACTTAAGGTTTTTGGAAATCCTTAGTGGTGTTGTACTAAATTTCCATGAAACAGGGAATTATAAAATACTATGAATGAAAAAACTTATGAATTTGGGCGTGGCCCAAGTTCCCCCTTGGGCCACGCCGGTGGCTGCGTGCTAGTCGGTCAAATCCAGTGTAATGCAGAGAACTCTATAAATATTTGTTAAGATTCAAGATAAATAATAAATAAATCTTTAATAAGCTTTGCTTTGAACAAATACCACAAAACATATGATAGTTTGCTAAGATAAGGGTGGATCTACTTGAATAAAAAAACAATTTTAATCGTTGAAGACGAAGGAAAAATCGCTGAAGCAGTTGAAGCTTATCTTAAAAAGAATGGATATATTACGCTTGTTGCCTATGATGGCAAACAGGCTTTATCACTTATGGAAAGCCAATGTCCTGACATGTTGATACTTGACCTAATGCTGCCATACGTTTCTGGCCTGGAAATCTGTAAGGAAGTTCGCAAATACTCTAAAATACCCATTATTATGCTTACAGCAAAGGTAGATGAGGACAGCAAAATCCATGGTCTAAACATAGGTGCCGACGATTATATAACAAAACCATTTTCGCCAAGAGAGCTTGTGGCAAGAGTAAACAGCCTTTTTCGTAGGTACGATGCAGCTAATATGACTGTAACTTGGAGTGATGGTAATTTAGAGATAAACTTTGAAGCCCACACTGTGAAAAAGCAAGGACGGATTGTAAGCCTTACCCCCAATGAATTTAAGATTCTCACTTCTTTGGTGAAATACCCCAATAAAACATTTACCCGTGACGAGCTGATAGAGCTTGCATTGGGCCATGATTTTGACGGTTATGACAGAACGGTTGACAGCCACATAAAGAATCTACGCTCTAAGATAGAATTTGACAGTGGAAATCCTAAGTATGTTCTTACGGTCAGAGGCGTGGGGTACAAGTTTGGAGGTGAAACCCAATGAAAATAAGCTTAAGAACAAGGCTGATCATCTCATATACAGTACTCTCGCTGTTTCTTGTACTTTCTCTTCTTATTCTTTCCAATATCTTTTTAGAAAAACAGTTTAACCAATATATAGAAGGCAAACAGGATGAAAAAAATCTCAGTATTGTAAAGTCGGTGCTTGCAGAATTTGAAGCCGGTAAAGAACCCAGCTCCGAGTATCTCCTTTCAATCGGGCAAAGTGCATTAAATGATGGCATTATCCTGATGGTAAACGATAACCTTGGTAACGAGCTTTTCTGTATGAGTTGTTACGATAATATGCGTTGCGAGAACATGTTAGATTCCATGGAAAGCACAATGCGAAAACGCTATCCCAATTTTGAAGGCAAGTATACAGAGAAGGTTTACTTATTGGATAAAAATGATGTCAGTTTTGGTACGGTAACCTTGGGTTATTACGGGCCATTTTACTATAATGAAGCTGATTTTAAGTTTATTGAAGTGCTTAACAATCTTCTTGCAGGAGCGGCTTTGATATTCCTTGTGATTGCTGTTTTTGTGGGATTTTTTATGGCAAACAGGATTTCCGAACCCATTAAGGTGGTAACCGGAAAAACTCAGAAAATAGAAAAAGGGAATTATGCGGATAGGATAGAATTTACCTCCAAAACCATGGAAATAGACAGCCTGATTGATAGCGTAAACGCACTGGCAGCCTCCCTTGAAGAACAGCAAGAGTTAAAAAAACGAATGGCTATGGATTATGCACATGAATTCAGAACACCCCTTGCGGCTATACAATCTAACCTTGAGGGTATCATTGATGGCATTTTTGAACCTACCAATGACAGAATAGAAAGTATACGGCAGGAGATCCTGCGACTTTCCAGAATGGTATCTGACATAGACAAAATTACTGATCTTCAAAAAAATAATTTGATTTTGCATAGAGAAAAATTTGATTTCTTTTTGCTTTTAAAACAAAACCTTATAACTTTTGAAGCAAAACTTAGCGAAAAGCAAATCAAACTAAAAGTTAAGGGTGAGCCCTGTTGTATTTATGGAGACAAAGACAAAATTAGCAGCGTGATTATCAACCTTATTTCAAATGCTGTAAAGTATACAGACACTCTGGGGGAAATTGATGCTTCAATAAAGGATGAGGGGGAAAGAATTGTCTTCACGGTTTCAGATACCGGTGTGGGTATTGATGAAGTGGATTTACCGTACATCTTTGAGCATTTATACCGTGTTGACCCTTCGAGAGCCAGAGACACAGGAGGTTTCGGCATAGGACTTTCCGTGACAAAAGCCATTGTAGAGGCTCATGGAGGTCAAATAACCGTGCAAAGTGAGCCCAAAAAAGGTAGTGTGTTTACTATCATCTTGCCGAAAAAATAAGGAAGAATCTTCATAAAATCTCCATATTCATTGAATAATATAATGTAAAAGATATGAATGGAGGGTACAATATGTTACAAGGTGAAGTTACAAGGCAGCTGTTTGTAAAGGGAATGACCTGCTCAGGCTGTGAATTAAAAATAGAAAAAAAGATAAAAGCCTTAGATGGTGTGATAAAAGTTAAAGCCAATTATGTGAAGGGAAAAGTTACCGTTACTTATGAGGAAAACAAGGTTAACTTAGCTCAAGTAAAGCAAATCATTATTGATCTTGACTATAAGGTGGTTGAGGGGCACTTAAGGGAAAAAGAGGTTAATATGGTCAGTTACCCCCAGCTTGCCGTAATTTCCATTATTATGCTGGGAGCTTTTATGCTCATCAACCATTTCGGTGGTTTTAATTTCTTTAACTATTTTCCTGAAGCTAAGCAAGGTATGAGCTATGCAGCGATTTTCATTATAGGCCTGCTCACCTCTGTTCACTGTGTGGGGATGTGCGGTGGCATATGCCTTTCTCAATGTATTGGGGTGAAGGGTGAAAGCAAGACTCAACGTATTCGTCCTGCGTTTTTGTATAATTTGGGACGAGTCATTTCCTATACCGCAATCGGAGGAATTGTGGGTGCCTTAGGTTCTATTATCAGCTTTAATGGTGTCATGAGGGGTGCAGTGGCTCTGCTTGCCGGGGTATTTATGATCATCATGGGGTTAAATATGATAGGCATTTTCCCATGGCTCAGGGCATGGAGTGTGAGAATGCCAAGGTTTTTCAATGGAAATACAGGAGAGAGTAACAGTCCTCTATACATAGGATTTATCAACGGTTTTATGCCTTGCGGCCCATTGCAAGCTATGCAGCTATATGCACTTTCCACAGGGTCATTCCTACAAGGTGCAATTTCAATGTTTTTATTTTCTCTTGGCACTATGTTCTTGATGTTTGGCTTTGGAGCCGCAAGTTCACTATTGTCAAAGAAATTTACGGCTAAACTGATGACGATTAGTGCTGTGCTTGTGATTTTTCTCGGTCTGGGAATGTTTAATACCGGGGTGTCAATGTCAGGATTTTTAGGGTTTGGAACTGAAGTTGCGGGCACCGAGGACTTTCAACCTGCTATAGTGGATGGTTATCAAGTTGTTAACGTTGAAGTATCCCCAAGGTCTTACGGTTCCGTCACAGTTTTGAAGGATATTCCGGTAAAATTAAACCTCCATGCAGAAGCAAAAAATTTAAATGGCTGCAACAATGCCATCATCATACCGGAATTTGGCATCCAAATGCCCCTGAAGGAGGGAGATAACATTGTGGAATTTACTGCCACAGAAGCAGGTGTAATCCCTTATAGCTGTTGGATGAACATGATTAAATCTTCTATTGTAGTTGTTGACGACGTTAATAATTATAATCAAGCTCAGGTAAAATCAAAGTTCCCCCCACTTCCAAATAGTGAAGGGGATTATGATACCGATGAGGCAGTGTTTGGTGGCAGTTGCTGCGGAGGAAACTAGAATTTTTGGAGGAAATAGCAAATGCGTGAAATATTAAAAGTTACAGGAATGACCTGTGCGGCTTGTTCCGCTCGTGTTGAGAAAATGGTCGGCAAGTTGGAGGGCGTGGAGGATTGTTCTGTCAACCTTACCACGGAGCGAATCGATGTTGAAATTGACACAAACAAGGTCAGTCTTGATGATATAAAGAAAAAAATTGAAAAGCTTGGTTATGGTTGGGCAGAAATCAAAAAAGACCAAGTAGATTTGGATAAGGTACGCAAGGAAAAGGAGATAAAAGTATTATGGACTAAATTTATCATATCCTCAGCATTTACTTTACCATTACTGTATATCGCAATGGGTCATATGTTGCCCAAGGGGTGGAAGCTGCCTATTCCTGAAATCATAAATCCTATGAGTCATCCCCTTAACTTTGCATTGGTTCAAATTCTGCTAACCATTCCCGTTTTAATCGCAGGATACCGATTTTACATTGTTGGATTTCGAGCCATATGGTTACGCTCCCCCAACATGGATAGCCTCATTGCCATGGGAACCTCGGCGGCGGTTCTTTACAGTTTATATGGAACTTATCAAATTACTCAGGGTCATGTTGACTTTGCAAAGCACTTGTATTTTGAAACTGCCGGAGTTATCATTGCACTCATATTGCTTGGGAAATCTCTGGAAGCTGTGTCAAAGGGCAAAACCAGCGAAGCCATCAAAAAACTCATGGGCTTGCAGCCAAAGACGGCAATCGTAATGAAAGATGATGAAGAGGTTGAAATACCCATTGATCAGGTTCGGGTGGGTGATGTAATCATAGTGAAGCCCGGTACAAAAATTCCTGTGGATGGTGAGGTGGTGGAAGGGTCCACTGCCATTGATGAAGCCATGCTCACAGGGGAAAGCATGCCCGTTGATAAAAAAATAGGTGATAAGGTTTATGGCGCAAGTATTAATAAGAATGGATTAATTAAATTTAAAGCAACTAAGGTGGGGGCTGACACGGCTTTAGCACAAATTATCAAGTTGGTGGAGGATGCTCAGGGCAGTAAAGCTCCCATTGCACAGCTTGCCGATGTGGTATCGGGTTACTTTGTGCCCATCGTGTTCGGCATTGCTGTTATTGCCTCCGGAGGTTGGTATTTAGCCACCCAGGACTTTAACTTTGCCCTGACCACATTTATTTCAGTACTTGTAATTGCCTGTCCTTGTGCCTTGGGGTTGGCGACTCCCACGGCTATTATGGTGGGAACGGGTAAGGGAGCTGAGAACGGCATATTGATCAAAGGGGGTGAAGCCCTGGAAACCACACATAAAGTACAGACCATTGTATTTGATAAGACAGGTACCATTACCGAGGGAAAGCCCACGGTTACAGATGTAGTTACAACAAAGGGATTTGATAAAGAGGAATTATTGCAGCTGGCAGCTTCTGCCGAAAAGGGTAGCGAGCACCCATTAGGTCAAGCCATAGTGAAAGGCTTTGACGGTGAACTTTTACCAATGAAAGACTTTGACAGCATCACGGGAAAAGGTATAAAATGTACAATAGATAGGAAGGAAATCTTTGTGGGCAGACTTGCTGCCGAGGATCTACAAGAGGACAGTGATAGATTGGCAGGGGAGGGAAAAACCCCCATATTTATGTCCATAGACGGTAAACTTGTTGGGCTCATAGCCGTTGCCGATGTGGTTAAACCAAGCAGTGCCAAAGCCATTAAAAGACTTACTGACATGGGCATGGAGGTGGCAATGATCACTGGGGACAACAAACGAACTGCGGAAGCAATTGCAAAGCAAGTGGGCATTACACGAGTGCTGTCCGAGGTTTTGCCTCAGGATAAGGTGAATGAGGTAAAAAAGCTTCAGGCAGAAGGTAAGAAAGTGGCTATGGTTGGGGACGGTATCAATGATGCTCCCGCTCTTGCCCAAGCCGACATAGGAATCGCCATTGGAAGTGGTACTGACGTGGCTATGGAGAGTGCGGATATTGTACTCATTCACAGCGATTTAGGGGATGTACCCACAGCCATTGCCCTGTCAAAAGCTACAATCCGAAATATAAAACAAAATCTTTTTTGGGCTTTCGGATATAATGTGGCAGGAATACCCGTAGCAGCAGGGCTTCTTCACATCTTTGGTGGACCCTTGCTTTCCCCCATACTTGCGGCTGCCGCCATGAGCCTTTCCAGTGTTTCAGTGCTTTCCAATGCTCTAAGGCTCAAAGGGTTTAAGGCAGATAGATAAAAATAATAGGAGGTTTTATGCAAACTAAGTTAAATGTAGAGGGCATGTCTTGCTCTCACTGTGAAAATGCAGTAAAAAACGCTGTCTTAGAAATTGATGGTGTTTCCAATGTGGAAGTGGATTTGGAAGGTAAATCCGTAACGGTTACTCATGAAGAAAGCGTCTCTGTTGGCAGCATTAAAGATGCTATCAGCGAGGAAGGTTATGAGGTTTAAGTTTTACTTTCGGAAGGTCGCCCTCAAGGGGTGACCTTAAAAAAGGTAAGTCTTATATTATGGAGATTACCCGGCAGTCAACTAATGCCAGGGTACTTCAGGAATGGCCTATATTTCAATTAACAAATTTTATTCATTGTTTTTAAAAGTAAAAAGAGCAGTTTATCACTACTCTTTTTACTTTAATGTTTATTTTGTTAATTATTAGAGAACAATCAACAACGGGAAATCTTTTAACTCAGATATTTTACATTTTCAATTCTTTTTTTATGTAACTTTTAGCTTGGGTGGTTCTAATAATTCATTGATTGATTTATTCTAAATTTGCTTACCAACTCCCTCATAAGAGTTGCTTGGGAAGATAATTCCTCACTTGCTGCAGCGCTTTCTTCGCTGGTGGCTGAGTTGGTCTGCACCACAGAGGAAATTTGGT
>CAYWVS010000097.1:0-8499 GCA_964461765.1 uncultured Anaerovorax sp.
AATCCAAAACAGTTTCTCGACCTGTCAATTGGGCGTATTCCTTTACCTTATCATACAATCCCTCGGTTTGAATAGGGTTCACCTGATAAAAGCTGAAAGGAGAGATTTCAAATTTCAGATTTCCTAAGGTGTCTGTAATGGTTGGTTTCCCTGCGATAGTGTGGCATTTACCAGTGCCTCGCATTCCTTTTTTTGAATCTATTTCATTGAGGATAACGCTCTCCAGGCTGTAGGTTATGCTGTCAAAACGAGGGGGTAGCTCATATATTCTATCATCCATCATGGTTACCAGTTTTTCCATATTTGGAATTTCCTTTCCATCAGCAACCAAGATAGCCATGACCTCTCCGGTGTGGTAGGCTGTAAGCACTATGAGATGGCGAATAGACTCTAAAGGGTTTGATCTTTGGTGGGAAGAGTTTGACTTTTTAAGGGCATTAAGACCATTGACCATTTCCTCACAGAGAAATTCTCGGAGGACTTGAGCAAGGACCATGGCAGGTTCACTTTGCAAAAGACAACTTGAGCAATCTACAATTTCCCGACTTTTTTCACCATAAAAACCGACTTTGATATTTGAGTCTTTATATTGTACTGGCATCTGGGCTTTGTTTCTATAATAGTAAGGGTTGTCCATACCTAGGATGGGTGATAGGGGAGGTGCATCGATTTTGGCAAGACGAATGAACTTATCACGAACTAAATTTTCCTTCCATGCCAGTTGGCTTTCATATTTAAAGCCTTGCAACTGACAGCCTCCACAGTCTTCGCTGAGAGGGCAGGCGCTTTCTATCCGACCCTTTGAGGGTTGGAGTATTTCTACAAGTCGTCCTATTCCATAATTTTTCTTCTGCTTCAGCACTTCTGCCTTTACATAATCCCCCGGCAAGGTGTAGGGGATAAAGAATGCCATACCGTCATTTTTACCGATGCCGTGCCCTTCGTTGCTGATATCTGTAATCAGTATTTCTATCTGTGTTCTTGATTGTAGCGTCATTTATTTAAACCTCAATTCGCTTTCTTTAACTTGTTTGTATTCTTTTAGCAAAGTCATCTTAATTCACTATTAGCAAAGTTATTTTAATCCACTGTTATTTTTGAAAATCTACAAGCTTTACTTTTTAAAATATCGTTGTTTAATCAATTAAATTTATGTATTAACAAATGCTTATAATCTAATCTAACTTAATTTTATTATAGCAAAAGGACACAGATCTATCAATGAAAAGGTTATTGGCATGAAAAGGCTATTGACATTACGGTTAAAACCCCATGGTTGTTTCAGGTTACGGTTAAATCCCCATGGTTGTTTCAGGTTACTTGCTCACTCCCCACTATCTCAGTAATAATTTTGTAATATTCGTGATTTTTAGATTGAAAATAGACTGTAATTCATATATAATCTATTCACATATTTAATTGATAATAATTCAAATGACATCAACTAAAAATCCAATAGCAATAAAAAATGGTACTAGTTTAAACAATAGGAGGTTAAAATGAAAATATTAAGAATCTTCAACAGCGGCAATTATGATGGAGGCTATACGGATAAAAAGAAAAATAGAATAAGCAAGAAACGAAAGGCACTATCTTTCCTTTTGGTATCAGTGCTATCCCTCTCCTTATTGGGTGGGTGTAGCTCAAAGGGGGAGACTGTTACTTGGGATGTGGATGCCATGGCCATGAGAGATGCCTTCATTGAAAAAGTAGATCAAGAATATGCCTATAACATTGCTTTAGAGCTTTCGGAGAATGAAAAATTTCGATCTTCCTCTTTAGGTACAAGAACGGCAGGTAGCGATGCAGAACATGCAGCGGCAGATTACCTCTTTGAAGAAATGAATAAAATAGGATTAACAGGGGTTGAAAAAGTAGGCGTTAACGTGGATAAATGGCAGTTTAACGATGCTACCCTGACAGTAAAGGGGATGGATGTTCCTATTAAACCCCACTCTTACGCCACTGCCGGAACTGTAGCAGGAGGAATTGATGCAGAAATCGTTTATGCCGGTAAAGGCACTGCGAGCGATTATGCGGAAGTAGATGCGACCGGTAAGATTGTTCTGGTGGATATCGACCAAAGGGCGGATTGGTGGATTACTTACCCAATGTTGGAGGCAGAGCTTCAGGGAGCAGTTGCAATTCTTAGTGCCAATACTGGTGGATTTGCACAAATCAACGATGAAGCTTTAAACTGTCAGGATATTTGCGGACCCACAGCCATCCCAACCTTGAGCATCAGCATGAAGGATGCCAATGCCATAAAAGATAAATTAAATGAAGGAAAGGTTTATGCTAACTTAAAAGTTGACAATGTAGTACAGTCTGGTGGAACGAGCTATAACATCGTAGGCAAGATCAAAGGAAAAGGCGAGTCTGATCAAATCATTGCAGTGGGAGGCCATTACGATATGTATTTTAATGGATTCCAAGATGATAACTGCGCTGTTGGTCTGACCTTGGCTATGGCAAAAGCTATGATAGAATCCGAATATGAACCTGACAACGACATTGTCTTTATCCTTCACGGAGCAGAGGAGTGGGGTTCCAGCAACACCTTGTTTGACTGGACGGTAGGTGCTTGGAGAATGATTTATGAGGCACATCCGGAATGGGTAGGAAACATCCTTACCTTTATTAACTTTGAGTTGCCAGCATACGAGTTTGATACCTACACTTCCATGTATTCCGCACCGGAGCTTTTCAGTTCCATAGATTATTTCATCAATGAAAGTGGATTAGCCCCCAAACCCGATAACTGTTTCCCTGATGGAATTAAGACGGAAGGATATCAGACATATACTTACTCCGACGATTTTTCCTATTATGTGGCAGGGGTGCCATCTACTGTTAACGGATTTTTATTAAAAGAGGATATGGAAACACCCTTTGACTTCTATATCGAAAGATATCATTCTCAGTTTGATGATCCCGGGACTTACAATGCTAATGTAATGGATTTTAATATCAAGCTGTATGGCTCTTACGCCATTTACACTGATAAAACACCTGTTTTACCTTTAAACTTCAAGGCACAATTTGATAGAATCGGCAAGGATATCAATGATGAACTGTTTACAGAAGCAGGAATTGATCTGGAAGCCTACAAAAAGGCGTTAAAAGAGTTGGGTGTGGTGGCAGATGCTCACTATCAATCCTTGGTAGAATTTAATCGAGCCTACGTAGAGGCAAAGAATTTAGATGCCAGTGAAGAAGAGCTAGTTGACATGAGAAAAGATGCAGTTGCTATGAATAAAAAGTCTTTGAGCATGTTTAAGTATGCTCAGGATCATCTGTTGGGGCTGATGTATGAAAGACCCATCGTTCCTCATGAGGCACCACAGGAAAATATTATGCTTATACGAGAAACCCTAAAAAGCTTAGAAGCAGGAGATGTGATTACTGCTGTGGATGAATACGCATGGCAAATTAACAATGTTTTGGAATGGTATAACATGTACTTCAGTCCGGAGGTTATTGCGAAACAAAATGATATGTTCTTTGGAGAAGAAAACAAAAACAATCTATTTTGGGGAACGGGGAAAATGTTTACCCCTGCAAATGTAGAAATAGCTACTAGAATGTTGATGGACAATTACGATGCTGAGGAGGTAAATGTCATTGAAGCCATTAATATTTACAACACGGCCATAGAATCCCAAAAAACAGTATTAAAGGACTGTGCAATAAAAGAAACGGCGGCGATGGAAAAATTGACGGAGCTTTTATCAGCAGAGTAAGTCAATCTATAGGATTAGACCAAATATTAGTTGAAAAAATATCTATGGTTAGACATTTATAAATTTTAAATTAAAGCAAATATTTAATATTTTTAAATATTTGCTTTTTTCTATTGATGAATAAAATTTAATATGTTAAACTTTTCCTAAATAAAATACTTTTAAATATTGATGTAATAGGTGAAATGACCATGGTAAAAATTTGCAACCCACATAAATTATATGGGAAAAAAGGTTATACTCTCGTTGAAGTAATGGCGGTAGTGATTATCTTGGCTATAATAACCCTCATTGCAGTTCCCTCAGTTTTTGCATTTGTAGAAACAGGAAAGCAGATGAACAGAAACAACATTGCCAGAACCATTTTTTTAGCAGCACAAAGCAGTTTGACAAATATAAAAGTAAACGGAAATTTGGAAAGCTTTATTAGCAGCTCTGAGGTAAAAGATGATTCGGTACTGCAAAATATAAGTGATGCAGATGGGGATAGTATTAATCGAAAGTATATTCGATATATTACACTTGAAAATGGCACGGGGGATTTTCTAAAAGAATTTCTTAAAAATCACTTAATTGATAAGACGGTATTGGAACAATCCATCTGTATAGAATTTAATATAAAAACCGGTGTGGTAAAGTCAGCTTTTTACAGTGAGGATATAGACTCTGACAACTGGAGCTATGACGAAGATACTGCACGCTTAAGAGATAGAGGAAATCTCATTGAGCGTAATTCCGGATCTCTTCGCGCAAAGAAGCAGGGGTACTATGGGGTTCCAACAACCAGTGAGGTGGCTCCGGAAACCATTCCTTTAAAAGTTTTTCTACATGATGCTGCCGAAACTCCTTTAAAGGATATGGGTAGTTTAAGTGGTTATGAAAATCTTCTCTATGTAGAAGCATATATCCCAAATCCTTCTATTTCTACAAAGGAATATACTTTGGAATTACTTGATAAGGATGGGAATCCCTTAAAAAGTAAGGATGGAAATGCTTTACCCATAATCAGTACCAATGACCTTGCTCTATCCAGTAGCTCTGACGTTGCAGGTGCTATTGGTTCTCCAATTAATTTTATATCCACCAAAGATATTGCTTATAAGGTGAACTTAACGGAGTCTTATAATGATGAAGTACCTGAATTTGGAAATTATACTCGTATTATTTGGGTTTTGGATATAGTAGATAGTGGAACCACCAATTATAGAGATATGAGAAACTCCATAGGGGTAAAATACAAAATTATACCACAGATGATTTCTGTAAGATTAACGGAAGTTGAATCAGGAAGAACGGAAACTTCCGAGGAAGCACACTCTCATTTCGCTAGTGTAACCAACTTTTTAAATCCACGTTATGGTGTAAAGGATACACGACACTTAAACAATATTCGATATAAATTGGAGGGAGTTACTTATAATCAAACTAACGATATAGAGGTAAAAGATTATAGAGGAAACGATGTTGATTTAGCGCCTTTAAGTGTGGAATATTCAGCAACTATAGCCAGTGAAGGTGCCTTTAAAGCCACATACTTGGGAGAATTTAAATTTATTAAAAATTTGAAGATTAAAGATCCTACCGGAATTAAAAATACAGGCATGTTCGGAATCGTAGATGGTGGTGAATTGAATAAAGTTTCCCTGAGGGAAGCTAAAATCAAATCTTCAAATGGCGGTAATGTAGGTGCTTTAGCAGGGTTAGTAAGAAATGGAGGCAGAATTCTTTATAGCAATGGATTTTCAAATGTTGAGCTATTAGGTACAGCAGCCAGCGATTCCGGTAACAATGTAGGAGGACTTGTAGGTCGGTTAGAGGGAACGTTAGATCGCTCCTTTAACGGTGGCTACTATGATGCTACGGATCGTGTAACCAAGAACCCTGAAACGGGATATGTAAAATCTTCAAAGGGTAATATCGGCGGACTGGCAGGAAGTGTAGGAGCGAATGGTAAAATTATGAGCAGCTACAATAATGCTAGAGTGAATATTGAAAGTGTTACGGTGGAAATAGAAGGTGTTGACAGATGGTTGTCCGTTGATCCGCATTTTACTACCCTGTCGGGGATTGCTACTTTGGGTGGAATTGCAGGAGAGAATGAAGGCACTATAAATGGAACATATCACACCAACTATGTGGCAGTTTATGAAGAGGGGGTTTCCACTTCCGGTGCTATTGTAGGTGCAGGAAATTTCCCTTCAAATAGTTATTTCATTGAGAGCCAAGACGAATTTTTTGGTACAAAATTGGGAGAAGGGAAGTCAAAGGAAGCTCTTTGTAAAGTCTATGTGGAAGGCATTTTGGGTGGGTTTTTGGCTACTTGGAAAGCAGGAGACCCTTATAATCAAAATACCCCGACAAATGAGTACTACCCTTATCCTCAATTAAAATTAAATCCTCAAGCGGTATTAGGAAGAACTGATAAAAATATCCCGTGGGAGGACATTAAGGATAATTCTATACCTGCCAATGGTAAATTTGGGTATTATGAACTGTATACCGATAATACCTGGGGATTCTCTTTAAGTGAAAAAGAGCCCTTGGCTGTGACGGGTAGCGACAAAATTGTAAAGAACGATGGATACTATATTGACTTCTCTTATAGTCGAGAATATGAATTGACTATAAAAGATACAAAATGGGTATTGAGGGATAGGGGAAACAATCCCATCAATCCTACATGGGAATGGATTGGGTCGGATTTGACCAAGATGAAACCTCCCGTTACATTCGAAACGGAAATAGATGGAGAAATGGTGACCCTGTTTAGACTTTTCCTAAATAATGATGTTATAGAGAGTAAAAGTGCTGACGGGAAAGATGTTAACCTCTCCTTTAAAAAGGTTGGAGGCGGAATGGTGGTAAATGATACCTTTAATCCCAACTTTGGGGATTCGGTAAGCCGAGGTATCCCGGATGATTTTAAGATTCGTTCTCCACGTCATTTTAATAATATAGATAAAGCTTTGAATAAAAACTATATTCAGGAGTTAAATGTAGACTATAGCTTATACTACAGAACTGTTACAGTTACCGTCAACGATTCCAATAAGTTTGAGGTAGTCCCAGGAAGCGGTATGGGTCAGATTACCTATACGGATGACAAAGCGGCAGTGAATGGCGTATTTACAGGTCAGTATAACGGTGGTAATTGTTACATCAAAAATATCAACTGTGGATTTGGCGCCTTTAAAGAAGTGGGGACAGCAGGTAAAATCCATAATTTGGCAGTACTTAATACAAAGATTAAGGGTGGAAGTAATGCAGGGGCATTAACAGGCAAAAACAGTGGATTAGTAGAGCATTGCCAAGTTTCCGATGCCATCATTAGCGGATCTGCAATTACCAATGCAGGAGGGGTAGTAGGTCTCAATGCAGGAACTATAACCCATGTATACTTTAACTCTACCTATCGAGATGTTTCTACAGGATTATATGCTACACCCATACTGTCAGGGATGAACCAGGGAGGTTTAGTTGGTGCGAACCAAGGTAGCTTATCTCATTCCTATTCCACAGCGGTAGGACCTGGAAATTATGCTACTGTAGGTCTTGGAGAAGCAGGTGCCAAGATTTATTATCTTTTCTCTGCAGGGTATAACAACGGCTCTCAAAGCGATCCAAAGCAGGGGGAGTATAAGGATCCTGGAAGCTTAATCAATGTACTTGTGGATGAGTTCCAATGGGAAGCTGCAGGGCTTGATACCACAAAAGATACAGTTTTATGCAATGGAATGGCATATCCTTTTCCTAAGCTAAAGGATATGAATCATTACTTTGATTGGCCGGTTTTAAACAATGCTCTTAAATATTATGAGCAGTATTCTGATGGAACTTTTGGATACTACTATAACTTGGAAGAGGGGATTGTGATTGATGCCCTAAAATATAACGAAGACTTAACAGTGGTAGAGGAAGGATACTTGATAGACCTAGTATCTAATGAAAGCTTTGACATTTTCTTTGGGGATGCTGAAACGGCTGCCATCGTTAGCAGATCTAGCATTGTTTACGATGGTAGACGAGTAATAAAATTAACCCATGAAGAGACTCAAGCTTTTATCACAGCAGATCATATAGGTGATAAGGGTATTACTCCCATCAAGATTAGTGCCTCTGCATCCACTGATCCTACAAAGCGAAACGTATTGGTAGGTAAGACTTCAGGCAGTGCCACCTACTTTAATCCTATGTTTGCCAAAAAAGTGACTATTTCCACAGTGACTCCGGCTGCCACAAAGGTGATAGATATTCGTTCGCCTAGGCAGATGATGAATATAGACCGTCGAGTCTATAATATAGAAGAAACCGGGGAAAGAGTAAGTTATTCCAATGTAACGGGTTGGTATATTGGTAAGGATATATATTATGAATTTGGACCAAGACCTGTAACTACAAAACCTGTTGAAGGAACTTCAGGACCGGATGCAAATGATATTACCATCATTGTTGAGAAAATTTCTGATGCACCTGAAATTTATAGGCGCACTCTTATAAAAAAATTCAGTGCTCTTAAATATCAAAAGGTCATTGAAAATGAAATTAAATTCATGAGAAACGGGTGGAAATGTCCTGAGAGCAAAGTTGAGTATTGGGAATTTCAAGTGGATGAAACCGTAGACTATACTACTTCAGCCAATCGTGAGGGGTACACCTTTAACCAAACCATCGATATAGATTTTGCCATAGGGGATCCGGAGAAGGGAAAAACCTACAGGTTTTATCAAGGTGAAAAGGAAGGGGGTTCTACCTATGC
>CAYWVS010000098.1:0-8193 GCA_964461765.1 uncultured Anaerovorax sp.
CTCCTGCCTCTGATGCCATAATACCCCCGGTTTGAGGAGACTTTCCAGTGACACAATGCCTTGCAGCCCCACTGATATTTGAGCCGGCGATAGGGCCCACCGAAAAGACGAGGACTGACTCTTCACTGAAAGGATCTGTTCCTTTTTTCATTTTGTTCATTACATAATAAGAGCCTAACAAACTGCCGCCAATATAGGTTCTATAAAAATTTTCATTTGGTTCCTCAATGATAAATTCTTCTGTGGTCAGATTAACGTGTAATATTTTTCCAGTATAACCTTTCATTTTAATTTAACCTCCTGATAAAAACGGTAATAGTATTATTACTTCACCATCATTTAATTTTATATTATCTTTAATAGCTTTTCTCATATGTACCTTGCCAACCAGTAAACTATATGGTGGACATATAGCATATTTTTCAGATAAATACCTTGTAATAGCCTCACTGCTGTCTTTTATGTTTGAGCTTACTGTGATTTTTTCTTCATTGAGACCTGTTATTTTTCTATATCTCCCATAATACTTTATGACAATTGATACCTCCAAAACACTTCTCCTTACGAAAATTAAAATGTTTACCTTATAAATGTCTATCCTTTCCAAACTGAATTTGTTATGGCTTTATCCCTTTGCTGGATCCTCTTATGAATCGACTTCCCCCTTCTTTTCTTCTTTTTCACACCAAATGTTTGCATTTGGTTCTAACATCCAAGTATGCTCCAAATCATCAATTCTAGTTTTTCTCCAAGGATTTCCATCAATATGTCGAATTCCCCAAACATAACATAAAACGTATCCAGGTGCTGCCGTCTGTGAATGAAATTTGTCAGTTATTAAAAGCAGTCCATTATGATGGGTTTCATACACCTTTCCATTAGTAAATCCTGCTCCAAAACCCTGGGGTTTATCATAGCGATAAAAATATACTTCAGGTTGTGGGTGATGATGGGGAGGATAGCTAGACCATAGTCCCGGGAAATTTACCACTTCTCCCAATACCATATTTGAATAAGGGGCATTTTCATAATCAAAGACCGTTCGAATATTACGTCGCATTTTCCCTTGAAGCTCTCCCTTATCACCTAATTTTTGTATTTGAATTTGTTGGGGAGTGTATAATTTAGTTTCGAAGGAATTCTGGTTTACTGTCTTCTGCACGTATAATTCGCTATGTTCTATTGCTATGATTTCTGAATTTATTCCTTTTGATGTATGTAAGCACCAGGGCAAACAATCAAAAGGGTTTTCACGGTTTGCTTCAATACATTGATTGAGATAGATGAAGTTTACTTTTCCCTCGAGTAATAAGATTGCCACTTCCTTATCCTCTTCATCAAAAGTAATTTTTTCACCTGGATTAAGCACAATTAAACCAACATCCATCATAGCCAATTTTCCCTCTGGTGAATCAATGTTGATAAATTCGTTATAACCACTTACAATGCATTCTTTTGAAATATACATAATGTTTCCTCCCTCTTTAGCATTAAAAAATATCCTTGACATTTATATATTAATATATTAGTATATAAATGTCAAGGATATTTTTCTGAATATTTCAACTCTTCTTAAATGAAATACTCGAAATATTTTTCTCTTATTTGGCTTTCCCTTTTCATTTTTTGATGATCATGGTGAATATTCAATATTTTTTTTAACTCTTTTGCATTCCCCGTTTCAATTGAATTTATTATAATCAAATGTTCCTTAAATGAGTCATCCAGGCTATCTGGTAACATCATGTCCAACATCAGGATTCTGATATAATGTGCTCGTGTGTTAGCTAATACATTCCAAATCATCTCATGATTGGAGCAAGCAAAGATTGCTCGATGAAAATCATCATCTCTCATGATATAGGACTTGCAATCTCCTTTTTTTACAGCCAGTTGCATTAGAGCTAGTTTTTCCTCCACAAAATCACTTACTTTTACTTTTTTTTTGCATAAATCAAGACATATTTCTGTTTCAAGCACATGGCGCATGTAGGCCATCTCTTTGCATAAAGCAAGATCAATCTTCGAAACGTAAGTTCCTCGTTGTGGATATATTTCGATTAGCCCCTCATCAGCCAACCGTATCAAAGCTTCCCGTATAGGAGTTCTAGATACACCTAAACCATTGGCTAACTCTGTCTCATTGATTGACACTCCCGGTTTTAATTCTAGAAATTGAATAGCATTTTTTAAATGGCTATAAACATCAATCTTATTTCTAGAATTCTTTTTTTTACTAAAAGAATTTATCATTTTAACACTTCCTTAACATTTAATTTCTACGTATATTAATATATTATTTTTCCTACATTGTCAACGAGACTTAATAGATTTTGTTAAAATAATATTCTAAAAATAAATTTTTAAATGATCTTATTGAATCATCTTTTTTAAAAATCTTTAGATATCTTGCAGTTATAAAATTTTTATGAAAGTGTATTTATATTAATAAAATTTATTATTATTAATTGGGATATTAGTAACATTAATCGTAGATTCATGTTACTAACTTTGTTATTATAATTTTCCTAAAAAATCATCAATTTTTACTTGACAGTGTACTATTAGCCATAGTACACTTAACACATATAAATCATATAGAAAGGAGCCACCATGTTTCAATTGGATTTAAAGAGTCGAAAATCGATTTATCAGCAGGTAGTAGACAATATGAAGGACTTGATTTTAACTGGCATCATAGGCGCCGAGGAAAAGTTGCCCTCTGTACGCGACTTATCCAAGGATTTGACCGTAAATCCCAATACCATTCAAAAAGCATACCGAGAGCTGGAATATGAAGGATACGTCTATTCAGTTTCCGGATTGGGAACCTTCGCTTCCAAGTTAGAGGACTTAAAAATTGATAGTAAAAAAATCAGTGAAATAGAGTTAAAATTAAAAAACATAATCAACGAATTATTTTATTTGGGTCTTCCCATAGAAGAAATTGAAGACATGATTCACAAGACCATCAAAGAAAGGGGTATGACAAAGTGATACAAGTAGCAGATGTAAATAAATATTTTGAGAATCATCATGCCTTATCCAGTTTGAATATTCACGTAAAAAAAGGGTCCATCTATGGGCTAGTGGGTACCAATGGAGCCGGTAAAACCACCGTAATCAAGCATATTACCGGAATTTTAAAGCCTGATAGCGGTGCTGTGTTGATAGAGGATCAACCCATATTTGAAAATATAAGCTTAAAAGAAAAAATGGGTTACATTCCTGATGATTTATATTTCTTTGCCACATACAATCTGAAGGAGTCCGCTAAATTTTATAAATCCATTTACCCGGGTTGGAACGCTGAGCGGTATGACCAAATGGTAAAACAATTCCAATTAGACGAAAAAAGAAAGCTCTCAAAGTTTTCCAAAGGTATGCAAAAACAGGCAGCTTTTATTTTAACCATGTGTACCATGCCGGATTACTTGATATTGGATGAACCCATAGACGGTCTGGATCCGATTATCCGTAAATTGGTTTGGAAATGGATTGTAGAAGACGTGGCAGAGAGAGAAATGACCGTATTGGTTTCCTCTCACAACCTGAGAGAACTGGAAGGCATTTGTGACTCCATCGGCATTCTTTCCAAAGGTGAGATGATTTTGGAACGAGATTTAGACGAATTGAAATCTGACATTCATAAAGTGCAGGTGGCTTTTAAAGCCGGTTTTTCTGAAAAGAAGGATAGCAACGAATCCGAAGATAACAATCCCTACCAAGGGCTACAGGTGCTCCATAAGGAATCTCGGGGAACTGTAGATTTACTCATTGTGAGAAATAAAAAAGAAGTGGTGGAATCCATCATCGAGGAAAAGAATCCAGTATTGTTTGATCTTTTACCTCTATCTTTAGAAGAAATCTTTATTTATGAATTAGGAGGTGGCAACAGTGAACTTGAAAGTATCTTATTTTAACATATCCACACCTTTGATTAAGGAAAACCTGAGAAGATTTTGGGCAATCCCCGTATTGTCTTTCTTAACATACTTTTTTTCCTTTACGTTTCCCGTGTTGATGTCCTATAGCCATCTGGATGACCTTTGGTCTTACATCAGAATGTCTATGGTAAATCATCAGCCCTTCTTTATGATAGCTCATGGAATATTCCCCGTATTGGCGGCCGTAGTGGTCTTTCGTTATTTGCACGCATCCGCTTCTGTTTCTACCATGCATTCCATGCCCTTTTCCCGAGCAAAACTCTTTCAAACCAACGTTTTGTCAGGGTTATTACTGGTCACATTACCTTTTTTGCTAAACGGATTAATTCTACTGATGATCAGCAAACCTGTATTATTTAATAGCCAAGCATTAACCATGGAACAAATAGACTTTTTTTCCAGAAGCAGTATTGGAAATTGGATGGTAGAATCCTTAGTAATTATTTTCTTCGTCTACAGCATCTCCGTATTTGCAGGTTTGGTTTCAGGTAATATCCCCATGCATTTTGCAATGGCCGGTATGTTTAACTTCATAATACCTGCATTGTATGCGGTGTTTTTAGGATATTGCCAAATGTTCTTGTTTGGATTTACACCATCTAAGGATTTTATGGAATTGGGATTAAACCTATCCCCTTACCTAAAAGTTTTTGTCGTGGACAAATTTACGCTTGTTTTTATCATCATTTATCTTATAGTTTCACTATGCCTCTTGCTCTTATCCTACTTCCTTTACACCAAAAGAAAATTGGAAAAAGCCGGAGATTCGCTGGTATTTCCCTTCATGCATCCCGTGATCTCCTATATTATCGCTTTTTTAGGAATGACGGGTATGGGCTTCTTCTTCATTACCCTTTATTACCAAGGTCAGTTTAGCCGTAGCTTTTACATGTATGCCGGATTTGTGGCCGGTGGGTTGATCTTCTTTGCCTTAGCTCAGATGATGGTGAAAAAAACACCCCGAATTTTCAATAAAAAGAGCTTCAGAGATCTATCTATTTATTGCGTAATTGCCGCACTGTTTATCAGCTGCTTCCAATTTGATTTAACGGGCTATACAAAGCGTATACCCAGCTTAGACTCCGTTAAAAGCGTATATCTAACTCAAACCCTATTTAACAGCGCCATAGGGTTTACTAGCAACAACTACAGCAACGAGATAACCTTAAAGGAAAGGGAGAATATCGCTGCCCTCACTGCATTTCAACGCTCTATACTAGAGAATCAGGAAAGGTTTTCCGATGAATTCACTCCTGCTCCCGAGGAACCTAACTATAGGAAGAATTATTTTACCTTTGCTTACACTTTAGGTAAAAACCGAGTCATGAAAAGAGCTTATCGCACGGATCAAATGTTTGCTGAAGAAAGTCCTTATTTAAAATTGATTTTTGAATCCTCTGAATTTAAGAATCAATTCCTATTTGAAAATAGTGGTTATGAAAAGATCGACAGCATTAGCTTAGCTCCCACTGCCAGTACAAATCATAGTTCTGAAATTTCTCTGTCACCAAAGGAATTCCAAGAGTTTTTAGACAATGTAGATAAGGATTTTAAAGCAAGTACATTTGAGGAGATGATGAGTTATGTCAATCCTTACTGCAATTCACAAATCGTGTTTCATTACAAAGATCCTGACCGGGGTGGAAAAAGTACATTAGGGCAGTTTAATCTTCCCATACCACGAACTTATAAAAATACCATAATGTGGATAGAGGCTAGACAATACGAGAAAAACTTGTTAGTTACTCCTGATGATGTGGATCATATTGAAATCTCTCATGTCACTGCTTTGGAGACGCAATCGGCAAAAAGAGTGATTGATGAAAATGCAATTGAGGATATAAAATCAAAACCTAATAAAACAATGAAAATCACTGATAAAAATCAAATTGAAAAGATCTTAAACACTTACGAGTGCTCTATTTTAAACGAAAATGATTATTATGTGGGAACGATTTTCTTGAAAGGTGCATTCAAAAATGATGCCGCTATGATCGAAGATATGAAGTATGAGGAATATATGAAATATAGGGAGAT
The DNA here is from genome assembly GCA_964461765.1 of uncultured Anaerovorax sp. Lineage (GTDB taxonomy): Bacteria > Bacillota > Clostridia > Peptostreptococcales > Anaerovoracaceae > JAVVUJ01. Next base: position 5,985 of record CAYWVS010000098.1, read on the forward strand.
GGCCATTGCAGAAGCAGGATATCCTGAGACAGCGGATATGGCTTACTCGCAAGCGAAAGAGTATGACCCCAATCGTACAATCTATTTTGAGTTAAATGAAGGAAATATTCCTGATTTCGTACTAAAATATTTTCAGTAAAAATTACGAATAAAATTTTCAAACGCTTAGATAACTGACTCCTTTTAATACTCAAGCTTTCTTACTCCCTTGATGACCAGCGCGTTGAGGGGTCAAGAAGACAGGACCTGATGGCAGGCTAATTCTCTTGAACACATTAATGCAAATAGAAGATTAGCCTGCTTAATCTATAAAGGCAGATTCAATTTTTTTTCGTATTGTGAGGCTTAGTAATGAAGAAAAAACGTAAATGGTTGATTCTATTGGTAATTATATTTATCTTACTGATATGGGTTATCTGGGGAAATATCACTGTGGGATTAACTCAAATAAAGGTATCCAGTACACATCTACCAAAGGAGTTCTCAGGATATAGGATTGCACAGGTGTCCGACCTTCATAATGCAGAATTTGGGGACGGAAATTCTACCCTTATCAATTTGTTGAAAAAGTCATCACCGGATATAGTTGTAATAACAGGAGATCTTGTGGATTCCAATCACACGGATATAGATGTATCTGTGAACTTTATTAGTCAAGTTGTTGATATGGCTCCTTGCTATTATATAACTGGTAATCACGAAGCTCGGCTTGGGAATGCTTATCAAGAATTAGAGGAAACACTGACAGATGTTGGTGTTATAGTTCTTCGAGATGTTTCAACTATTTTGGAAAGAGATGGTCAGTCTATTAAAATAATCGGTTTAGACGATCCCAGTTTTGCTGGGAATTCATATATATACATGAAATCTGAAGAAATCATTTCATCAAAGCTACAAAAAATGGGAACAACTGACGTATTTAAAATCCTTTTATCCCATAGGCCTGAAGCCTTTGGGATGTATGTTAACAACAATATGGATTTGGTATTGAGTGGTCATGCACATGGCGGTCAGGTTCGTTTTCCGTTTTTAGGCGGATTAATAGCGCCAAATCAAGGAATCTTTCCAAAGTATGATGCTGGAACTTATTCCGAAAGTAATACCACTATGGTTGTAAGCCGTGGCATCGGAAATAGTATTATGCCCATTCGTATCAATGATCGTCCTGAGATTGTGATGATCGAACTACTGTCAGAATGAAATTAAAATAATCAAAAATAATATGGAAACAACAAATGTCAATACAACGGAAAATTATTTTTTAGTTTATTAATCACTTCGGAAAAAACCTACTATTATGTAAACCGCGATTGGAATAAGAATCATAGGGAGCAATGGGTTAAAAGAAAGGACATACTGAATGAAATCTTTCTTTTCAACTATTGAGTAATAGAATAGGCACAAAAATGAAACGCAAATATGAATAATACACATGGAAATCGTTTTTTTGGAAATTTTCATATAGGTCTCCTTTTGCACTTTTATATCTATTTCCCTAAGTATAATTTAAACATGTAAAATCCTTAAATAAACTACGTAAAGAGGATGTAAAAAATAAAATTTATCTATAATACTTTATTAAATAAACTTAAGTGATATAATTGGGCATACCATTTTAATGAAATATGGCAAAAGTTAATACAGTGACAAACTTTTATTAAGTGAGGTGAAAAAAATGCAGTGTCCTTTTTGTGAAGCCGAGATGGAACAAGGTTTTATTTACGGGAGAAGAGATTGTGGTCTATTGTGGTTACCGTTGGATGAAAAGTTACCGCTAACTATAACAGAAAAAGCCATCAAAACCTGTAATGGATTATTATTGGGTGAAAAACCTTTTTGGGAAAATACAAAGCTTGAATTTCATGTATGCAGAAAATGTAATGCGGGAGTTTCAAAATTTTAATCATGCTAAATGAGAAATTAGCTATATGAAAAAATCTCTGCCAGCTAGTGTCTCATCGATTGGTCATATATTTAATAATCCGATTGTCCAATGATGGATTGTCGGATTTTTTAGTTGTTAAATCATAACCAAAGTAGAACTTGGGTATGCTTTAACATTCCAAGCAAATCATGTATAATGGGATATTGGTAAAGGTGGACTCTTTCCTATAGGACGACATAGAGGCCCTAAAAGCTACTTGCGGTTTATACTTTTCAATATAATATTTTAAACTTTTGGCATGCAAATTTTCCTCTGCCTTTACTT
>CAYWVS010000099.1:0-8165 GCA_964461765.1 uncultured Anaerovorax sp.
GGAGTTGGTCAACAAGATGATTACCCTATCAATACCGATTCCCAGTCCTCCTGTAGGGGGCATACCCACTTCTAACGCGTTGACGAAATCTTCATCCATAGGATGAGCTTCATCGTTTCCGTGCTCTAACTCAGCCTGCTGATCCTTAAATCTCTGTAGTTGATCAATAGGGTCGTTAAGCTCTGAGAACGCGTTGGCGATTTCCCAAGTATTGATATATGCCTCAAACCTTCTGGTAATACGTGGATCCTTGGGGTCTCTCTTTGCCAAAGGAGATACTTCTACAGGGTGCCCGGTGATAAAGATAGGCCCGTCCAAGTATTCCTCGCAGTATTCTTCAAATAAAGCACAAATAACATGACCTCTAGTCATCTTTTCATAATCTTCAATGTGATGTTTCTTTGCCACAGCTCTGGCTTCTTCATCCGTATTGATTAGATCAAAATCTTCTCCCAACCATTTCTTTACGGCATCCTGCATGGAAAGTCTCTGCCAGGGAGGTGTCAAGTCAAACTGCTTGCCCTGATACTCAATCTGCATAGTTCCCAATACGTTTTGAGCTACTGTTGCCACGCAGTTTTCTGTAATATCCATCATATCTTCCATATTTCCATATGCCTGATAAAGCTCCATGGAGGTAAACTCCGGGTTATGGTTTCTGTCCATTCCTTCATTTCTGAACATCTTGCCCATTTCGTAAACTCTGTCAAATCCACCTACAATCAACCTTTTTAAGTATAATTCGTTAGAAATTCTCAAACGCATGTCAATATCTAAAGTGTTGTGATGTGTCACAAAGGGTCTGGCGTTTGCTCCACCGGCAATGGTGGTTAAAATGGGTGTATCCACCTCTAAAAATCCCCTGCCCTCTAAAAACTTTTTAATTTCTTTTATCATTTTGGAACGCAAAATAAAGGTGTTTCTCACATCGGGATTCATGATTAGATCTACATATCGCTGTCTATATCGGATCTCTGTGTCCTTTAAACCTTGAAATTTGTTAGGAAGTATTTGAAGAGATTTTGTTAGGAGCTTCACAACGGAAGCTTTTATGGATATTTCTCCATGCTTTGTTCTAAACACTTCACCCACTACCCCTACAATATCGCCTATATCGTAGGTTATAAAGTATTCATACTCTTCAGGAGTAATGGCATCTTGACGCACATAGCACTGAATCCTACCTTCTTTATCCTGAATATCAATGAAGGAAGCTTTTCCCATTTGCCTTTTGGCCATGATCCTACCGGCCAACTGTACGGTTTGTCCTTCCATGGCTTCAAAGTTTTCTTTAATATTTTCACTGTAGTTCTTTACATCCCAAGTTTCCGTCAAAAATGGATTCCTACCGTCTTCTTGGAGCTTCTTTAATTTATCTCTTCTTATCTGCCGAAGTTCATTTAAGCTTTCTTCCGAAATTTCAATTTCTTCCTCAATATTTAAGTTTTTTTCTTCTGTACTCATTGGGCCCTCTTTCTCATTTTAATTGGCTTTCTTTGTAGTATTCTACTTGGATATTTTCATTACTTCATATTGTACTATTCCATCGGGAACTTGAATTTCTGCAACTTCTCCTACTTTTTTTCCCAAAAGACCTGAACCCACAGCAGATTCGTTGGAAATCTTGCCCTCATAAGGATCTGCTTCTGCGGAGCCCACAATAATGAATTCCATAATTTCTCCGGATTGAAGTTCTTTTACCTTCGCCTTTAATCCTATCGCCACTTGATTCTTGGGCATGTTTTTCTCATCTATGATTTTAGCTTTTCTCACCATATTTTCTAGCTTACTGATTCTCTCTTCTAACTCAGCTTGCTCATTTTTGGCAGAATCATATTCAGAGTTTTCGGAAATGTCTCCGTAAGAGATGGCCTCCTTGATTCTTTCCGCTACTTCTTTTCTTCTAACAGTAATTAATTCGTCCAGCTCTGCAACAGTTTTCTCGTATCCTTCTTTCGTTAAAAGTATCTCCTCTGTCATTGCTTTTCTCCTTTACATATTTGCTATATTTTGTATTATAAGTATTCTGTTACTGAAATATTATGCTCGTACATGCGAAATATTATAAAGTATTATAATTACAAAGTCAAGAAAAGTTCACGCACCTCTCGGGATGTCTTAGCTTGGTTTATTTTTCGCCTAATTTCTGTTGCTCCAGGGATACCCTTTAGATACCATCCAATATGCTTTCTCATTTCTCTGACGGCAATATTTTCTCCCTTTTCTTCAATCAACATATTAAAATGTTTATTTACAATATGCATTTTAATATCTATTGTAGGGCTTTCAGGCTTCACTTCTCCCTTCCATAAGGAAATAGCTTCTTTAAATATCCAAGGGTTTCCCATGGCACCTCTGGCAATCATGACGAAGTCACAGCCCGTTTCCTCTAGCATACTCATTGCATCCTCCCCCGAAAAGATGTCGCCGTTGCCTATGACAGGAATGCCAATTCTTTGTTTTACCTCCTTGATAACGGACCAATCTGCCTTGCCTGAATAGTACTGTTCCCTGGTTCTTCCATGAACTGCCACAGCACTTCCTCCTGCCGCTTCAATGGCTTGCGCCACCTCAACTGCATTGATGGTCTGATGATCCCATCCAATTCTTATCTTTGCAGTTACGGGCTTTCCGGCATTTTCCACGGCTGTTTTAACTAGCCGATGTACTAACTCAGGATTCTTCAGCAATGCGGATCCCTCTCCATTTTTTACCACCTTGGGCACAGGGCAACCCATGTTGATGTCTAAGATTACATTCTCACAGCTTCTCAATTTTTCTGCGGTAAATGCTATAATATCCGGCTCACATCCAAAAATCTGGAAAGCCACCGGCTTTTCTTCATCGTATATTTTTAATAGGCGTTTTGAATTTTCACCATTAAAATAAAGTCCCTTGCCGCTTACCATTTCTGAGTAAACTAACGAGGCACCTTCTTCCTTACAGATTCTTCTAAAAGAGGAGTCTGTGACCCCTGCTAAAGGAGCCAAAAAAAATGGATTTTCTGGCTCTAAATTTCCAATTTTATTGATTTTTTTCATAAATAAGTTGTAGACCTTCTAAAGTTAATAGTTTGTCAATGGCATCAATGCAGCTAATACCGGGTTCGATGAGGGTGGCCAAGCCACCTGTTGCCACCACCTTGGGTTCTCTACCTGTGCCATCGACCTCAGATAGCTCTGCCTTCATCTTCTTTATGATGAAGTCCACCATACCCATATGGCCATAAACCAGACCTGATTGCATGCTTTCGGGAGTATTGGTGCAAATCACATGTCCCGGTTCTTCCAAATCTACCCTTGGTAGTTTTGCTGTTTTTTCAAAAAGGGCGTCTGAGGAAATCTTCAAGCCCGGAGCTATGGTTCCCCCCAAATATTCGCTTTTAGAGGTAAGAGCACAAAATGTAGTGGCGGTTCCAAAGTCCACCAAAATAAGGGGTCCGCCGTATTTAGCCATACCGGCTACAGCATTGACAATACGGTCAGCACCCACTTGTTTTGGGTTATCATACTTTATAGTAAGGCCTGTCTTAAGATCATGATCTACTACTATAGGTCTTTTATTAAAATACTTTAAAGATAAATGCTGAAGAGTAAACAATACGGAGGGAACCACTGTAGAAATAATGATATCCTTCACTTCTTTGGGATTTAGCTTTTCATATTCAAAAAGTTGATTTATCAACATTCCGTATTCATCCGCACTTTTTCTGGTATCTGTTTCCAAACGCCAATTTTGAATTAAATTGTCACCTTTGAAAACACCCAAGACAATGTTGGTATTCCCTACATCAAATGCCAATAACATCTATAATCCCTCCTGCCTATCTTCAGCAAATCATATTTAATATTGTAATGTATTTTAGCCACTGCAACACTCGAGCGTCTTATCGCCTTTTTACTGTATCAATTTCGTTCTGTACTAAATTGTCTTATTTTAAAGAAACAAGTAAATCTCCGGCATTAACGGCAGCACCTTTAGAAACAGGAATGCTGTCTACTGTTCCTGCACTTGGAGCCGTAATTTCGTTTTCCATTTTCATGGCCTCTAAAATAAGCAAGATCTGTCCTTCTGCTACTGCATCTCCAACATTGACCTTAATGTCTAAGATGGTACCGGGCATTGGGCATTCCACTCTTTGAGCACCGGCAGAAGGTGCCGATGGAGCTGGAGCGGCAGCAGGGGCAGGAGCCGGAGCAGCAGCCGGAGCGGCGGCAACAGGGGCAGCTACAACAGGGGCGGGAGCAGGAGCTGATGGTGTAGTACTTCCTCCCACTTCTTCCACTTCTACTGCATAAACTGTTCCATTTACATTAATGTTATATTTTTTCATCTCATTTTCCTCCAAACATTTTATAACTTTAAAAATGTAGCCAATCAGGGCTTACTGAATATTTTTAATCCACGGAATAACTCCTTACTCATTTGGAACGGAGTTATCCGGCAGCCCTCATTTATAGTCTTCTGCTGTCTATGGCATCCTTTGCTCCTGCCATACCCCACGCAGGGATATCACCGGAAGCTCTGTTAATCTTACGAATTACCAAGCGATTGGCAAACTCTTTGCCTTCTCCCGCCGCTATAGCAGCCATAATAACCGCTATCAATTCAGGGTTCATTTCCTGACTACCTGTTACAGGAGCAGCTACAGGTGCTTGGGACACTGCACTTACCACCTGAGTGCTTGCTGTTGAAACAGCGGGTTTTGGGGCACTTTGCTGCTGAGTTAACATTTTAGTCATTAATGCGATTACACCCCAAAGCAATATCAGTACTGCAAAGGTGATTCCCATACCCATTAACGTGGTAATCATTGCGCCTGAAATCTTTTCACCCACTGTTAATTGCTCATACAACTTTGGATCTGAGAAACGATCCATTAAGCCTAAATTATCCATTATTACCTCCTAAGGGTCAAATTTATAGTGGAATATTACCGTGCTTTTTGGCCGGCAAGGATTGTCTCTTGGATGCCAGCATATCAAAACCACTAATAATTCTCTGTCTGGAAGTTCTGGGGTCTATTACATCATCCACATATCCCAGTTCTGCCGCTCTATACGGATTGTTAAATTTCTCTTCATATTCCGCCACTTTTTCTTGACGTTTAGCAACGGGATCCGCTGCATTTTTAATATCATTTCTGAATACGATGTTAGCAGCACCTTCTGCACCCATTACGGCAATTTGTGCTGTTGGCCATGCCAGAACTAAATCCGCACCCAATTCCTTGTTACACATTCCGATATAAGCACCGCCGTAAGCTTTCCTCAAGATTAATGTAATCTTTGGAACGGTGGCTTCGCAATATGCGTAAAGCATCTTTGCTCCGGGTCTGATGATACCACCCGTTTCCTGGCCTACTCCGGGAAGGAATCCAGGAACATCTTCAATGGTAAGGAGAGGAATATTGAAGGCATCACATCTTCTGATAAAACGTGCGGCTTTGTCAGAAGCATTGATGTCCAAACAACCTGCTGCAATCTTTGGTTGGTTGGCAATGACTCCTATGGATTCTCCATTTAACCTGATAAAGCAGGTGACCATATTTTTTGCATAATGTGGCATTACATCGTAATATTTTCCATTGTCAGCAATCTTTTTAATAACTTCATAAATATCATACGCCTTGTTTGGATTATCCGGAATGATGTCTGCAAATTCTGCAATAATCCTGTTTGGTTCATCTGAAACCTCAGAAGTAGGAGCCTTTTCCAAATTGTTGGATGGCATATAGGAAAGCAATTCTCTTACATCCAGTAAGGTTTGCTTATCATCTTTAGCCATAAAATGTGCTACCCCACTTTGAGAATTGTGGGTCATAGCTCCTCCTAAGGCTTCTGCGGAAATGTCTTCGCCTGTTACGGTTTTTATAACTTGAGGTCCTGTAATAAACATCTGACTGGTTTTATCAACCATAAAGATAAAGTCTGTAATAGCAGGGGAATATACCGCACCTCCTGCACAAGGACCCATAATAACGGAAATCTGTGGAATAACACCTGAGGAAATGGTATTATTGTAAAAAATCTTACCAAAACCTGAAAGGGCAGTTACACCTTCCTGAATTCTCGCACCACCGGAGTCATTTAATCCTATGATTGGAGCGCCCATTTTTAGCGCCATGTCTTGAACTTTTACAATTTTTTCCGCATGGTATTCTCCCAAAGAACCTCCCAGCACGGTAAAGTCCTGAGCATATGCAAAAGCCAGTCTCCCATTGATATTTCCATAACCGGTTACTACACCATCCCCCGGTGCATGTTTTTCAGCCATATCGAAATTATTGCATCTATGGGAAACAAAAACATCCATCTCCACAAAAGTACCCTCATCAAAGAGAATGTCCATTCTTTCTCTTGCAGTAAGCTTTCCTTGCGCATGCTGCGCATCTATTCTCTTCTGTCCACCTCCAAGGGCGATCTGTTCTTTTTTGGAGAGCAGTTCCTCCAGCTTATTCATACAAATTCCTCCTTATTTTAAAATGCGGTAATATATAGCATTAATATAACTTATAATAATTCAGTTTTCAATAAACATTTCAATTGTATACAATATTTTTCATTTGCAAAAGCGATAGTTATTGTTCAAATAACTATCGCAGTATGGCTTACGGGTTCAAACTTTAGTTTTCCCCCTTTTCTTCATTCTTCTTCATCATATTTTCACTTTTTTTCTCTATGGCTGAAGGTTCTTCTTCCTCAGTCTCCTCTTCTTCTATGTCACTTTCATCAACAGAACCTTCCTCTTCATCCACTTCAGCTTCTTCTATATCGCCGTCAGTCCCTGAAGCTTCTTTTTCTAAAGTGTTTTTCTCAATGGAGATTATACCTTCCTCACCTTCTTCACCTTCCTCAGACTCTTCAAATTCATCATCTTCTTCGTCTTCTTTTTCAGATGCTAAAATTTGTTCTAATTCAGCTGCTTCTCTGGCATTGGCCTCCTTTATAGCTTCTTCCGCAGTAAGCATATCGTCTTGAAGCTCTTCCACGGTCTTTGCACCGGAATAAAGGGCTTCAAACTGATCGCCATCCAAGGTTTCAAGCTCTAACAACCCTTTTGCAACCTTGTGAAGGATCTCAATGTTATCCTGCAAAATCTTCTCTGCTTTACCAAAGGCACTTTCTATGATATTTCTAATTTCTTCGTCGATCTCAGAAGCCATCTCCTCGGAGAAGTTCTTTCTGGTAGAGAAGTCTTTTCCTAAGAATACTTCGTCGGAGGAGCTGTAATTTACAGGACCCACTCTTTCGCTCATTCCATACTTTGTGACCATGGCTCTGGCGATTTCCGTAGCTCTTTCTATATCGTTGCTGGCGCCTGTGCTGATATCATCCAAAGTAAGTTTTTCTGCCACTCTACCACCCAACAGGTGAATAATCTGCTCTTCCATAATGGTCTTGGTGGAGTAATACTTGTCTTCCTTTGGAAGAATCATAGTGAATCCACCGGCTCTTCCTCTGGGGATGATGGTTATCTGATGTACAGGATCAGTATTAGGCAAAGCATGTGCTACAATAGCATGACCCGCTTCATGGTATGCGGTAAGCTTTCTTTCGTTTTCGCTGATTACTCTGCTTTTCTTTTCAGGACCTGCAATTACCTTTGTAATGGCTTCTTCCACTTCCGTCATTCTGATTTTTCGACCGTTTCTTCTGGCTGTAAGCAAAGCGGCTTCATTCAATAGGTTTTCTATGTCTGCCGGTGTAAATCCGGGGGTTCTTCTGGCCAATACCTTAGGGTTCACGCTTTCATCCAAAGGCTTGTTTCTGGAATGTACTTCAAAGATGGCTTCTCTTCCTTTAATATCGGGAATACCGATGATGACTTGTCTGTCAAATCGACCCGGTCTTAAGAGGGCAGAATCCAGTATGTCCGGTCTGTTGGTGGCGGCTAAAATAATGATACCGCTGTTTTCACCAAATCCGTCCATTTCTACCAAAAGTTGATTTAGAGTCTGTTCACGTTCATCGTGACCGCCTCCTAAACCGGCTCCTCTTTTTCGACCCACTGCATCGATTTCATCTATAAAAATAATACAAGGAGAATTTTTCTTTGCTTGTTCAAATAAATCTCTCACTCGGGAAGCTCCCACTCCCACGAACATTTCCACAAAGTCCGATCCGCTGATGCTGTAAAATGGAACTCCGGCTTCCCCTGCCGCC
>CAYWVS010000100.1:0-8147 GCA_964461765.1 uncultured Anaerovorax sp.
TTCGCCAGACGTTATCTGGCACCCTTGCCCTGCGGAGCCCGGACTTTCCTCATGAACATTGCTGCTCACGCGACTGTCTGGTTTACTCATAAAAGATATTATATCATAAAAACAATAAAATTAAAATAAAAAAGGTAAAAATATTGGAATCTTCGTTAGGATCCCTCTTCGTTAGGTGGGAGAGCAAGCTCAAAATAGATTCTCCCCACACATAACCAGAATCATAGACTATTCTTATATCGAGCAATCTCCTTTAAAAACCGTAAGCCATATTTCTCTAATTTTACTTGTCCCACTCCCGTAACCTGTAACATTTCCTCTTCTGTGGTGGGAATTCTAATACACATATCAGTTAGAGTACTATCAGAGAAGATCACAAAAGCAGGTACCCTTTGCTCACCTGCAATTTGATAGCGCAAATCACGAAGAGCTAAAAATAATCCTTGATCAAATGTTTTCTCTACTATTTGCTTTTTAGAGTGACCGGTAACCGATTCTCTTGGTTCTTTTTCCTTTGGCAGCTTTATTATAATAGTTTCCTCACCACGCAAAGCTACAGGAGCACGTTCACCCAGCTTAATTAAAGGATACTGATCATCCGTCTTAACCAGAAAGCCGTTTAAGATCAAATGATTTATAATATCTCGAAGTTGCTTATCCTTCATATTACTTATCCCATAGGTGGAAAGCTTGTTGAGACCAAGACGCAACACTTTTTCATTGCTGCTCCCTCGTAAAACGTCGATAATCATATTCAAACCATAACGCTCTTTCATTCTAATGACACAAGAGAGGATTTTTTGTGTCTCTACTGTGATATCCAAAGTGTCAAAGTTGGTATTACAACTTCCACAGTTACCGCAAAAGTTTGAAGCCGTTTCCCCAAAATATTTTAAAATGTAAGAACGTAAACAATCGTTGGTAGCACAATAAAAAGTCATTTCTCGAAGCCTTTTTCGTTCACGTTCTTTTAGCATTTCCTCTGTTTCGGTATCAGGATATTCCACATCACGACCGTTTTCAATCAGCCATAAATTTGTACGCACATCCTGTCCGCTGTAGAGTAAAATACAATCCGCTGACTCACCGTCACGACCGGCACGTCCAGCTTCCTGATAGTAACTTTCAATGTCCTTTGGCATATTGTAATGCACCACAAAGGATACGTTGGACTTGTCAATTCCCATACCAAAGGCATTTGTTGCAACCATGATCTGAACCCGATCATAAAGAAAATCCTCTTGATTTTCATGACGTTCCCTGTCTGAAAGCCCTGCATGATAGCGGGAAGCTTTATATCCCTTTTCATTTAACCTTAGGCAAACTTCTTCAACATTACTTCGTGTGGAACAATATATGATACCGATTTTATCATTTTTATCCTTTAGAAAAGCTGTTAATGCTTGAAATTTATCAATTGGTTTTTTGACTTCAAAATAAAGATTTTTACGATCAAAACCGGTAACCAAAATGATAGGGTCATTTAAATTAAGCAGAGATAGAATATCCTCACGAACCCTAGGTGTTGCTGTAGCGGTAAAGGCAGTTACAATAGGTCTATATGAAAGTTCCTCAATAAACATGGGAATCTTTGCATAGCTTGGGCGAAAATCTTGACCCCACTGGGATATACAATGAGCCTCATCAACGGTAAGCATTGAAATTTTTAGATTTTTAGCAACCTCCAAGAAATCCTTGGTAAGTAATCGCTCGGGAGCAACATAAATCAGCTTGTATGCTCCATTTCTGGCTCTATCTAATGTCAATGAAATTTGCCCATCCGTGAGGGATGAATTAATAAAGGTGGCATCAATGCCGACCTGTGTAAGAGCGTTTACTTGGTCTTTCATCAGAGAAATCAACGGAGAAATTACCAGTGTGATCCCATCCATCATCAGAGCTGGTACTTGAAAGCAAATGGATTTTCCCGCTCCTGTAGGCATAATTCCAAGGCAATCCTTTCCATTTAAAATGCTGCTGATTAAATGTTCTTGTCCTTCACGAAAACCATCATATCCAAAGTACTGTTTTAGGATCCTTGTATGGGGCATTGAAACACCGTTCTTTCTTTAAAATTACTACTGTTATTAATTATTAACCCTTCTACTGTTATAATTGTTACAGAAAATCATCGGAAGCTTTTAGGATTTGTATTGACGGAAGATATGCTTAACCGCAACCCATTTGCTTCCACAAAAGGTTTTATGTGATTTGCAAAGTTTTCACCGAAAAATTTTTCTGTACCGTAATGGCCGGCGTCCAACACCATCATCCCTAACTCTTTTGCATGAAAAGCTTGGTGGTGTTTTACGTCTCCTGTAATAAAAGCCTGACACCCTTTTTGGTAGGCCCAGTCCATTAAATCCGCACCTGCCCCGGTACATACGGCTACCTTTTTAATCTCAGTCCTCTTCTCATTTTCCACATAGGAAAACTCTCCTTCCGAAAGACGGAGTTTTTCTTGCACTAAAGATACGACTTCCATGGAACCTTTAGGTTTTTCCCAAGAGCCTATGACCGCTATGAAGTTTTTATCTACCGATATATCATCACCATGATGGTTTACCGCTGAACCGTCTATCTCAGAAGTTTCCTTTTTTAATCCCAATAGCTTCAGCACATAGTCGTTGTTTCCTCCAATGGTCTTATCAAAGGGGGTATGGGATGCATATACAGCGATGTTTCCTTTTATGAGAGCTGTGATATAATTTCCCTGTACGCTACAGCAATCTATCTTCTTTATGGGAGAAAAAAATAAGGGGTGATGAATAAGTAAAAAATCAACCTTGTTTTGTAGGGCTTCTTCAATGACTTCTTGATTAATTTCCAAAGCTACCATTATGTGTTCTACAGGAATTTTTGTAGGGCGAATTTGAACTCCGTCTGCATCCCATGGCTCCCTTAAGGATACCGGGGCGATACGCTCCACCTCTTCTATCATCTTCTCAAACGAAACTGACATATTCTTTTTTCCTCCTGTTGATTCACCTTATATCCAAATCAATTTTACGCTTAAGGTAAACTTTTATTTATTAGATTTATTTATTTTTATTTTTTTATTTAAATTTCCTTGAATCCTACTGCACATCACATGACCGAAATTGCCTTAAGCTCTTGCAATAAATCAAATCGCAATTCATGTTGTCTTTTAATATTCAATCGACGCAATCCCTGTTGCTCTTTTTCATCAAGACTATCTCCTACTCCTATGGATGGTAGGTTTCTTTCTCCTAAGGCTAGAGATTGCAAAATCTCCCTTTCCTTCTCTATTTTACTTTCCACCCAAGAGACCAGTAGCGGATCTTCCTTTAGAAATAGAATTTCCTCCATTTCCCGGGAAATGAGATCTTCTTTGTGGGTTTTAAAGAATTTATCTATTTTCTCGACTTTTTCAGGCTTTTTTGAAAATAATTTCCCTTTTCTTTCCTCATTTGTCAAAGCTTCAAAGGGATTAACCAATAATATTTCCCAGATACGACCTCTTTCTTTCACTAAACGAACATCGTTGATAAAAAACCCCTTAACTTCCAACCAAATCTTCAATTTTTCAGGAGCATTGCGAGGTTGGAGTATGAGTTTAGAGTAACTTTTCGCTTTTTCTAATTCTTCTTCCAAAATAGATTGAATTAGAAGTCCCCCCATCCCTGCTATGACCACCACGTCCACTTCTCCGGGGGTCAAAGTGGAAATACCGCTGCCCTTTCTTATGTAAAAGCCGGAAAAGGAATTGGTAGTTGGGGACAAAGGCTCAAGGGAAAAAGAGCCATACATTAAGTAACTTTTATAAGAATTATCAAATTTGTGTTCAAAGAATCTCTTTAAATTCTCTAAAACTCTTATTCCATATACTCTTTCTAAATTTTCAGCAGCTTTTTCCAAAGGACCTTGTCCTATATCGCTTAAAATTACCTTGGGGCTTCGTTTTTCTTCCCATAAATAAATAGGCAAAAATCCATGGTCGGTTCCGATATCCGCCATACTTTCACCTATTTCTATATAATCGCTGATAACTTGTAGTCGTTCACTGAGCTTTATGACCAATTTACACACCTTCAGAACAATGATTCATTTGAATAAACCAATCAAAAATAATCAATGACATTTTTTACTCCAAGTAATCCTTTAATTTTTTACTTCTGCTTGGGTGTCTCAGTTTTCTCAAGGCCTTGGCCTCAATCTGTCTGATACGCTCTCTCGTTACATCAAAGCGTCGTCCTACCTCTTCTAAGGTTCTGGCTCGTCCATCATCCAAACCGAAACGCAATTTTAATACTTTTTGCTCCCTTTCCGTCAAGGTTCCCAAAACATCCACCAGCTGAGATTTCAACATGGAAAAGGCAGCTGCATCCGCAGGTGCAGGCACATCCTCATCTGGGATAAAGTCTCCCAAATGGCTGTCTTCCTCTTCACCGATAGGAGTCTCCAAGGATACAGGCTCCTGAGCAATCTTCAGTATTTCCCGAACCTTTTCTTCTGTAATGTCCATCTCCACTGCAATTTCCTCAGGGGTTGGTTCACGCCCATATTCCTGCAATAATTGTCTGGAAATACGAATTAATTTATTGATGGTTTCTACCATATGCACAGGAATTCTAATGGTTCTGGCTTGATCTGCAATGGATCTGGTAATGGCCTGACGAATCCACCAGGTAGCATAGGTACTGAACTTGTACCCTTTTCTCCAGTCAAACTTGTCTACAGCCTTGATCAATCCCAGATTTCCTTCCTGAATTAAATCTAAAAACAGCATTCCTCTTCCCACATAACGTTTGGCAATGCTGACTACCAACCTTAAATTGGCTTCGCAAAGACGTTTCTTAGCATATTCATCTCCCAGCTCCATTTTCTTAGCCAGCTCAATTTCCTCACTGCCAGAAAGAAGGGGAACCTTTCCAATCTCTTTCAAATACATCCTTACGGGATCATCTACCGCAATACCTTTGGGTAAAGTGGCTTCCAGATCGATTTCTCCCTCATCATCTATTAAGTCGGGATCCACCTCTGACAAGTCACTATCTGCATCCACAGGGATGATATCAAACCCTTCCAGTTCTACTTCGGTTACAATTTCTACTCCAAGAGAAGTGATGGTATCATAAATTTCATCCATCTGTTCCTTATCAAGTTCTACTGAATCTAAGTGATCTGAGATTTCTCGGAAAGAAACGGTGCCCTTACTCTTTGCCATCTCAATAAAGTCGTTGACAATAAGCATCTTTTTTTCCTCTGACATCTCATCAGAGTCTTCTCCCTCACGAGATGAACGCATAAAGTCATCTGTATCATCAAAATCTAAAAATTCATCAGTATCGATATCCATATGACGATTTTTTTCCTTCCCCGGTTTCCTTATCTCCGATTCCTTTTCTTTTCCCATATTGGCCCTCCTACTTTTTGTGCTCCTGCAACTGCATCTGAATTTCCTTCAATTCTTCATAAAGTCTTTGTATATTTAGCTGATCCACCGTTTCCTCACCACCAAAGGCAGCTAAGAAATCTATGATCTCTCTTTCTCTCATTCTTAGTTCTTTTGATTTGTACTTTTTTACGCACTCTTCAAAAATTTGCTCCTCTTTGTCCGAAAGATGCACGTTCTCCATAATATGATTTAGCACTTTTAAACCATGAGAATCTAAGCATTCCTCTAATTGTATGATATCGATTTCCTCTAAGGGCTGAAATTGATTTAGTATCTCTTGGTATATGGCTTGCCCCGTAGAACTTGCAAATACATTTTCGTATTCCTTAACCCGTGGTACATAGCTACTTTTTACCAACATTAGTTTGATAAAATATCGCTCCAAGGCACTGATACCCTTTGCCTCTTTTTCCTCCCGTAATGAACTTCGCTTATCTTGAGATAAGTTGGATGCAAAGGAATGTTTTATCTTATGATTGCCATTTATTTCAAGTTTTATAGCCCCCGCAGAGATTTTTGACTCTTTGGCAATCTTTTGCACGTATATATCGGCTTCTATAGGGCTCAATGTGGCTAACATTGCGGCTGCTTCCTTTAAGAAGGCTACACTACCCTCTGCCGTTTGTAAATCATGCTTTTTTTTAAGCAAAGATATTTTATAATCCATAAAGGGAAGAGCTTCTTTTATCAATCCATAAAAGTCTTCCTTGGTATGGTTCTTCATAAATTCATCAGGATCCTTGCCCTGAGAAAGTCTAAGAACTGAAGCTTTGCAGCCTGCATTATGTAAGATATCCACACCCCGCAAAGCAGCAGCTTGTCCTGCATCATCCATGTCGTAGGCGATTATGGTATTCTCAGTATACCTCTTCAGCATCATTCCCTGATTGTCCGTCAAAGCGGTTCCCAGAGAAGCGGTTACATTTCTTACTCCCTGACGGTAAAGGGAGATTACATCCATATATCCCTCTACCAAAATTGCTGCATTTTCCTTAATTATATCCTGTCTCGTTAAATTTAAACCATATAAGTTGTTTTTCTTTTGAAAAATAGGGGTTTCCGGGGAATTTAAGTATTTGGGATTATCTTGATCGCTCAAAGCTCGTCCACCAAATCCCACTACCATACCTCTGGTATTGATGATGGGAAAAATGACTCTGCTACGAAAACGATCGTAATATTTACCCTTGGAAAGAGTTACCAATCCTAATTCAACCAGTCTTTTAGGATCAGTTCCCTTTTCCTGAAAGTAGTCGTAGAGGCTGCTCCATTGCTCGTCTGCATAACCGATTCCAAATTTTCGGAGTGTTTCCTCGTCAATCCCTCGTCTTTCCATATAGGACAAAGCAGGATTTCCCTTTATTTTAAAGGCTCTATAGAAAAATGCCGCTGCCTCTCTGTTGATTTCCAGAAGCTCCTTTTTATAGCCATCCTTAGAAGCAGTATGCTTTATTTCTATATGATATTCTCCCGCTAGTTTTTCAATAGCTTCGGAAAACTCCAAGTTATGGTATCGTTTTATGAACTCAATGACATCCCCCTTGGCTCCACAGCCAAAGCATGTGAAAATCTGTTTTGTTTCTGAGACCATAAAAGAAGGTGTTTTTTCATTATGAAAAGGACACAGCCCTGTAAAGTTCCCTCCTAATTTTTTCAGTGGAACATAACGACCTATAACCTCCACAATATTACATCTGTATTTAATTTCCTCTATGATGTTGTCATCAAATCCCATACTCATATTACTATATACTACAAAACTTTTTATTTTCCTTCTTTTATTTTATAATTTTATAAAAATTTAATATAACTACCTCATTTCCAACCCTTAGGTACAAAGGTTTCTTTATAAGTATTCATGGCATAGCGATCGCTCATTCCCGCTATCTGATCTTTTACCATCTCTTGAATTCCAAATTCTTCAATCATTCTTTGTTTTTCTTCAGGCAGATGTTCCGGAAACTTTTCGTAGTAATCATATAAGGAGAAGATCAAATGCCTTATTTTTTCCAATTCCTCGTTTGTCTTAACGGTACTGCTATGATATACATTTTCAAACATAAATTTTCGGAGCTTGTTCATATATAGGGCACATTCCTCCCCCATGATAATTTTATCTCGCCCATGGCTATTTTTAATTAAATCCATTACCAGTGTATTGATCCGTTGGCTGTGGGTTTCACCCAAAACTTCTATACAATCCTTAGGCAAGTCTCCTTTTTTGATAACACCACTGCGGAGGGCATCGTCAATGTCGTGATTTATGTAGGCAATTCTATCGCTGATTTTTACAATCTGACCCTCCAAGGTTATGGGGGTTTTAGATCCTGTATGATTTTCAATTCCGTCCCGCACTTCAATGGTCAAGTTCATGCCCCGCCTCACGTATCGCGATTCTCCGGAGCTTTCCAAAACTTCAACCACTCTCAAGCTTTGGATATTGTGGCTGAAACCTGCGGGATGCCTCTCATCCAAATAACTTTCCCCGTTATGCCCAAAGGGAGTATGTCCCAAATCATGACCCATGGCTATGGCCTCGGTCAAATCCTCATTTAAAGATAAGCTTCTGGCAATGGTTCTTGAAATTTGAGAGACTTCCAGGGTATGGGTCAACCGAGTTCTGAAATGATCTCCCTCGGGAGATAGGAATACCTGAGTTTTATGCATGAGTCTACGCAAAGCCTTAGAGTGGATAATTCTGTCCCTATCCCTCTGATACTCCGTCCTC
>CAYWVS010000101.1:0-8133 GCA_964461765.1 uncultured Anaerovorax sp.
ATAGCTATGTTGATATTCATGATGGG
Source organism: uncultured Anaerovorax sp. (assembly GCA_964461765.1). GTDB lineage: Bacteria > Bacillota > Clostridia > Peptostreptococcales > Anaerovoracaceae > JAVVUJ01. The sequence continues at coordinate 27 of CAYWVS010000101.1, forward strand.
CATGACGGCAAACTGCTTAATCCTCAAGGCCGCAGAGACGGCTGCTACCGTAACAGAACCATAAGGGTTAATGATGGCCTGTATGATAATCAAACTTACAGCCACCAACGTTTGCTGAATACCGGACGGTATTCCAATTCTTATGGATTCTTTAAATATTTTTTTGTCAAATCTCATCCTTTTAAAGTTCATTTTTAACAAGGGATGGGTTTTCCCCAGATAAATAACGGCAAATATGAAGGAGCAGAGCTGGGCTAGAACTGTGGCCAAAGCCGCACCGGCCACACCCATCTTCATTGGAATTACGAAAAGAAGCAATAATATTAAATTGATGACCGTTGAAATCATCAAAAAATATAATGGAGTCTTAGAATCTCCCAAACCTCTTAGCATAGCACTGGTCAGGTTATATCCCACCATGCCGATCAAACCGGCAAAGGTAATCTTCAAAAAAATGGAAGCATAATCAAAAGCTTCTGGTGGGGTCTTCATCAGGAGGAGTAACGGGTCGGTGATCAGTACTCCCAGTATGGAAAGGATGATTCCTGCTGTGAAATTCACAATATAGGTGGTGTCCACTACTCGAATGACGTTTTCATAATCATTGGCACCATAGAACTGGGAAATCAACACAGTGGATCCCATCCCTAAGCCCATCATAAGAGCTACTAGCAGAAAAATGATGGGAAAGCTGGCTCCTACCCCTGCTAAAGCGTCCTCACCTATAACTCTTCCTACAACAATTCCATCCACCGCACTGTATAATTGCTGAAAAATATTGCCTAAAAGCAAGGGAATGGAGAACATCAGGATGCACTTCCATTCCTTTCCTTCTGTCATGTTACCCATCTTTTTAATTTGTTTTTTTTCGTTCATACTGCCTCCATATATGAATTTTATTTAATAAATTATTAAATTATGTTGTTTAAACATAAAATTTATTATACCATATTTAAATTTTGTTTGACAACTTTATCAGATATAATAAATTTTTATAATTAAGTAATCTAATATGGCTACATTAGAAAAAAATTAAAAGAATACATAGATCAGGAAACCTTAAAGAGAATCTTAGCATTGTATTATATTTAAATCTGAGGACTATATTGTGATAATATAGCAACATGTGAAACCTCAATTTTAATTAAGGTTTTCAATTAAAATTGAGGTTTGTTAAATTATATTTGTAGATAATTTTTTTGTGAATAAATATATTCAGGACTTTTACCAAACTTTATTTGATGTTCTTTACAATAAAATGTTCTATAGAATCTTCGTTATCAGCATCAAAAGTCCCTTCTGCTTTTATTAAATTCAAATATTCTCTATGGGTAATGCATTCTTGAGGTTGAACTTTTCCATACTGACCCAGTGAATTAATTTCTGCGTATTGATCACATGAATACATCTCAAATGATGAACCTAAGTCTGAATACTTCCCATTTTTTATATAATCGTATTTTTTAATAAATAGGCAACTTTTATTCAGATATCCCGCATATTCAACTGCATTTATACCCATATTGACTGGGTTGGACGTATTCCCCAATTCTTGTTTTAGAGTTACAAATCTTTTTCCTAAATAAAGTCTCTTATCTCTAATATCGCTATATGGCCAGAATGTAAAGCTTCTGTTTGGAGCAGCATCTTCAAATAAATCACCCGTATCAACAAATGCAATTCCTCTAGGTGCAACGGAAGTCAGTCCCCAAATTGCCAGCTCTTTTGAGTGTATTCCTATATTTGTTAGGCTATACTCAACTGTGACTTCGCAAGAATTATCCTCTAATTCTACTTTCATGGAAAGTTGGATATTATTTTTTATCTGAGGCTTTTGAATCAAAATTGCACCATTTGAGATTAATTCATAATCAACCTTATCAGAATCCGGGTAAAACGTTTCCGGCATTTTCTCTGGGTTAACCCAGAAACGACTCCCCCCGTAGTTATACCAGATATTCTTTCCCCCATAATATTCTCCTATGCTTTTATCCTCCACCCATATCTTTCTGTCTGGATCTTCAAGCAAAACATTTTCACCATTCAACATCTTATAGCTTAGAATTCTAGGTCCGAAGTCCAAACTTAGTAGTAACTCTGCGAAATCGTTCTTTACGATTATACATCTTCCATACAGCTCATTATCAACCACCGTTTTTGTTATCATTAGACATTCCTTTCTATACTATTTATTCGTTAATTCATATTTCTATTTGATAGACTGATTATAATTCCAATTTCATTGGTGGTTTTTTAAATCCCTTAGTCTGTATGGCTAAAATAACGAATCCAGTCACTGTCCAAATTCCACCTAAAATATGTGCTATTGCATCTAAGTTAATCCATATAGTTATGGAAATAATTGCTCCTATTCCCGGTGCTATTAAATATTTAATTATATTATATCCTTCTCGCATTTTACCTTTTAAGTAATAATGCTTTATTACACAAATATTTACCATTGTGAAAGCTATCAATCCGCCAAAGTTTATTACAGAAGCTATACTAAACAGATCAGTGAACATAGAAATGCAACTGACTAATGCAATAGCCATGATAGATATAATAGGAGTTTGTGTTTTTTCATTAACTTTACCTAAAATTTTAGGTAACCCACCATCTCTTCCCATTACGAATAGTAGCCTTGCACCTGATGATTGAGATGCAATCCCCGATCCAATACAGCCTAACATGAATAGTGCCGTAAAAAGATATGACATAAATGTACCAGCTACTAATTCGATTAATTCAGTGGCACCTGTATCAGGAGATTTCAAATGAAGGTATGCATCTGGCCAGGAAAGCTGTGAAAAATATGCAATTGTAACAAAAAGTCCTCCAGCTCCCAAACATGCGATAATGATAGCTCTCCCAATATTTTTTTCTGGTTCTATGGCTTCTTCAGCAAAAGTCGTAATCGCGTCAAATCCCAAAAAACATAAGCATAGTACCGATGTAGCCTGCAATACTGCAGCCCAACCAATTTTAGAATCTGCAATAGCCTCAGCATTAATAAAACCATTTATGCTAAAAAATGTTGCTTCACCGTTACCTTCAAGCAACCATTTGCACATAAAAAGAAAAAACGCAAGTAAAAACGTGGCATTTACAATAGTAATAACCGCATCTGAATTAGCAGCAAGTTTAACACCCTTAATATTTAACAAAGTAATCAATATAATGGCAATTAAACTCCATGCCCAAGAAGGAACTGAAGGAATTAAAATTTCCATATAGATACCAATAAGTAAAAAGTTGGTTATCGGTAGAAGGATGTAGTCCAACATAATAATCCAACCTACCATGAATCCGGCATAAGGACTGATACTTCTTTGCGTGTAAGAATAGGAGGAGCCTGCAATCGGGAAAGCTGCAGACATTTTTGCATAACTGAATGCTGTAAATCCCATAGAAATAGCAGCAATTAAAAATGCAAGTGCAAACATTCCTTTTGTCATATTCGTTGCTATGCCATACATTGTAAATGCACCAATAATATTTATGTATGCCAATCCGAAAAAAACCAATGATCCCAAAGACAATTCCCTTTTTAATTCTTGTTTATACCCAAAGGACTCAAGATTCGTACTATGTTTCATAATTTTCTCCATATTTTCAATTTGACGTATTATACCTCATAATACATCAATTCTCCTTTCTTTTTAATTATTAATTTTAAAATCTGATGATAACATTATAATTTAAAAATATATATTTTCACTCCTTTCATTTACATCAATGAAACAAAAATTTAATATATTAATATATTATTGTCGAGGGTATTTATCGAAACATCAAAATTTTCTTTTTTTCATAGTTTATTAATATTTAATCATAAATTTTCTAATGATTTTCACCAAATCGTCATAACCACCGGCAAATTGGTCTAAGGTTTTATTGACCGGTCCAAAGGTGTCAAATTCTTCTACTGTCATTTGATCGTAGGCCTTTACAAAGTCCGGTAACTTTCTCAGCTCAGCGATATACTCTGCCTTGACTTCCTCATCCATCTTAGCGACTACTTCTTTATCGGAGTTGTTAAACTGCACCTGATATTTGTAAGGGATGGTCAGTACCAAGTCTCCCCCGATAAACTCATGCCACTGCAAATAAGTTCTATAGGCAGCAGATAACATTTTCGTCTTGTACCCTCTCTCCTTATATACCTTGTAAGCTTTTTTCACACAGGCAATTCCCGCATAATTTAAGGCAGCCGGATCGATGGCTAAGTTTTCCTTCTCCACTACACCTTTCAGCCAATCATCGATTCTTCCTACCATGATGGTGCACACAGGGTTCATCTCTGAGTTGTCCAAGCCTTCCGCTTCTCGTCTCTTGAGCCCTCTTTCTATGGCTTCCCCTACGGCTATGGCCTGGGTTGCTGTAAAGGATACAGTAGCGTTAACGCTGACTCCTTTGTAAGTCATCTCTTCAAAAGCTCTCACTCCAGCGGAAGTGGCAGGGGCTTTTACCTGCATGTTAGGGGCAAGAGTGTTAAAATATACGGCTTGCTCTACTAACTTTTCCGTGTTATTAAAATACTTGGTATTGGTTTGGATAGAAATTCTTCCGGTTCCCTTCTTTGGATCAAAGATAGGTTCTAAGAGTTTCGCACCATCGATTGCCATTTTTTCAATAACCATCCAGGCGATTTCATCCTCAGAGGATGTAGGATTATCTTTGACCAACTGGGCGATGTAAGTTCTGTAATCTTCCAGTTCCTTTTCAAGCACACCTTTTACGATGACCGGGTTGGTGGTAGCTCCCACTCCCCCGTTTTCCATGCAATATTTCAGTTCCTTTATGGAGCAGGAATCGTTCCATACCTGTGTTTTTGGAAATTTTTCTGACATTTCTTTTAGTTTATTCATATTACACCTTATCCTATATGATACTTTTGCTCTATTTCATGAGTTGCCACCTGATCCATCATTTGAAGTACCTTATCAGCATCTCTTATTTGGTACTTCTCTTCTATTTCGGTAGTTGCCTTGTCCATGATTTCGAAGATTTCATCAACATCTGCATTGGTAATGTTAATTGGAGGCAAAAATGAGATTCTATTATTATGATATCCATTTAATTGTGCTAGTAATCCCATATCACGCATTTTGTCTACCAATTCAAGAGTATGAGGAACTGCGGGTGCTTTTGTCTGGCGGTCTGTCACATATTCAATTCCTAAAAATACTCCTCTTATAGTGTAGGAACCCACCATGGGGTGTTTCTCCAGGTATTTTGCCACTACACTATCTAAATAGTTACCTACTGACGCACATTTATCAATCAAGTCATCTTCTTCAAATATATCTAGTACTTTATTTGCTACTGCACAACCAAGTGCTGAGCCTGCATACGTGCTTACAGTAAACCCAGGAGCTGTATCTTCAAAAATCTCCGCCCTGGCAACCACTGCACTCATTGGCACTCCCGCACCCAAGGCTTTTCCAATCAACGTAATATCCGGAGCTACCCCACAATGTTCGGCAGCAAACATCTTACCCGTTCTGCCCATTCCTGTTTGAATTTCATCAAATATTAATAAGAAATTATATTTATCCGCCAACTTGCGAAGAGCTACTAAAAACTCCTTTGGTGGTGATATGTAACCCGAAGAGCTTTGACATGGTTCAACAATCATGGCCGCTACATTATTGACATTTGCATAGGGGTTACCCATGCTCGTTTGGGTAGAACTCATCATTTCATCTATAATTTTTACACAGTGCATGTCACAGGTTTCAACTTCTTTTCCATATGGACATCTATAACAATATGCATACGGAAAACGTTCTACACAATGATCCGCAGCAGGAACGGGATCATACCAACGATGCATGGCACCAGCACCTGTTAACCCCATGGTTGCTGTAGTTTGACCATGGTAACCGCCATAAAAACTAATAATTGTCTGTTTTTTTGTATAGTAGCGTACCGCACGAATGGCTTGCTCTACCGCATCAGATCCACTTAATGCAAGACGCACCTTTTTTCTATAGTCTCCCGGCGTTATTTCCTTTAAACGTTTGACCAATTTTATACGTTCTGGTGTTGGGAAATCAAACCAATGTGCTAACTTCTCGTATTGATCTTTTAATACTTCAGCGATACGTTTATCTCCGTGTCCAATATTCATGCTGGACATTCCTGTGATACAATCAATATATTCTCTTCCGTCAACGTCCCAAATTTTGTTGCCTTTGCCCTTTTCAATTATTGGCGGTTCCGTCCATTTAGTAAATAGTACATCCCCGGGATGTTCATCATTTAAAAAATCCACCAACCCTTGCTTGTTTTTAAGAGTAATTGTATTTGATGCATTTACTTTATCCAATAACAATTCATACGTTTTCTGATTCATAAGATCTTCCTTTCTAAATCAATCTAATATTTTAGTATATTAATATATTAGTATGTTGAAAATAATATGTCAATGTTTTTTATTTTAAAAATAATTTTAAAACCATCAATAAAATTAATTTGGTTTATTGCAAGATTTACTAATTATTCAACCAAGGAATCACCCATTCTAAGTTTAATGACATTAATCTACCCTCTGTAGGAGCACCGTTAGCGGCTGTCCACCCAGCTAATTCATAATAAAATTGTCGTACTTTAAAAAACATTTCTTTATCAACCACATCTCCTTGGCTGATACCTCCCGTTAAGGGTGTAAACATTTTTTCAGGTAAAACGTCGTCTTCATTGCTAAAGCCTTCACGGATATTAAAGGCCCTCATCATATGTAATCTACGTTCCCCAGCCAACATCATTTCATATAGATTTGTCTGCCATCCGGTGGACAAATTGATGGCTTCCACTAATTGATCCAGATCGTAGCACATTCCAAATCCAAATGCTAAGGCACATACACTGCTTGTATCCAGTAAGCTATACGCGCATTGCGTTCTCCAAAAAAGCTTTACTTTTTCATAGTTTAATTCAGAAGGGTCTTGCGCACTTTGAAGCCCCAACCCCTTCATTTGATAGCTTAATGGCTCCACACCAATAGATGGATCCATCTCAACGGATAAGTGATCAGCGCCAAATGGAACCAAGGCGTAGGCAAGTGCTAACGAAGCCTTAGATTGAGGCATATGTGCAGGAAATTCCTTATTTTTTACCGTTAATAATAATTCTTCACTGCCTTTTCCAAGCTCCCTTGCCATAACTGCAGATCCCTTTGCCAGTTGTCTTCCAAAGCCCTCACATAAGCCAGTTAATTCTGCAGCTTTAATTGCAGCATCAGCGTTACCAAAGCATAAATTTAATCCCCCTGTATCCTCCAAAGTAAGTATGCCTTTTTCAAAACATTCCATAGCAAAGCTTAATGTTGCACCAAAAGATATGGTATCAAAAGCATATTTAGCACAAATTTCATTAATTTTACAAATAGTAACTTTATCAGAGATTCCAATATTAGAACCGCACATTCCCATAGTCTCATATTCCGGTCCGCCATAGGAACCATCTATTTCCTTGGTTTTTTTCGGGTCAATATGCCTTTTACAGCTTTGAGCACAAGAGTAACATGTTCCAGGGCGAATCAATGAGTCATTCCATGCATCCGGCATTAATTCATCCTCAGCCTCAAAGGATCCGGAAGTCCAATTCCGGGTAGGCAATCCTCCTAGTCCAGCATTTTCAACCACACATCCACTTGTTCCATTTTTCTTAAAGTCCTGAAGCCCATCATCCTCTAGGATACTTTGATTTCCTTCTTTTGTAAATTTTAAGATGCCTTCCGGATCAAAAAAATCCGGTTTCTGTGTTCCGAAAGCCGCTACCGCCCTCAGGTTCTTTGACCCCATAACTGCGCCAAGGCCACCCCTGCCATTAAAATGACCCAGTTCATTAATAATATTCGCATAATTACATAATTTTTCACCTGATACGCCGATCTGAGCTACTCTAACCTTATCATTATGTAATTCTTCTCGAATCAAGCATTGTGCTTCTTTGGTGGTTTTACCCCAGATATGCTCCGCCGAACGAATTTCATAATTCCCATCATTTAAATAAATGTAAGAAGGTTTCTTTGCTTTTCCTGTAATGACAAGGGCATCTAACCCTGCCCATTTAAAATATGGTGCGAAGTACCCTCCTG
>CAYWVS010000102.1:0-1234 GCA_964461765.1 uncultured Anaerovorax sp.
CCTCTTGCTCCAGTTGCTCCGGTGGGGCCTGTGGGGCCTGTTCCTCCCGTAGAGCCGGTGGAACCTGTGGGACCGATAGCCCCTGTGGCTCCCGTTGCTCCTGTGGCTCCTCTTGCTCCAGTTGTCCCTGTAGGACCTGTTGCTCCGGTGGGACCTGTTGCTCCGGTGGGACCTGTTGCTCCGGTGGGACCTGTAGGACCAGTTGGACCTACTTCTTGCAAAACAATATAGTCTTTATTTATACTCATAATTTTTATCCTCGCTTAAAGTGTGTTAATCGTTAGATATAAATTTTATTCTTAAAAACACCATATTGTAATTTTCCATAATATACTTCAGTAGTTAAAGTTTAGACGCGGAAATATCAGAATCAATGTTTCTTATTTCCAGATTTCACCCTAAATTAGTGACTTTTTGGTACGACGATTTAACATCATTTTAACGAAATTAATCTATTAAAAAATCTATAATATTTTCATAGAAAACATTATAGATTAATATATGTTTGATAAATTTAATTTGTTTATAGATATAATTAAAATTATTATTTTTAAGTTTAACAATTTTTTCCGAAAAAATCTTTTTTACTTCTTCTTAAATGAAATATAAATAATTCTTTATGTAAATTGCCAATCATGTTAAATTAACACCTTTACCTTTTTTACATCAAAGGTGCAAATACCTTTATGATATTGTCAACCAACTGCCAAATCCATCCTTGTTTACAACTTTCAATTTTGATTTCTCTACAAGCTTCCAATGTTCTTAAATAATCATTTTTAATTTCTAATATAGATTCGGTTTTATACAAGTAAGTACCGCATTCGAAATGAAGACAAAGACTACGGTAATCCATATTGATGGTTCCAATTACCGCTATTTCATCATCACAGACATAACTTTTAGCATGAAGAAATCCCGGAGTATACTCATAAATCTTCACATTTGACTGTAAGAGTAGCGGATAATACGATCGAGTCACTCGATATACAATTTTCTTATCAGGAATTCCCGGAGTGACAATCCTAACATCTACACCTCGCTTTGCAGCTAATCTCAAAGCGTTTTGAAGATCACTGTCTATGATGAGATATGGGGTAAAGATATACACATATCTCTTTGCTTGGTTTAAGATATCTATATAAATATTCTGTCCTACTGTTTCATTATCAAGTGGCGAATCGGCAAAGGGAATGACAAAACCATCTTTGATATTTACAAAGTCATTTCCTTT
>CAYWVS010000102.1:1334-8016 GCA_964461765.1 uncultured Anaerovorax sp.
AATCGGCAAAGGGAATGACAAAACCATCTTTGATATTTACAAAGTCATTTCCTTTACATAAAAAATTATCTATATTTTCATCGGTTTTTCGAAATGCATTCCATAACTCCAAAAACATCAGGGTAAAATTCCTTACTGCATCCCCTTGAATTTTAAGCCCTGTATCTTTCCAATGACCAAATCTTATTTTTGTGTTGATATATTCATCCGCCAGATTGATCCCACCTGTAAAGGCTACCTTTCCGTCAATGACCATAATTTTTCTATGGTCACGATTGTTCACTGCCAGAGATAAAATCGGAACAAATGGGTTAAAGGCAAAGCATTGAATCCCTGCCTTCTCCATATCTACTTGAAAATTCTTGGAAAGTAAATTGAGGCAGCCCATATCATCATAAATTAACCGCACGTCTAATCCTTGGCTTGATTTTCGTTTTAATATCTCAAAGATTCCTTCCCACATTCCCCCTTCTGCAATAATAAAATATTCCAGTAATATAAATCTTTGAGCCTTATCCAACTCCTCAAGCATATCCTTATACATCTTTTCTCCGATAGGATAATACGTTGTTTGGGTGTTTGTCCATGCGGGAAATTGGCAAATTTCTTGCAAATACCGCACACTACCGGCCATACGTTCACTCTGAGCCTCTATTTTTCGAGCTATATCCTCATTGGGTTTTAAGAAATCCACATAGTTATTATGGGATTCCCCTATTTTATATGTAAGCTTTCGTGCCGGTCTTTTATTTCCAAAGGCCAAGTACAGCATGCCGCCAAGTAAAGGCATTACTATAAAGAGAATAATCCATCCTATTTTATAAGATGGAAGCTCGTCCTTATTGATAATATAAATTAAAATAATTATACTCAAAATGCTAAAAAATGTCCCGGTAAACAATAGATAATCAGAAAGCCAAATCCAAAATGCTAAGAATAGCACCAATTGAAGCAAAATAATTGCCATAGTGATTACCATTCTACTAAAAAGAAATTTACATACTTTACCCCAAACCTTGCTCATAGTTACCTCCATTTAGAGTTACATTTTTTCATGGTACTCTTTTGCAGTTAAACAATCCTTTTGAATTTGATTTTGAAGTTCCTCAAAGCTGTTAAATTTGACCTCGGGTCGAATTCTTTCTAAAAATTCAATTTTAATTTCTTTTCCATAAAGCTCTTTATCAAAATCAAAGATATGAGTCTCAATGGTAATCTTTTCATTTTTTCCAACTGTAGGTTTCACACCAACATTTGTTACACTTTTGTAAGATAAGCCGTTGTAGATAGCGCAAGTCACATAAACTCCGTAAGCCGGGGTAACCATGCTTTCGTCCATTAGAATATTGGAGGTTGGAAAGCCTATGGTTCTGCCGATTTGGTTTCCCTTCACCACTTCCCCCTTGGAGTAATATTTCCTCCCTAAATAGGTTTCGCATTGCTCTACTTTACCCTCAGAAATCAAATCCCGTATAAAAGAGCTGCTCACCAAGTTACCATTGATGGAAAAGGGCTCTAAAACGTGTATTCCAAAGCCTGCCTTTAAGCCTGCATGCATCAAGGTTTCAGGATTGCCGTTTCCCCGGTAGCCAAACCGATAATTAAATCCGCAATAGGCTTCCTTAAGTTTTAATTTATCGATCAATAAATCCTGAATAAAGCATTGAGGGGCCATCCGTCTTACCTCTGAGTTAAACTCCAGAGAAAATAGATAATCTACCCCCATTGAACGAATCAACTGTGCCTTATCTTCCGAATACAGTATATTTTTTACCAAGGGTTTACCTGAGATTAAATTTTTAGGGTGATTTGCAAAGGTGAAAACTCCGCTTTTTAAACCTGCCATTTTAGCACTTTTCACTGCTCGCCTGATGAGCTCTTGATGCCCTTTGTGTACACCATCAAAATTTCCCAAAGCCAACATGGTACTTTGAATATTTTTTATTTCTTCAACTTTATGAAAAATTTTCATTTAGAACCTCTCGTGCAAAAACTTTGTGTGTTATGAATCTTTTCAGTTCTTTCTGGTACTCCGTTACTCCTAAAAACTGCCCCTGCTCCGTATATACACTATAATAATTCTTCTTTTGTGGTCTGCTAACAATAGATATTTTTTCCATATGTAGATTGCCCCCATTGACAAACCAATTTGCCCAAAATTGATCCAGTATGATTTTCCCAAAAAAAATCAATGGAAAGTCTATAGGAAACAGCATTGAGTAAAACTTGGCTAAGTCCATAGGTTGATCTTCACTTCTACAGGATGCCAATTGTTCTATAGTTACCGCATTATCAAGGGTGAAGGGTCCTGTAGCCGTTCGTATTAACATACTCATGGTAGCCACCGTATCTAAAGCTTGACCTAAGTCACGACACAACGAGCGAATATAGGTACCCTTGGAGCATTCCACATCAAAGAGAACGGTTCCCTTTTTAATATTATAATTAATTAATTTTATTTCTTTTATTTCAACTCTTCTGGGCTTTATTTCTACCTCTACCCCTTCTCTGGCATAATCATATAACCGTCTACCGTTTACCTGAATTGCTGAGTATTTTGGGGGATATTGGGTAATTTCTCCACGAAAGCTGATCAAAGCATCCAGGATAGATTTCTCACTAATATTTTTGTTTTTTAAGTAATCCCATTCTTCTAATCTATAGTCCTTGAGCACATGACCCCATATATCCAAGGTATCCGTTTCCAAACCCAACTGCATTTCACACCGATACCTTTTGTAATCTAAATCCATATATTCTGTTATTCTGGTGGCACTGCCTATGCACAGGGGCAAAACACCCACCGCCATGGGATCTAATGTGCCCGTATGTCCAATTCTTTTAATTTTTGTAAGATGTCTAAGAAAAGAAACCCCATCGTGGGAAGTAATCCCTGCAGGTTTTAATAGATTAATTATTCCATCCTTGCACATATTTCCTCTTTTACCGTCTGAAGAGCCTGATCCATAGTTAGGTTTAAAGTAAACCCGGCTGCCCTTTTGTGACCTCCGCCCTGAAATTTGCTACATAAGCTTGCTACATCAAAATAGCTTTTTGATCGGAGGCTTACTTTTATATCGCCTTCGGGGTTTTCTTTTAAAAATGCCGCTACTTCAATCCCGTTAATGCTCCTCATGGTTTCTATGATTCCTTCTGATTGATCCTTGGTAGCACCGGTTTTTTCAAGCATCTCCTGGCTCAAATAAGCAATGCATGCCCGATTACTTGAAAATAACTCCAAGGTTCCCATGATTTCATTTCCTAAGTAGATCTTTTCTATGGGTACACTTTGATAAAGCTTAATTGTAATTTTTTGTAAATCTAAACCATAATCAAATAATTTTGCTGCAATTAAATGAGTCTCACCTTTGGTATTGGTATACTGGAAATTGCCCGTATCCTTACTGATAGCCACATAAACTGCCTCTGCCATCCTTTGATCAAAGGCAATTTTCATATATTCTATAAGATAAAAAACCAACTCCCCTGTGGCGGCAGCCTGAGGGTCAATGTAGTTGATGTCAGATACTAAATTATTGGTGATGTGGTGGTCGATGGTAATTTTAACTTTTCCTGCATAAAAAAGATCTTTTCTCAGTGGAAATCTGGTTTCATCGCTGCAATCTATGGCAATGCATAAATCCGGATGACTTACCAGTTCCATATTTTCTGTGCAGAAATTCTCATCATCTAAAAAGGTTAAATACTCGGGAATCTCATCCTCCATCAAGATGTGGGCTTCCTTTCCCATCTTTCGCAAGGCACCACAAAGTGCCACGGAAGAGCCAAGAGAATCTCCATCCACGGATATATGTGGAAACAAAATGATTGTCTTAGCTCTAATAATTTCTATGATGATTTGTTCTATTATTTTTTTATTCATCTTTTTTTACACTGATTTCCTCTATAATTTTATCAATATGCATACCATATTCTAATGAAGAATCAAATTTAAAGATTAAATCAGGAACGTATCTCAATTTGATTTGTCGCCCAATTTCTTTTCTCATTAAGCCCTTGGCACTTTTTAGCGCCAAAAGTACATCGTTTATTTCTTCTTCAGAAAGATCTTTTTTACCCACTCTGCTCATTATGGTAACATAGATGGTTGCATAGCTTCCGTCACTGGTTACTTCTACACCGGAAACACTGACTAAGTTATTGGTAGTGAGTCTGGGGTCTTTGATTTCCCTAATGAGTAAGTCCCCTATAATCTTGCGTATTTCTTCTCCCAAACGACCGGCTCTATGCCCTTTACCCATTCCTTTACTTCCTTTCTACCTCCTGCATCTTAAAGGCTTCTATGATGTCCCCTTCTTTAATATCATTATAATTTTCAATACCGATACCACACTCATAACCATGAGACACTTCTTTGGCGTCGTCTTTAAATCTTTTTAAGGAAGAGATTTTTCCTTCGTGGATTACTATGCCATCTCTTACAAGACGAATTTCCGCATTTCTTTCCACTTTGCCTTCAAGAACATATGCACCTGCAATAATACCGATTCCGGGTACTCTGAAAGTATCCCTCACTTCTATTTTGCCCAGAACCACTTCTTTAAATACAGGATCCAGCATTCCTTTCATGGCGGCTTCCACTTCATCGATAACATTGTATATGACTCGATATGTTCTGATTTCCACCTTTTCTCTCTCGGCCAACGCACTGATGGCAGAGCTTGGGCGTACGTTAAAGGCAATGATGATGGCTCCCGAGGTATTTGCAAGCATGATGTCTGATTCCGTAACAGCACCTACACCGGCATATATGATACGAACTTGAATATTCTCATTTTTTAATTTTTCTAAGGAACTGGTTAAGGCTCCTACAGATCCTTGTACGTCCCCTTTGATAATGAGGTTCAGTTCCTTTACTTCCCCTGCTTCCATTTGGCTAAACAATTGCTCCAATGTAGTGCTGGAGTTTCTTGCCAAAACCTCTTCTCGAAGTTTAATTCTTCTATTTTCAGCTATTTCTCTAGCTATCTTATCTTCTCTTACAGCATGGAACTCATCCCCGGCTTCAGGAATTTCTGAAAGTCCTAAAATTTCAACTGCTGTAGCGGGACCTGCTTTATTAATCACATCTCCCTTATGGTTTTGCATGACTTTGATTTTTCCGGCACAGGTTCCTGCAACTACGCTCATACCGCTTTTTAAGGTACCGTTTAACACGATGAGAGTAGCTACTACCCCCCTGGTTTTATCCATTCTGGCTTCGATAACGGTTCCCATAGCCAGTCTGTGTGGATTTCCCTTCAGCTCCAAGATTTCCGCCTGCAATAAAATCATCTCCAAAAGGTGAATGATTCCCTCACCTGATTTGGCTGAAACAGGTACACAAATGGTATCACCGCCCCATTCTTCAATGAGGATACCATGCTCTGATAAGTCTTGTTTTACCTTATCTGGGTTTGCACCGGGCTTATCCATTTTGTTCATGGCTACTATAATAGGTACCCCTGCAGCTTTGGCATGGCTGATAGACTCTATGGTCTGAGGTTTTACGCTGTCATCTGCTGCCACAACTAGTACGGCAATGTCCGTCACATGGGCTCCCCTGGCCCTCATAGCTGTGAAAGCTTCGTGACCGGGAGTATCTAAAAATACTATTTTTTGTCCGTTTAAGGAAACCTCTGAAGCTCCAATGTGTTGTGTGATTCCTCCGGATTCTCCCGAGGCTACATTAGTTTTTCTGATGGCATCCAAAAGGGAGGTTTTCCCGTGGTCAACGTGCCCCATAACCGTAATGATAGGAGGTCTGGACTTTAGGTCTTCGTCCCTATCTTCATGGGTTTCGAGGCCTTCTTCCACAATTTCCTCGTGAACCTTTCCGATTAGAATAGGTACCCCTAACTCAGAGCCTATGATTCGTACAGTATCCTCATCTAAGTTCTGATTGATATTGGCCATGATACCCATTTTCATCAATGCCATAATCACTTCTGAAGTGCTTTTTTCTATTTGTTCAGCAAATCCCGCAACTGTAATAGGTACATTGATGACTTTGGTGCCGGGTTCCATTTCTTCTAAATTGATTTCCGGTTCTTCGGGCTTTGGGGCAGGCTTTGATCGAGAAGGTTTGTTTCTTTGTTTCTGAGCCAAATGAGCAGCACTATATACCGGCTTTTCCATGGTTTTTTGTTTTCCCGTTTTACCTTGGGGTTTTTTAATATCTTTATCTAAAGTTTGTTTTTCTACTTGTTTATTTGCAATTCTTCTGGATGCTTGTTGCCCATTAAATACGGGATCTTGAGATTTAGGTTGGGACTGTGTTTGACTTCCCTGTGGTCTACCTTGAGAGTATCCCTGAGATCTGTTTTGTTGCTGACCTTGGGATTGCCCCTGATAGTTCCCCTGAGATCTGTTTTGTTGCTGACCTTGGGATTGTCCCTGATAATTCCCCTGTGGTCTGTTTTGTTGCTGACCTTGGGATTGTCCCTGATAGTTCCCCTGTGGTCTGTTTTGGGAATGACCTTGAGATCTTCCCTGAGATTGTCCTTGTGAGCCTTGCGAGTATCCTTGTGTTCTACCTTGTGATTGCCCGTGACTCTCCGATGATCTACCCTGTGACTGCCCGTGGTGACCTTGGAAATTCCCTTGTGTTCTACCTTGGGATTGCCCTTGATGACCAGGGGATTGTCCCTGCCCACTACCTTGGGGTCTATTTGTCTGAGGT
>CAYWVS010000103.1:0-7908 GCA_964461765.1 uncultured Anaerovorax sp.
ATTTTATATTAGCTTTAGATATTTAAATATTGTACCTTTTTAATTGACGCTTACGTATTTTTGACTTCATCATGAGCAATTACGAGAATAATAAAATGCAACCCGGAGCTTCTGCTATAATTGCAATAAGTGAGGCTTTAGATGTATCTACTGATTACATTTTAAAAGGCATAGAACCAGATTATTTTAGCCAAGAGGAAAAGGAATTAATAAATGCATATAGGAGGTTAACAGAGCGGGAAAAAGGCAGGATTGACGAAATTTTAAGCTTACATAGGGAGGACAATAACAAGTGGTTAAAAGAGGGAAATTTATCATATGCTCTTACAATAAAAAGTAGAAACCGCCTAACTTTTTAGCTAGACGGTTTTTTCCCCAAAATTAAGGGATTGACCGCCACAAGAAAAGCGGTAACCTCTTTATATATATTATATTAGCATATTTAAAATAAATGTCAAGTGTTACTTAATTCCTTAATCAGCGTGTCCGGGGTTCGAACCCCCGAGGGAGTAGCAAAAATGAAACCTGTAACCGCAATTGGTACAGGCTTTTTATTTTAGTTAAAGCTATCACAATCTGTCTGATGATAGGCTCTTACAAACAAAGCAGAAACCGCCTATACCTTTTGGGTTTAGACGGCTCTTTTGCTAAATATCTCATTATTTAGGATTGACCGCCATACCAAAAGCGGTAACCTCTTTTATATATTAGCATAATTAAGATAAATGTATAATATGTAAATTTAAAATCTTACTTTTTATAAAGATTGAAAAAGTTAATTATTCCTTGTGCATCTGCCTCGGCACATTTCTGACGAAATGCGTCGGATTTAAGCTTCTCCACTTCCTCTAAGTTGGTGTAAAAAGCATGCTCAATCAGTACAGCCGGCATGTCCGTATATTTCACCACAAAATAGTCGGAGGATTTTACGCCCCTATTAGCTAGACCTAGCATAGGAATGCTGACCTTCTGGATCTCTTTTCCTATCTGCTCTGCCACACCTCCCGTTTTATAAACATATGCTTCCCAACCATTAATTTTATTCCAATCCGTGCCAAAAGCGTTGGCATGTAAGCTTACAAAGATATCCGCATCTGATCTGTTGGCCTTTACACAGCGATCGTTTAAAGACAAATCCTTGTCATCTTCAGCCGTTATGTACACCTCAATCCCCTTATTTTGCAGCAATACCTTCAATCTCCGGGCAATATCTCTGTTAAATTCATACTCACGAAAAGAACCGTCAAAGCTTCTCTTTCCCCCGGTTTCCGCTCCGTGACCTGGGTCTAACATCACCACAAGGCGACCATCCTCATAGGGATCGAATTTCAGCCTTGCAAAGTCTAGATACATCTGGGTTTTATCTGCTGAAAACGATATGTTAGGCAAAGATAACTCTCTTAGATCCATTACCACCCTACTGGTTTCTAAATCAAATTGAGAGCATCGAATTTGCTTTACTACAGCATTGATATCCTCTGTCAAAAATTCTGCAGGTTGCACCTTTAATTCATACAGGGGTAAATCTATATAAAATCTGTTTGGATCATAAAGTGTTACTTTGGAAAAGTCATTCATGGGGGTATCCGTTTTTATGGTGACACGATGACCACTACCGTTTTGAGCAAAAGTAACAGACTGAACCTGACCCAAAGAAGGCTTGGGTACTTCTACCGCCGGCGTGGTGGTGATGGGGATCTCCGCGGGAGGAATTACTCCTGGAGAAGTTACCACAGCGGGAGGAGTCACCGGTACTTCAGCAATGGTAGGAGATTTAATAATTACCGTTCTGGTCATGTCATTCCAATCCACTTGAAAGTTTAAAGATTCCGCAACAAATCTCAGAGGGATTAACGTCCTGTTCTCAATAAGAGCAGCAGGAACATCCAAGGTTTTCTCCTGTCCATTGACAATGGCAACAGAACTGCCTATCTTTAAAAAAACAATCTGCTCCTTATATTTAATCCAAACCTCAGAGGGCTTATCGGGAGTCCAGATAACCTCACTGCCCATAGCTTCAAAGATTACTCTGGCGGGTACCAATGTTCTCCCTTGTATAATAACAGGTGCAACGTCAGATGGAATGATGCTCCCATTTAATTCAATTTTAATAGGTTCAGCGGCCAAGGTAATCTGAGTAGATGTAAACACCGAAACAATTAAGATCATAATCATAATTATTATTTTTGATTTTTTCATATGCTTTTCTTTCCTCCAAATTTTGTGTAACATGCTGTTCTATTTTAACTTATTTTGTAAAAGTATGTCTACACTATTACTGACTTTGCCTTAATATTGCCTTATAAACGTAACCAAAAAGAAATAAAAAACGTGGAAATGACGTAATCAAAGATTCCTATTTCCGGATGTCGCCCCCAAGGGGCGACTCTTCGCAAGGTACGTTCTTTGATATGACCTCATATCGTCTTCAACGATATTTCCTATAAATAAAAAAGAGCTCTGTTACCAAAGCTCTCTGATTTAAGTTTAATCTTGATTGTTTGAAGTCTTTGAGTCCTTATTCATCCCAAATTTAAGGAAAAAAACGTAGATATCAA
This sequence comes from uncultured Anaerovorax sp., assembly GCA_964461765.1. Lineage (GTDB taxonomy): Bacteria > Bacillota > Clostridia > Peptostreptococcales > Anaerovoracaceae > JAVVUJ01. Next base: position 2,559 of record CAYWVS010000103.1, read on the forward strand.
CAATAGCTTGATATAGGTTCTCGGGTATTTCCCTGCCTAACTCCAATTGAGACAAGACCGTAGCTAAAGAATTGTCCTCATAAACCGGAACGTGATTTTCGTTGGCTACTTCTACAATCTTTTCTGCCATATAACCTAACCCCGATGCGATGATTACCGGGGAAATATCGTCCTCGGAATACTTTAAAGCGACTGCCTTTTTGTTTTTTACTTCTTCATATGGTGACATTTACTGCATTTCTCCCTTCATAAATTTTAGGAAAAACCTCGGAAATGGTTTTAGGTTTTACTAATTTTCCCACGCTTAACAATTGTATTTGAAAATCATTTTTAGTTAAAATATCATTAATCCCTTCCTTAATGGTTCTGTCCATGTATGCATACTCCTCTGGATATGACAGATCAACAAATATTTTATTGTCATCCTGTACCAGCAAAACAGTTTCGAAAAAGCCCACATCTTTTATATCAAATTTAATTAAAAGCTTAAAGGCATTTTCCGGATTGGGCAGTTCACTACTTCCCTGAGCCTCAGGGTCTATCCAAATTTCAGAGAAAAACATTTGCCCGTTTACATCTGCAGGTAAAGTAATGTGCACCAAGGGCATGTATACGCTTTCATTAATGAGCATTGAAGACAAGATATTTTGAAATGCAATCCTGCTCTGGGAACCGGCTTCCCCACCCATACCTCTGGAAATAATATTGATTAGTTTATCTACAAGTGCATTACTTTGGTTCTGGGAAGGGTTGTTTAAAAAGAATTTCTCCAGATCCTGCATGCTGATTCCATCCATTAAGGATTTAATTTCAGAATACCCCATGAGCCCTCTAAAGGACTTGGTAAAGCTTTCCTCGGTACCGTTTTCATACCTGGCCAGGTTTAATACTACCAAGCTAATCAAATCCCTTACAGCTCCAAAATCATGAGTTCTGCTTACATAGGAGGATAAAAAAGGAATGATTTCACTTTTTAATATGTTCAAGTTTTCCAAGTTAGTTTGATTGTCTAAAGTTCCGTTGCCCGTATTGAGCTTTTCTATTAGCCCCATAAGCTCTGTAGAAAAGTTCCCCGGAATCCTGTGGGCAATACCGGTTAAATTAGAAATAATATTATTTAATATGTGGTTAGAAGAAGACATGCTGTCGTATTTCTGAAGAAAATCTACAATAGCTCCCTTCACATCCTGAGAAACCGAACCACCTAAAACCTGTCTTAGCATGTCAAAAAAAGGTCCATTGAATTTCACCGATGTAGATTGTTGTGATTTCAAGAAATTTAACAACTCCCCTTCGGTCATATTTAAAAGTTTCATATACTGGTTAACTTCTTCAGTAAACCCCTGAGAAAGACCCGATTGAATCAAGCTGCCCATTTTTGAAAAGAACAGTTCAGGGTAAAGGCTACTGAGCCCCGGAGTATTTCTTAAAATAGATAAGAACTGATCAAAGTTAGATTGAAAATTAGGGACAAACTTTTCATTTTGTCTCTCGGTGTAAACAGTCTGCTGATTGGTCTTTGTAACCTTCGTAGGATCGGGAACATTCAGGATGTTCGTTTCGCCTGCATTGTGGGGTTTGGTTCTTCCCACATGTTCCTGTCCCACGGAGGGGGTGGTGGGTTTTATCAAATCAATCATGGTTTCATTCTCCGTTTTTCTTGAAAATCATATGGTTTTATTGCTTTGAATCTTGACTCTTTATTCCATATACAAATGCTAATATTTCTGCAACAGCAGTATAGAAGTCCATGGGAATTTCCCTGTTTAGTTCAGCCTGGGCATAAATTGCTCTGGCCAAAGGCTTATTTTCTATAGTATAGACATTGTTGTCCTGGGCAACCTTTACAATCCTGAGTGCTAATTCATCTTGCCCCATGGCTACTACGATGGGAGCGTTATCTTTATCAATATCATATTTTAACGCTATGGCATAGTGCTGGGGGTTCCTGATAACCACGTCTGCAGAAGGCACAGCTTGCATCATTCTGGACAGGGATATCTTCCTCTGTCTTTCCTTGATCTTGCCTTTAATTTGAGGATCTCCTTCTAATTGCTTATACTCCTCCTTCACGTCGTGCTTAGACATTCTAATCTGTCTTTCATAATCCCATTTTTGATACATATAGTCAAGCCCTGCAATGAAAATAAATATCAAACATACGGTGTAAATTAATTCCATTGTAGATTCTAAGGTATAGGCAATGGATTGATTTATATCTAAAAATAGCATTTTTGCTATATATATAAACTTCTTAACTAAAAAATCATAAACTACATATGCAATAATAATAACTTTAATAATGTTTTTAATCAGTTCAACAATGCTTTTTAAAGATACCATTTTTTTTAGACCCTGCAAAGGATTTAACCTGCTGAACTTTGGCTTTAAGCTTTCTGTAGCAAACAAGAACCTAGTCTGTATGCCGGATGCCACAACACCCACTAAAATGCTGGTAAAAAGTAGGGGCAAGGCCGTAAAACAAAAAGTAGTGATAATGCTCAAATAAATTTCTCGATTCATACCGGCAGTAAGGGTTTCTGTGGTACCTGCCATCTCGATAAACTTGGAAATCTCCAGCATAATTCGATTGGTTATATAAGGAAAAAGAATTTTAAGCATGGTAAATATAATCAGAATAGACGCTACACTGATGATGTCTTTACTGCTAAAAACATTCCCCTTCTTACGTTCGTCTTTCCGCTTTTTCGGCGTGGCTTTTTCGGTTTTGTTATCGCTACCACTTCCTGCCAAGTAAATCCCCCCTTTTTTATGGTGGTATTATATAAAATTGAAATTTATAATATAAAGTCTAAGTGTTTTCACTATGCCAAATAAATGACAGATTAATATAATCGCACATGGCCTTTTCCACTGCAAAGAAAAATATATCATACCATAGTTAAAGCTATAGCTGTTAAGGTATCAAACATTAACGTAATAAGTTGCTCTAAAAACGACACCATGGGTGTATAAATAATAAATAACATGGTTAGCCCTATAAGAACCTTAGCTTGTATATTTACAACAAAAACATTGATTTGTGGTATGGCCTTCATGAGAATCCCTACTCCCATTTCCAACAAAAATTCCACTGCTAAAATGGGCATAGCTAACTTTATGCCTAGGATGGTACATTGACAAAACAAATCTAGGATAGCCATGGGCATATCTGGGTTATAGACAACATTTCCATAGGGTATAATTTCGCCTAATGTAATAAAAAACCTGATCATAGTTAAATGTCCGTTGGAAATAAAAAACAAAAATGTAAAAAGAATATTATAGAAGGTTCCGGAAATGGACATAGAAATGTTGCTTTGAGGGTCATAAACCTTTGCCATGGATAATCCCATTTGAACGTCTATAAATTCCCCGCCGAAAATAATGACGTAGGTAAACAACGTAACGGCGAACCCCATGACATAACCTAACCCAAATTCCTTAAGGAGAGGCCACATGTAACCAAAGGTGGTGGTAGCTTCCGGTACATTGATATCCGTATAGGTGAAAATAATTAATGTGAGTGTAAGTGCAATTCCAACTTTAAACCCTGCGGGAAAATTTCTCCTACCTAATATTGGATTAAAAAAAATACAACCTGACATTCGCATCATAATTAACGCAAATCCGGTCCAGTTCTCTACTGCTAACATGGCTTTATCCCATCATTAATTCAAAGATGTAACCTGTAAAATCCCTCAGTGTATCCAACATCCACGAACCCCCTGCTAAAAGCACCAAAGCAATCAACAACAGCTTAGGTACAAAAGTAATGGTTTGCTCATGAATTTGCGTTGCAGCTTGAATAATTGAGATAATTAAACCTACCCCCATAGAAATTAACAAAATTGGAGCGCAGAGCTTAATGGCTACTGTAATAGCCTCCTGCATAACTCCTAACAATTGATCCGATGTCATATTCTTCACCCACCAAATTTCTTTAATTAAAACTCATCACCAGGGTTGAGAATAACATCTGCCAACCGCTGACTACAATAAATAATAATATTTTAAAAGGCAGTGATATCATAACCGGAGGTAACATAATCATACCCATGGACATGAGGGTACTTGCCACTACGATATCTATTAATAAAAAAGGTAAAAACAACAAAAAACCCATGGTAAATGCTCTGGCCAATTCGCTGGTCATAAAAGCAGGTATGACCACATGGAGTGGCAATGTCTCCAAGTCCTCAGGCTGAGGCATCTTAGCAAAATCTAAGTACATGTTGAGAGAATCAACTTCAGTTTGTTTTAACATGAAGCGTTTTACAGGTACTGAAGCTCTATCTAACGCCTCTTGCTGTGTGATCTGTTCTGCCTTATATGGCTGATATGCTTCCGTGTTTATTTGATCCACTACAGGTGCCATGATAAAAAGACTTAAAAATAATGCAATCCCTATAAGTACCACGTTTGGAGGAGTCTGTTGAAGTCCAAGCGCATTTCTCAATATGGACAGCACTATTATGATTCTGGTGAAGCTGGTCATCATAACTAAAATCGAAGGTAATAAAGTAATGACAGTGAGCATTACCAAGATTTCTAAGCTTTGAATATTACTGCCGTTCACCGCAATTAATGCATCGTTCATCTTATATCTTTTCCCTTTTCTTAGATGCTATTAAACTTTGAAAGGTAGATTTAAAATTTCCATCTTGCATCAAAGTAATTCTTTCAGATTTTCTTTCTATTAATTCTTCTTTATCCAATTCCTTTAGTATTTGAATATTTTGAGAGGTGACAGATGTTAAATAATATTTTTCACCTAATTCCAAAATTAGGATCATCCTGTCTTGTCCCACGGCAAGCCTATCTACAATATTCATATATTTGGTCGCATTAAATTTAGAGGCGCCTAATGAAATATATTTGCTAAATAAATAGCTAAGATAAATCACTACTACCACACCTACTAATGCTAAAAACAACGGTAATATATTACTTATTTTTAATCACTCCTTCAAAAGAGCTTAGCCTTATCCAACGATAGCTTCAACAGTTTTAAGAATACGTTCAGGCTTAAAAGGTTTTACTATAAAATCCTTCGCGCCGGTCTTTATGGCTTCAATTACCATAGCCTCTTGACCCATGGCGGAGCACATAACGATGGTAGCATTTGGATCTGAAGCTTTTATTGTCTTCAATGCTTCTAATCCATCCATGTTGGGCATAGTGATATCCATAATTACTAAATCCGGTTTTACTTCATTATATTTTTCTACAGCCTGTAAACCATCAGCTGCTTCATACAAGTCAGTATATCCATTTTTTGTTAAGGTGTCCTTGACCATCATTCGCATAAAAGCGGCGTCATCCACAAGTAAAATCTTTGCCATACTAA
>CAYWVS010000104.1:0-7674 GCA_964461765.1 uncultured Anaerovorax sp.
GTGAAAACTCAGGTGCTTATGCTGGGTGTAACTATGCATTAGAGGCATTAGCTGAATCACTCAGAATGGAGCTTTGTGATACCAACATAAAAATCACTTGTATTGAGCCCGGTCTTGTTGAAACAGGATTACACAGAAATTGGGATATAAAACCTAAAGAATTACTTGGAATTTCAACGGCATTGCAGCCAATGGATATTGCCGAAGCAGTAATAGAAATACTTAACAAGCCCGATCATATTAGAATTCCTAAATATATGATTTTACCAAAAGGACATAAAATCTGATAGATAGACAAAAGGTGGAGCACTATCTCAGATTAATCGATGTTGGCATCAAACGACTTGATGTGCAGACAGAAACGATTTTTAATGAACGTACCGGCAAAAAAGAAAGAAAAGTTAGTCCGCACCGTTCATGACATTTATGATGAATCTATGCGCTTTCTGATTTGAAAGTGCGTGAGGATGCTACCTTCAGAAAAGATTATTTGCAAGGAAAGTACGGTGCACAAAGAAAACCAACTCGATTCTCTTGAAAAACGCCAAGAAGAACAAATCGGTTTTTGCATGTTTATTTGGATAACTGTAAGCAAACTTTGAGCAGAAACAACGCTCAAATTTCGTAGTAACTATTGCTGTTTTTTCAATTTCCAATGTCCGGATTTGTCCGAACCTATACGCTCTATAATTCCCTCATCTTTGAGCCACTTTATTTTTCTTTTTACAGTTGCTATGGAGAAACCCAATCTATGGCTTATTTCCTGTGCGGTGATATGGTTGTTTCCTTTAATTAGCAACAATACAGTGTCATTTTCAGTATCATTTTCCAAGATTACAGTATCACTATGAATGTGCATATCTCGATTTTTCAAGATATTGTGTTCACCTAAAAGTAAATTACCAAAAAACATATTTAGGTATTGATTGGTAGAGAATATTTCGTTTTTATAATCGCTAAAATTTGCCCTCACGAGTGCGTTTCTAAAATACCAGGCATTTGCCTCAAACAAATCGTTTTTCACATCAAAACCAAGGGCGCGAAGATATTTGATTGCAAACACAGCCGTCGTGCGAGTATTGCCCTCGCCAAAAGCGTGTATCTGCCAAATACCCGAAATGAATTTAGCAAAATGCTCTACCCTCTCCGTTTTTGATAGTCCTTTATATTCAAAGGCTTTTTCCAGCGAAAAATCGTAGTCAAGTGTCGCCCTAATGCTGTCGGCACTTGCATAAAAAACCGTCTTACCGTCAAGCACCCATTCGTCTTTTGAGATGTTATAATCTCTGATTTTGCCCGCAAATTTATAAATGCCATCAAACAAACGCTTATGAATTATGATATATTCCACAGGGCTGAAAACGAAAGCTCTTTCGCTCAAAAGCTCTGCGATTCTCGCAGAAACCTTATCGGCTTCCTCGGTTCGATTATCTGCCCCAAATCCCACCGGCTTTGTGCTGTAATACGAATGTATGCGCTCCTTAACCTCTGCAATGGTTATATCGCCTTCGATGTTCTCCTTTGCCGTTTCGAGCAGATACTCCGAGGGTGTAAGACCATCAACCTGTTGCAGACCAATAGCTGCCCCCCAAATCTCAGCTTTTTCTTTTTTCTGAGGCTCGCCAAGTCGTTTATATTCATCGAAATTTTTCATCATACAGTCACCACCTTTTACAGTATCATTATAATACAAATGATACTGTAAAGTCAATATAACATATTTTGATGTTTTAACTTTCAACTGGGGTGGGATAAACCCAGTAACCCGAAAGCCGAAAAATCCCAAAGCATATAACCGAAAAAAGGCAGGAGCGTGGAAAAATTCACACGACCTGCCTTATGCTTTGAATTATTTCTTTACAATCGGGAATTGCAGCTCGGTCAGCCAGTCATTTTCATCTTCCTTGTTCCAAATCCCATCGATATACTGTTCTCTGCCGCAGCCGCTCACTTGGTAGCCGTTTTCCTCGAGCCATTTGAGGGCGAAAGCATAGGCATCGCCGAGCTTTGAATACGGTCCCTTGTGCATCACCGATACTGCGGTGACGGCTTCCACCTGCTTGAACACAATGTCCTCAAAGTTCGGGCGCAGTTCGGTTACCGCTTCGCAATATTCGATGTTGATGTCCTTTTCCTTATACTCGCCGTCGAGATAGACAATGTAGCAGTATTCGGGTGTGGCAGCCTTAAGGTCGGGATATTTTTTCATTACCTGCTCGCCGATGGCGGGGATCAGCTGAAAATAAGCGTTATAGCTTGGAGCGGTCAGACGCTTGGAATAGACGATACACTCGGGCAAATCCTTAATAGTGGCAACATAACTCATAGAAAAATCCTCCTTGTATTGTAGCAAAAATTCAATTCGAGAGAGCTGATTTTGTCGTTCGGCCAGTTCTCCCACAAGCTCTGTCCGCCGTTTTTCCAAAATCTCAGCCATGTGCGTTCCGGACAGCACCAGCCGGATTTCGTCGATAGACAATCCCACCTGCCGCAAGCTTTGTATTCGATGCAGCATAAAAAGCTGTGTAGTGGTGTAAAAGCGGTAGCCTGTCCAGTCGTCGGTCTGCTCGGGTTTTAACAGCCCGATTTCATCGTAATACCGCAGTGCTTTGATGGTGGTTTTGCTCATTTTTGAAAACTCCCCGATGCGAAACATATTCAGTCCTCCTTCCTTTAAATTCAGTCTACAATCTCCCCTAACAGGAGAGTCAAGAGGTTTTTTTAATTTTCTTTTTTGTGTTGCTTAATTGCCATACTGTCGGGCAAATGTTGCATATGGCTGCATTGTTTCCTCCCTCTATATTCCATGCTCATCTATGAACTTCACAAACTTCTTCTCGCTAAATATTTTAAATATTTATATTAGTATACCAAATTTAACTGGACAAAAGTATGTCATAATAAAATATAAAAACATTTTATTTTTGCATTCTAAAAGGTTGACAAACCTTGATTTTAAGCTGCTTGAGATTTCAATTTTTGTCAACTTATCTTGTGTCATTAGGTTAAACAGATACACAGTACGTAACCTTAGTATAAGTCATTTTCTTAAAAAGTCAATCCACTCGGTTACTTTCAAAGCGAAATTGCAACTTGCACAGTGCCATTTCCGAGAGCATCTGCGAAACCGTTTATATCATCAATTCTCCCGAGTCTTGTATAGCTCCAAGTGTTAGAGCTGTAAAAAATCACAAGTTGATTGCCGTTATATAGCACCAAATCGCCGAGTGCGGTTGTGATGCTTTTATCGTTTCTCGCAAGACTAAACCCTAAACTACCGACCTTTTCAAAACCGCCATAATCATTCATATCTATTGTTAGCGGAAGCTTTTCAACAAACGCTTTTGCAGTAGCATTATCAGCTAATGTAGCTGAGAAGGTTTTAGCACCAATTTGAATAGTTATGGTTTTTGCTACCTCCTCTGCTCGCACTTCTTCTTTGCTTGCAGTAGGCTTTTCCGCAGGAGCGGCGGGTTTTGAAGTTGTTTGCTCTTCCGTCGCAGTGGGTTTGCTATTTTTTACGCTTTCTCTATTTGTATTGCAAGCTGTGAGTAAACCCATAACTACTAAAGTACTAAGAATAATCGAATATATTTTAAATGAATGTTTTTTCATAGACTTACTCCTTTTCGCTCTCAATAGCTTTAATAACCTTTGCCGGAACACCGCCTACAATCACATTAGGTGGCACATTCTTTGTAACCACAGCTCCGGCGGCAACAATCGCTCCATCGCCTATGGTCACACCGGGCAATATCGTTGCACTTGCACCAATCCACACATTTTTGCCGATGATAATAGGTGCCGGTGTCATTGAGCTGCGATTTTCGGGGTTTATATCGTGATTTAATGTGGCAAGCACTGCATTATGTCCAATCAAAACACCATCACCAATGATTATGCCGCCTTGGTCTTGAAAACGACAGCCGGAGTTGATGAAGACATTTTTGCCTATGTGTATGTTCTTTCCGCAGTCTGTATAAAAAGGCGGAAACATACAAAAACTTTCGTCCACTTCCTTACCGATAAGCGTTGACATCAGCGTATGAATTTCCTCCGGCTCATGGTAAGCATTATTAAGCTGTGCGGATATTTTCATAGCTTCTTGTGCGAGAAAAATCATATATTTATGCACAGCAGAGCCGCCGATAACTTTTTCGCCGCGGTTTAGATGCTCTAAAAAAGCGCTTAAATCCATAACACACTCCCCCTTAACGGTACGCTTTTCTAAAAATCCCAACACAGTCCTCGTGGGTCATTTCGCAAGGGTTGGCTGCGAATAATGCCCCCATTGTTTCACGAGCATTTTTTGCGAGTGTGTCTAGTTCGTCATAAGTGATGCCGTAGTCGCTCATTTTTAGGTCAGCGACACCACAGTCCTCTTGAAGCTTTACAAGAGCTGTAATAAAATCTTGCGGCTTATCAGCGTTTGGAATACCCATAAGCTGCGCCATTCTTACAAAACGGTAATCGCAAGCGTGTTTATCAATAAAAAACTCGTAAAATGCTTTGGAAATCATTATAAGCCCTGCACCGTGGGGCAAGCTTTGGTGATAGGCACTCATTGCGTGTTCCATTGAGTGTTCGGCAGTAGTGCAGCTTGTTACCATTGCATGACCGGAAAGTGTGTTGGCAAACGCTATACCCTCTCTTGCTTCGGTGTCGTCACCATCTTTGACTGTACGAGCAAGATATTTTACTATATTTTCCATAGCTGTTGACGATACCATATCGCTATACGGATTTGCAAATTTGCTTATATATACCTCAGTTGCGTGAAACAAAGTATCAAAGCCTTGATATGCAGTAAACTTAGGCGGAACGGTTGCCATTAGCTCTGCATCTACGATGGCAAGCACAGGGAACAAGCGATCATCACCGCCAAATCCCATTTTTTCGTTTGTTTCGGGGTTGGTTATAACGCCCCACTGGTCAACCTCCGAGCCTGTTCCGGCTGTTGTAGTGATACATATTAGCGGAAGTGGGTCCGCCGCAAGAGGCTTGCCGCCACCTGTGCCGCCAAACATATAATCCCAAATGTCGCCATCGTTTGTTGCCATTGCCGCCATAGCTTTTGCGGCATCCATTACACTACCACCGCCAAGTGCAACAATAAAATCACAAGCGTTTTCACGAGCTGCCTTAGCTCCTGCCATAACGGTAGATTTTAAGGGATTAGCCTCCACCTTGTCAAATAGATCGGTTACTACGCCTGCCTTGTTAAGCTGTGAAAGTGTGCGGTCAAGTGAGCCGTTTTCTCGCACAGCCTTTCCGTTTGATATTACTATTAGTGCCTTTTTACCGGGCATTTTTTGTATATGGAGATTGCTTAGCTGTCCTGCTCCGAAAAGTATTTTTGTGGGGATATATACATTGTAATTTTTATTCATAAAAAATCCTTTCTTTTTTATTCTTTTATATCAAGCTATAAATCAAATAGCAAATACTTATATTGAATATAACTATATGCTTTATAAGCATATATATTTATGATACAATTATAGCATTAGGAGGGGAATTTATGGATATTAGAGTTTTACGATATTTTTTAGCAGTGGCAAGAGAAGAAAGCATAGTTAAAGCCGCCGAGTTTTTGCACATTACTCAGCCAACTCTTTCTAGACAGCTAATGGAGCTTGAGGAAGAACTGGGAGTCAAGCTACTCTCCCGTGGCAATCGAAACCGAAAAATTGCTTTGACAGACGGGGGACTACTGCTCCGCAAACGAGCGGAGGAAATTGTCGAGCTTGCTGATAGAACACAAGCTGAGTTCACCTTGTCTGATGAATTAATTGGTGGAGATATTTATATAGGTGGTGGCGAAACCGATGCTATACGGCTTATTGCCAAAGCAGCTCTCAATTTACAAAAAGAATATCCACATATCCGCTACCATCTGTTTAGTGGAAATGCGGACGATGTAACCGAGCGGATTGATAAAGGTTTACTTGATTTTGGCATTTTAATTGAGCCTGCCGATATGGAAAAGTACGAATATATTAAACTGCCTGTAACCGATGTATGGGGACTGCTTATGCGAAAGGACAGTCCTCTTGCAAAAAAAGATACTATAAAAGCAAAGGATTTAGAGGGATTGCCACTTATTACATCAAGGCAGTCACTTGTGGAAAACCAAATTTCCGGTTGGAGTGGCGGTGAAACACCCAAACTGAATATTGTTGCGACTTATAATTTGCTGTTTAATGCAGGAATTATGGTTGATGAGGGATTTGGCTATGCTCTGTGTCTTGATAAGCTTGCAAATACAGGAAACGAGAGCAATTTGTGCTTTCGTCCTCTGTCACCACGTCTTGAAGCAAGTTTAAATATTGTTTGGAAAAAGCATCAAGTGTTCTCAAAAGCGGCGGCTAAATTTTTGGATAAACTGCAAGAGAGCACAGCGAAAAGAAATACTACACTCCCCACATTCTAAGCTGTAAGGCTCTGTTCAATCTCTCCACCGTCCTTGAAGTACACCCTTGCCGATTTTTTCAAAATCATAGTTTTATAGGTCAATTTTACGAAGTATGTTGACTAAGTTTTTAAGGCTGGTAAGCATTTCGTCTGTCTCGGACTCGTTTAATTTGCTTATCATATCAGCAAACACCCTTTTTGATTGTTCCTCAACAACTCGCATTTGATTTACACCCTCGGCAGTTAATGAAAGCATTTTTTTCCTACGATCATTAGGATCATCTAACCGTTTAACATAATCCATTTTTTCGAGAGAATCAATTAGGGTTGTCAGACTTCCTTTTTCCATGTTAATAAATTTACTCAGGGAAGTCATTGAAATCATTCCTGCTTTTCCAATTATCATAATAGCCATGGTTTGATTTTTGCCACTCAATTTATCAGAACGGTCATTATTTTCACGGGTATTACACTTTTGGAGCAACGGTATTAAGCTCATATAAAGCGCATGTAATTCTTCAAATTTATTGTTTTCCATGTCGTCCTCCTTAATCATCAAGTTTTACAAATTGCTCCAGATTACTCTGGATATATGAGCTAACCACCCTTTCATTTGATTTAGGCCAACAAAAAAGCGGCTATGTTTTTCAGTTAGGAAGAACACAGCTGCTTCAAAATTGCCCCATAGGGGGGCTTCTTTATTCAGTTGTCTTGCTTGCAAGTTCCATTTCAAGACATTTCCACTTCTCACCTAATACGGTGTACGACTCCCCTGTAGACGGAACATCATTAAATCCAACTGCTTTATAGCAATTATAAGCGGACGTATTGTTTTCAAATACACCAAGAGTTATTTTCTCGACTTTTAGAATATGAAAAGCATATTGTGTAGCAAGTTTAAGCATACTTTTTCCATATCCTTTTCTGCGCTTTGCATCATCGACAATAATAAAACCAAATCTAATTATCTGTTTATCCTTATCAGTAAACCGCATTGTTAAATGCCCAACAACACCTGTTTCGTCAAACGCTGTCATCTCATAGAATGAATCATTATCTTTGGTTTTTTCGTAATAGGTATTCATAACTTCCTCGTTAATGGGGAAAGCTTCATACCTATCCGCACACCATTGCCTAAAAGCATATTCGTTTTTGATCCAAGAAATTATTGTTTTCGCATCACAACTCTTATACGGTCTTAATCGGTAAGCGTCAATCAGAAGGGTACCTGTTGCCTCAATAAAAAATGTGGATAATAAG
>CAYWVS010000105.1:0-5670 GCA_964461765.1 uncultured Anaerovorax sp.
ATGTTACGGATTTACCGTACCAACTGTCCAGGTTCACATCGGTGAATGGTGACACCGTATATTTATTCAAGTCTGAACCTTCCAGTCTTGAAAGCACCGTTGCAAACATAGCTCTGGTCATCTCGCCGTTGGGGTCAAACTTGCCGTCAAAGCCCGCAAACAGTTCTCTTGCTGCAACGTAGCCTACAGCATTTGAATACCATGCTGAGGTCTGCACATCACTGAATGAAACCGCCTTATTTTGCAGGGTGTACTTGGAGAAATGCTTGGTGACAAAGGAAATTGTCTTGGTGGTTGTGTCATAGTGGCAATTCCTGACGATTTCAAGCTCGCCTTTGTCCTTGATGTAGTAAATGACAATGCTGTTTGCCTTTTCCCCGCCGACCAAGGTATATGGAATGGTGACAGTAGCCTTGCCGTTACCAAAGTCGGAAATTGTGTTGTTACCGTTTGTAATTGTGAAGTCAAACACCGGCTTGTTTCCAACAATGGCTTGTGTTGCCGTTGGAAGCGTGGTTTTGTCAACGATAGTGGTCTCAATCTTGATAGTGTCATTTGCTATGTTTGCCACAGTGGTTATAGCCTTATCATCAAGGCTTACTACCGTAAACGGAGTTTTGAGTACAAGATTATCTACGCTGTTTGCAAGGCTCTTCATATCGGCCTTGGACAGTGTGGTGTTGACCGTCGTAAACTCTGCCGGAACGGCGAGGTTTAAGGTAACGGTGGTAGCCGTGGCGTCATTCTTCGCCAAATCCTGTGCGGTCTTGATAGCATCGGTGACGACTGTTTGGGTGAGCGCTACCGTTGCCGTGGTGCCGTTGACGGTGACAGGTACGGTGACTGTGTTGGTTTTGTCTGTGCTTGCAGCAGAGATGATTATATCAACCTTGGTGTTGGCAGTTTTGGGTGTGTCGGAGGTGCTAATGCCGCCGATTACACCGGTTGTGGGAGGTGTGACCGTGCCTCCACCGCCTGTGTTGCCACCGGGATTTCCACCGCCACCAGAGCTGACAGTAACGCTCAATGTCTTTGTACCATTAGCGACTCTGTTTGTTGCCTTTACCGTGAAATTGCTTGTTCCGGCCGCTGTGGGTGTGCCACTGATTACGCCTGTGCTTGCATTTAGGCTAAGTCCTGCCGGGAGCGAGCCGCTGTCAATGCTCCATGTAATCGGCGTTGTTCCTGTTGCGATAAGGGTTTGGCTGTAAGATGAACTTACCGTGCCATTTGACAGGCTTGTCGTGGTGATACTGGGTGCTACTGCCCATTTTGCATACAGAATGGTGTTGGCGGTAATGTTGAATGTACCTGTGCCATCTACCTTATAGTCAGTGCCCGTACCGTCCGCTTTGGTATTCCAGCAGTCAAAGATGTAGTCTGTCTTTGCAAGCGTACCTGTATTGCCTAAAACGGTAATAGTAGCACCGCTTGTGTAAGGACTTGAACTGTCTGTCGGTACTGTACCGCTTGTATTGCCGTTGCCGTTATAGGTGACGGTGTAGGTTTGAACAGTACCAATAACAACATTTGCCCCGCTTACACTCAATGTCTTTGTCGGATTAACAAAACTAAACTTTGTCGCATCAGCTTGGCTTGCCGTGGTTGCGGTTGCAACAACTGTTCCGTCTGTTGTTGCAGCTAAGCCTGTGCCGTCAAGCTTTATGTTACCTGCACTGCCTGTAAGCGCACTGGAGATTGTAACTTTTTTGCTTGTAAGGCTATTCAGTAGAACAGCGTTAATAGTAGGATTACCTTGAACGGATAGTACCTTAGCATTAACCTTGCCCACTGTGCCGCCCTTTAGTGCAACGCTTCCGTATATAGCATTTATCGCATCACCTGTGCCTGTGTTTTCTATTGTTCCGTTTTCAATAGTCAGCGTTCCTGTAGATCCCATACTTATCGTATTAGAAGTACCTGAATTGGTGATTTTTCCGTTGCTTCCGCTGTCCTTAATCGTTAAATTACCACTCAACACAGTAATAATATTGGTTGCTCCTGTGCCTGTAAGCGTTTGTCCGTTTAGGTCAAGGATTACATTAGAGCCATTTGTTGAAACACCGGAGGTTGAAGCTATAGCACTACCCAATTTTACTGTGCCTGTAGTAGTGCCTAAAAGTGCGGCATAGAGATTACCGCTATCATTCACCACGATTGTGCCATTGTTGACAAGTGCGCCATTGTTACTACCAGAATTGAGCTGCGCACTATTGGCAAATGTAACGGTATTGCCTGAAGCTATTGTAAGTGTTGCACTATCATCAACCGCAATCGCACCTGTTCCTGTAAAATTTAGGTTAAAGTTTCCGCTGATTTGTTTACTATAGTCATAAGTTAAGGTTTGGCCATTTAAGTTAATCGTAGTATCTGCCGTGAGGGTTAGGTCGCCGGCTCCTGTGGAAAAGTCGCCGCCTGATGAAAGCAGTATGTTCTTTGCGTTGTCGGTATTTACGGCTGTTAATAGGTTGCTCCAATTTGAAACTTCTTTTGATATATTAAACTTGGCATTTGAGTTTGCAGTTACAGCGAGGGAAGTATTACTTGTTAAATCAGCATAAGGAATTGTTATTCCAATAACCGCGTTAGAAGAAACCATAGGTGTACCGGAAAAGGTAATCGTTCCGCCAGATTTATCCCCATTAAGTACTATATCTGCTTTCATTCCGACAGGCAAATTCGTAATCCAACTATCAATAACAGTGCCGTGTCCATCTGCCCAGTTAATGGTGTCGCCGGTTATGGTTAGCGTTGCAGTAGCAGACGAAGTTGCTTGACCGACTGCTCCTGTTACGGTTACATCAGTTATTGTTGCAGAAGCAATGCCTGTCGCCTGAGCAGTCATCACCCCGATATTCGGCAACAGCGTAAACACCATCGCCAGTGTTAAAACCATGCTAAGTATTCGTTTTTTCATTGTGTTTGTTCCTCCTAAATAATTTTTAATACTTTTGGGCTTGAAGCATATTCAAGCTCATTTGCTAAGTCCCTTTCCAATACGGGCTTCATCAAAAACCCTTGTGCGCACAACTCGTAAACCGGGTATGCGGAATAGCTGTCTTTTGCTTCATAATTTCCCTTTCCTTTCGTTTGGCTCAATGCTACTTATGATGATTTAACAAAGCTTAACAATTTATATTATTAGTTGTTTCTTTTTCCAATCTTACCTCTTAAAAATTTAATCTAAAATATAGCAATAACATTACATAATAATAAAATCAACATCAATTGTTTAAAAAGCAGATTTTTTGTTTAAGTGGCAATTTTTTGTAAATTATTTACATTTTCCTAATTCCACTTTTCTCATATTCTTTTTGGCAATTATCCCTGTAAACGAGTTTTGAAAATGTCCTCAAAATTTTAAAATATTTGCACCAGATAACTGGTGCCTTTTTGCTGATGTTAACTTGGAAATAAGTTTACATAAAATTAAAGTAAATAATAGCAAAATCGGGAGCTGTATTACAAAACATATGAGGGAGGCTCATGGTCGCAAGGCCGTCCTCAAGGGTCAAGCAGCTTTAACCCCTTCACCATCGTGAAAGTAGCATAACAGTGGTGGGGCGTCAAGTGTAAAATGAACACGGTGCGCACTTGACGCCCCACCACTGTTATGCTTGGAGGTATCCTGCCGACGGGGTCAAATGAATGATATATAATTTTTAAAGATTACAATGCCAGAGAACTAATCTTTTTAAGCAGTCAGCATATCATCAGTAAGCTTGTGGTTTTTAAATTTCAAAAAGTTACCATTGTGCCAAGGGTGTCCGGCATCGGGTATGGTTCTTCTTTTAGGAGCTTCTTCTTTTGGTTTCAGATCAAAGTTCTTTGAAATTCTTTCGTGGCTTGGCACTCAGCTTGTATGCGTTCCTTTTTCTTCTTAGATCCAGTTTTCTTCATTTCTTCTAAAAGCTTCGCTTTTAATACTTTTTTTGTGACTTTTTTTGTTCTCGGCGAAACGATATTTTGAGCATAAAGAATCT
Source organism: uncultured Anaerovorax sp. (assembly GCA_964461765.1). Lineage (GTDB taxonomy): Bacteria > Bacillota > Clostridia > Peptostreptococcales > Anaerovoracaceae > JAVVUJ01. Next base: position 3,984 of record CAYWVS010000105.1, read on the forward strand.
TTGCAAGAGCTGAAGGGGAAATCTTAATGTTATCATGCTTTTTTAAAAGCTCTGAAGCATGAGCAAAGGTTGCATTAGCATATTTGTTTGTGTAAAGGTTTGTAATATCCTTTTGATCCGATGCTGAAAATGCATGAACCGGAGTCTTTCCTTGATTACCATGAACAAACCCTTCTTTCCCATAATCCAAATATTTTTGAATCAGGCGATTCACTGTGCGTAAAGTGCAATTGAGTTTTATTGCTGCCCTTTTCTTGTTCCCCTTATGATCCACTAATGATTTAATTATTTCATATTTTTCTTGTCTATCCAGGCTAAGCTTTACCTTTCTAATTTTGATATACCTCTCTTTCTTAGTTTGATATATCATAATACACTTTTTCTATCTTTGGGACATTTTTTCATCTCGTTTACTAAGACATTATCACATCTCGTTCATACTCATTTTCTTTTTGGCAATTATCCCTTGACAAATTTGATTGTTTACCATATTATGTAATAATAGTTATTTAAATACATATCGTTATTTATTTTGAGTAATTTAACATCAAGTAACTCAGAACAGAAGTCACAAAAACCATTGAAATCTTTGCATGGGAGGCATATAATGAAATCAAGAAGCAGAAGTAAAACCACAAGATACAACAATAAAAGCAGTAACCATGATGTTGGTAATAATAGTAGCCCTATTCAGAATCATTATCGTAATAGCAGTAACAGTATTAATGATCCCATTTGTAACAATCATTGTAACAGTAGCCATGCCGGTTCTGTCAATTATGCCAATAAAAGCTATAGAGATGGTGTTTTCCGTCTTTTGTTCAGCGATAAGGAAAAGCTCATAGAGCTCTATAACGCACTGGAAAACACTGATTATAATTCAGATGTAAAGATACAAATTCAAACCTTGGAGGATGCTATCTTTGGGAAAGTGAAAAACGATTTAGCCTTTACCATAAATGACAATAAGTTTGTGGTTTTGATAGAGCATCAATCCAGTGAAAATCCCAATATGCCCCTTCGGATGCTCAGTTATATCGCCAGGGTCTATGAAAAGATCGTAACCAATCATAACTTATACGGTACTAAGCTGATACGAATCCCCTTTCCGGAATTTTACGTACTCTATAACGGGAAAGGTCAATTTCCCGAAGAACGAGAACTGCGCTTGTCCGATGCGTATTTGGAAGGTGCAGGAAAATCCAGTTTAGAATTAAAAATCCGAGTACTGAATGTTAATTTTGAAAAACATGCTTCTATTTTGAGCAGATGCAAAACATTGAGTGAATACAGCCGATTTGTACATACAGTGAGAAAATTCAAAACAGAGGAAGGGTTAGAACTGGAAGCTGCAATAAAAAAAGTCATGAATATCTGCATTGAGCAGGGAGTACTAAAGGAATTTTTATCAAAACATGGTTCGGAGGTGAGGAATATGATATTTCATGAACTTTCAGATGAAGAATACGGTAGGATCAGAGAGGAAGATGGATATGAGAAGGGTTATGAAGTGGGCATTGAGAGAGGTCGTGCAGAATCTGAAGAGCAGATCAAGAAATCTGAAGAACGGATCAAGGTATCCGAAGAGCAGATCAAACAGTTAAAAGAGGAGTTGGCAAAATATAAGAGGTAAGGAATATGATATTTCATGAACTTTCAGATGAAGAATACGGTAGGATCAGAGAGG
>CAYWVS010000105.1:5770-7415 GCA_964461765.1 uncultured Anaerovorax sp.
AAGATGGATATGAGAAGGGTTATGAGGCAAGGATTGAAAAGGGACTTCAAAAGGGTATAGAAAAAGGCATTGAAACCGGGATTGAAAAAGGTCGTGCAGAATCTCAGGAGCAACTCATGAAATCTCAGGAACGGGTTAGGGAATCGGAAAAAGAATTGGCTAAATATGTAAAATAATAAATCCCAATCACTTGTCACTGTCTTTAAAATAACCCCATTGGAGTTCGATCCAACGGGGTTATTTTTTCAGTAAATTTCATGTTTCTAAAATATTGTAGATATTGATATAATTTTTTTACTCTGCTATAGCATTCAAATAATTCAAGAAAATCTGTGTCATTTCTGCTCTGGTGACGGCACCTTTTCATTATTCTGCCAAACTATTTAAATAGTTATAGAAGATTTGAGCTACTTCTGCACGACTGGCTGTAGCCTTGGGGTTAAAGTTGTTGTAATTGCCTTTCATGATTTCCTTCATGGTCATGTATGAAACCCCTTCATATGCCCAATTGGCTATTTTGTCCGTATCTCCATAGGGAAGCTTAAAAGCCCATGTGCCGGTGAAACCTTCACCCTTAAATTTCAAGTAGTTATACATCATGGTAGCCATTTCTTCTCGGGTGATGGAGTTATTTGGACCGAAGGTTCCGTTTCCGTAACCTGTGAGAATTCCATTCTGTGCTGCCCATGTTACGGATTTACCGTACCAACTGTCCAGGTTCACATCGGTGAATGGTGACACAGTACAATTACTTAAATCTGAACCTTCCAGTCTTGCAAGCACCGTTGCAAACATGGCTCTGGTCATGGGAGATTGAGGACCGAATCTGTCGGTTTCTATTCCTGAGAATAGCCCTTCTTCCACTACTGCCATAACAGCTTCATAGAACCAATCTCTATCGTTTACGTCCGTAAAGGGATTTGCCACTACGGTATCTGTGTTATCTAAACGCTCTGTGGTCAGCACATACTTGGAGGCGTGGGTGAAGTCAAAGCTAAACTTTCCATCCTTAACTATGCCGGAAGAACGATACTCTAACTTTCCTGTTTTTTCATTGAAATAGTAAAGGTTTACCGTTTTACCGTTGTAGCTTTCATCAAGAGGATAGGTAAGTTTTCCGGTAAAGGGTAATGAACCGCTGTAGGTGATTTCAAGTTGAATTACTTCATTTTTATTATTTTCTACAAGGTTTTTTATATCGTTTTGTGTGATTTCTTTCACCGTTAGGTCATATCCATTGGCATTATATTGGGAAGAAATGGTCTCACCGTTGATTGTCCATGTGTATTTGCCATAGTTCAGTACCACATCCACATTTTTTCCTTTTGCAGCGGTTAAGATATCCGTGGTCAGCTTGCTACTACCGCTCATGGGAACAGCAACAGTGCCACCTGAGGGTGCGTCCTTGATTTTCTGAGGTACTGTGATTGTTGAACCACCTCCACCGCCTGTGTTGCCGCCGGGATTATTCACCGTCCAAACAGCATATAGCGTAACATTTGCCGTTGGGGTGTAGGATCCGGCATTGATATAAGTGGTGCCGTTGGCTACTGTAGCCCACTTTGTAGTATCAAGTGTATATCCCTCTTTTGTTCCGCAGTTTGCTACACTTGGGGAAGGAATTGTCACAGCAGCCCCTATGGAT
>CAYWVS010000106.1:0-6720 GCA_964461765.1 uncultured Anaerovorax sp.
GTGTATTCATCCAACATCTTAAAGGGATGATGATTGGATAAGGTAATCATAAAGTTATAGAAGGGTTGTGGAATCTGCTTGATATACTCCATAGATTGAAGAAAAAACTCATCGTCCGTAAGACCCCAACCCATATTTTTAGTGAAATTAAAGGAGTTTTCTCCACTGTCTACTCCCCCGTAAAAGGTATCAAAGCCTAAATTGGGGTAAATATTTTCCCGATTCCAAAAGCTTTTATCCCAAAAAGCGTGAAATACCGAAGTCCTATACCCTTTTTCCTTCAATAATACAGGGAGACCTCTATAGTAATTATCCTGATGGTTTTTATAGGAGTAACTGGTGAGGGAGCCATAAATGGAATTGTTGATGGCTAACTCCGCATCGGAAGTATTGCCACTGCCTACCTGCTGATAGAAATTGTCAAAATACAAGGTTCCATTTTCTTGAATCAGCTTATTTAAGTTAGGCGTCAACTCCTGACCGTTATAGCTTTTTCCGATGACAAAGTTTTGAAAGGATTCCATTTGAATGACGATGAGGTTTTTATCCTTTCCAATGCCAAACAGGGGACCCCTCTTTTCTCTTTCATAGCTATTATCAAAGGAAGAAATCCCATTGACTCCCAAATTGTCTATTCCGGTGACCTTTTTTAAGATATCATTGATGTGATAAGTATAAATTTCTTGGTTTGATAAAGAGGTTACAAATTTACTGGTAGAAAAGTTGCCTAGCAGGATCATAATGGTAATGACTGCAATAAAGGCCGGCTTGTGATCATCTACAAATTGAACCAACCAATTAAATGGAGCTAAGAAATCAAATTCCTTTTTTTTTTCAGAATCAAAATCAAAATCAATAGGGGAATTCATCTGATTTTGCTGTTCTAAAAAGAGTAAAAACCCATCCTCTGTTTTAATAGTAGGTGCTTCTTTTTTGATTTGAAATAATGCGATAAATATCAAAAGGTTATCTACAAACAATAAAGCAAATTGAGGTCTAAGCACCTCTTTTATGCTTTCCATAATGTCCCCCAGAAAACCCGCAGCTCCCAACATATTCACTGATAAATAACGATTGAAAAAACTGCTATAGGTTACATCTGCAAACATTAATATCGTTAAAAGCAAGTACAAAACAGCGGATATCCACTTATTCTTAAAAGAAGAAATAATAACAAATGTTATAAAGCAGGAAAAAAGCCATACACTGATAAAATTAGTAGTAATTCCGATAAATTGATAAAACAGAAAGAGCTTCATGGGAACCGCTATTAATGCGATTAAGCCAATGGTTCCATACATTGATATAATTGTTAAAGGCCAATCCAAGAATTTTTTAGAAATGCTTATTATGATCTGCTTAAATGTATCCATCATTCCCTCACTTAATTTCTAATGCTACTTAACTATTTATTTTACCTTTTTTCATCGAATGGTGCAATACTAATTTCATTCTTTCATTCTTTTATATCTCAGATCTCAATGAACTAAAACGAAAACCTAAGCGCAACCCCTGTATGGAAAATTGGTTGCACTTACCTTTTTAATTAACCTTAGATTTCAATGTTTTTTAATTTATTTATTTCCTTTATTCATTGCTCATTTGCCCTGAATAATCCCTTAGTTTAACCTTAAATATTTCCACTAACTGATCCGTTTCATCTATAAAGTATGGCCTTGATATATTTCCCAGACTATCTAGGTCGCAGTTGCTCCACCAAATGGCAACCTTCAGTTCCTTATAATTCTGAATGTGCTCAAACATGGATTGAACCCATTGCTCCTTATCTCCCCCCACACTGCTGCTGGAAAACTCAGTAATCATGAGGGGGAATTGAAATTTCTCCAAATATTCCTCATAAAGCTCGTCGTAAAGCTCCGAAAACTCCATCCAATTTTCCCCTTCATAGTAAGTACCTGTGTTATACATGGTCATGCCGATTACATCTACGTATTCATTCCCCGGGAAATAACATAATTGATGGTTCCATTTGAAATTAGGAAAGGATTTTCCGTTGGGGTTCCAGATCCAAATGACATTTTCCGCTTCTGCCTCTTGAAATAAGCTGTATAAGTACCTATAAAAGGCTATGTATACCTCCGTATCCTTTGAGGTATGATAAGCTGAATAAACACACCAATCCCCGTTCATCTCATTTCCCACTCGGAAAAGGACGGGTTTACCGTACTCCTTGATGTCCCTGACATAATTTTTTAAATACTCGTCGTATTTGCCATTGAGAACATCATAGACCATGTTTCCATTTTGATTTTCTTGGGGTAAGGTTTGTAGCGTAAGCTCCAGAATTCTCTCCTCTTTTTCTGCATTGGATAAGGCATTTCTTAAATTGGGATGTTCCTTTTCTTCATTCATAAAGCCGGTGTAATATAGAAGTACGGGAAACTGGAATTCCAATCTTTTCTCTATTTTAGATAAATCCCCAAAATCTAAAGGGGCACTCTTCTCAAAGATCCCCCAAGTTAGAGGGGCATCCTCACCAAAATATTTTTCATAGGCTTCTCGGGTAACCTCATTCCAAGAAGGATTTTCCCTCTTTACAATGACTTCAAAGGTTGGCTCTGCAGCAATGCTCTCGGAAATCAAGCTTCTGACAACCTCCATGTAAGAACGCTGCTCTTTTTCCCCTTCATAGGGTTTGCTGCTTTTAAACAGAAAAGTAATACATTCCAAATCGTTGAGAAAGATATCCACTGAAGCATAATAATTTCTGTCATTTTCAACATGCTTTAAGGGTTCCCTTTCCCACTGGGTTACGGTCATATTCAGTCCACCAATCTCCATGGCCTCGTAAAAATCTGTATGATGATCGATCTCATTCTCCAAAAACTTATTGGAGTATTGACTGTAAACTTCCGGAGTAACCCCCTGCTCTACTCCAAAGGTTTGGTGATAAATTTCTATCCTCTCCTCTTCGTTTTCCAAAACAGCTCGAATTTGAGGCATGGACATATCCACCCTCATATTTTCAGGAACTAAAATACTATAGCCATCAACCTTATTGTAAAATTGATTTAGCTTTCCTTTGCTTTTTAGCTCATAGGTTTCATCTAAGGCAACAATTTTACTAAAGGGGGATGGCACGAAAAGGATAATGAAAAACAATAAGGCAAAGAGTCCGAGACCAATGCCTATATATTTTTTTACACTATTGGATTGCAAATTCAGAAATCTCCTTTGGACTTTCTAATGTTGTTCCTGTAAATCCGTTTTTATCTACTAAATATCTGGCGTTCTTGCCATCTCGTAAATCTGCTAAGTCGTTTGCAAGAATATAGTCCATACGATTTTTCTCACAAAGCTTGGTTGCCACTTCATAAAGCTCTTCCTTTGATACATTTTCTAACAACTTACATCCAATGAGCTTTGCTTGGGGAAACCAATCTCGCAGGTTGGATATAATCTTAGGTGTCAATCCCAGCTTTACCGTCAGGTTGGGCTGATAACTGCTGATTTTAGAACTATCATCCAATTTACATTTAGGATTTACCATGAGATTTAAGAGTTCCTCTTTAGAAGAGCAGTTTCCTGAAACCTTCATTGCCTGCCAGATTTCATCTGCCAGATCCTCCATCCTGAAAGAAAAGTCTGCCTTGTAATCTCCTACGGCTGAAGCATGAATCACTACATCATAATTTTTACTCTTGCTTTCCTTTTCGATTTCCTTCATCATCTCTTCTGTGGTTTCTACTCGAAGGATCTTTAAGGATGGATTTTCACCCAATCTCTTTGCATCTACCATATGATTTAGGATTAGGCACACATTGTGACCTTCTTTCAAAAACTCTTCCCCAAGATTGACAGATAAACTACCTGTGGAAAAGTTGGTAATCTTCATCACTTCGTCTATGGGCTCTATGGTAGGGCCTCCTGTTATTAAAATTGATTTCATATTATATACTCCATTTTCTTATTATTTTCCGTATTTTTCTACAAATTCATCGTAGGTACAGGTATCATCTATTATTGTACCATCTTCTTTAAATTCTATGATTCTGTTTGCAATGGTACTGATAAACTCATGGTCATGAGAGGCAAACAAAATGATCCCTTTAAAGTCAATGAGACCGTTGTTTAGTGCCGTAATGGATTCCAAATCCAAATGATTGGTTGGCTGATCCAGAACCAGTGCATTGGATCCGAAAAGCATCATTCTGGATAGCATGCACCTAACCTTTTCTCCTCCTGAAAGTACCTGCACTTCTTTGAAAACGTCATCTCCTGAGAATAGCATCTTTCCTAAGAATCCTCTCATGAAGGTTTCCGTAGTTTCCTCTGTAAACTGACCCAACCACTGTACAAGATTTAACTTGCAATCATTAAAATACCGGGAGTTATCCTTTGGAAAATAGGATTGAGATGTGCTGACACCCCACTTAAAGGTACCTTGGTCAGGTTCCATTTCTCCCATTAAGATTTGAAATAAAATGGTATTGGCAATCTCATTTTCACCTACAAATGCGATCTTATTGTCTTTATTCACCCTGAAGGAGATATTATTGATAACCTTCACTCCATCAATGGTTTTGCTGAGGTTTTCTACAGTGAGAAGCTCTTTCCCCGGCTCTCTGTCCATTTTAAATCCCACAAAGGGATACCTTCTGGAGGATGCGGGCATTTCTTCAACCGTCAGCTTATCAAGTAGCTTCTTTCTGGAGGTAGCCTGCTTTGATTTCGACTTATTTGCAGAGAACTTTTGTATAAAAGCTTGTAATTCTTTAATTTTGTCTTCACTCTTTTTGTTTTGATCCTTGATCATTTTTTGAATTAACTGGCTGGACTCATACCAAAACTCGTAGTTACCTACGTACATTTTAATCTTGCCGTAATCCACATCCACCATATGAGTACATACGGTGTTGAGGAAATACCTGTCATGAGAAACCACGATCATGGTACCTTCATACTCCAACAAAAAGTCTTCCAGCCAATTGATGGCCAAAATATCAAGTCCGTTGGTGGGCTCGTCTAAGAGGATGATTTCCGGTTTTCCGAAAAGAGCTTGCGCCAACAGCACCTTGATCTTTTCCTTTGCGGTTAAGCTACTCATTTGAGTGTATAAAATATCCATGCTAAGACCTAGACCTTGAATCAATCGACCTGCATCTGATTCAGATTCCCAACCGTTGAGTTCTGCAAATTCTCCCTCTAAAATGGAGGCTTGAATCCCATCTTCATCCGAAAAGTCTTCCTTGGCATATAGTGCTTCCTTTTCTTGCATGATTTGGAATAGTCTCGGATTTCCTTGGATAATGGTATCCAAAACAGTAAATTCGTCATAAGCAAAGTGATCTTGCTTCAGGACGGACAATCTCATGTGCTGCCCTACGGACACATCTCCTGTGGTTGGTTCCAGTTCTCCGGATAAGATTCTGAGGAAGGTTGACTTTCCTGCTCCATTGGCTCCAATGATTCCATAGCAGTTCCCCGGGGTAAATTTTAAATTAACATCCTTAAAAAGGTTAGTTCCGCTAAAGTTAATACTGACATTATTGACTGTTATCATTTTTTCTCCTTTTTTATACTAAAAGATAAATTTAAGATTTTTATTTATTTATCTTTATATTTTTTATTTAATATAATTGTTTTATCTAAACTTATACTTTGTTTTATATATGCTCTGTCTTTGTAACATTCTGACTTAAGTAATCCACTAATTTTATAACATTCTGATTTAAGTAATTCACTGATTTTGTAATATTCTGACTTAAGTAATCCACTAACTTTTGTTTTATTTATTACTAATTTGCATTGTTTTTTATTCTTTATATTCCTAAATATACTTTGGTTTTTGTTATGCTTTTGTGTTTTTGTTCTATATTCCTAATTATGCTCTGGTTTTTGTTCTAATTATGATCTGATCTATGTTTTGTATAATTTCTATAATTTGTTTTATACATTTATTCTGTATAAACTATCTGAAATTAATTAAAAATACACCAGTCATACACAGCAAAATACCGGCACCCTTCAGCAGGGTAATCTTGTCTTTGAAAATAAGCATACCAATAACTAAAATGGCCATTGCTACTATGGAATTTGCCATCTGAGACGTGGTACTGAAAGGCCAACCTGCCCGATAGGCTAATAGAAAGCCTGCTTCGATGCCCACCACTGCTAATCCTAGCATAAAGCTGGTCCAGTTAATTTTCTTGAAGTTTTCTAAAACCGTCTCTCCTTGGCTGAAAAATGGGTAAAGGAGCATGCAAAAACCTGCTGCCGCAAGGTAAGTGACGAAAAGTGTAATCAGGGGATTTACTTGATTGGGTGTTATTTTAATTACCAATTGATAAACGATGGTAGAAAGGATAACAATAGCCACGGGTAAATAGTACATGTTTTTATAAATTCTCCCTTAAATTTTGAATTTTAAGCGTTTTACCAATAGATATTATCATGGTAAATTTCTTCTGTCAAATATAAAATTTAAATCAAAAAATTTAAAACTACATTTAATAAAAATATTTTATTAAATAATTCAATGACAATATTTTTTAAATGATAACATCTTTCAAATACTTCATTGAAATATCTTATTATATACCTTATTGATAATATCTTTTAAATACTTTAATTTATATCAATTATCTTCTAAAAAATGGAAAATTTAATTTATTCATTATTATTTCAACCTTTTTCAATTTCTTTACCAAATTCTTCTTGTTAATGCAGTGTATTTTGGTGCGATATATATACTGTGAG
>CAYWVS010000107.1:0-6713 GCA_964461765.1 uncultured Anaerovorax sp.
GGGCTTGGTTCGACAAATCTACTTTAGGCTTGATCCCGCATTGGGCTAACCGTTCATCGTTATTAGGAGAAAGCGTAATCTCTTGGTCTGACGAGAAAACAGGTTTTGTAGTCATGCACAGTCCGCCAACTCGGTATTGGTAAGTCCAGCCGGGTTTCAAATCGTGTATGGTTACTTCGCTTTGGGCATGCGGAATGGTTGTCCATTCATAATTTTGATTTTCACTCTTGGCTCTATATTCTACCGTAAAGTCGTTGTGTTCGGGCTTTTCTCGCCAATTGACCGTCATTTTGCGGTATCCTCCTTTGGCACTCACTTCTGTGGGTGCCGGACAGTTATCACTGACGCTAAACCAACTCACTTCTGAATATCCGTTATTTTCAAATACTCCGATTTCATCAATACCATCCATGGCAATAGCTCGCACTTGCCAACCGTAACGTTTGGCGGGTGAGAGTTGCGGCTCAAGGTGAGTATAGTTCAACGTGGTAGAACGGGTTTGGGTACGGTAAATTTCGTTGCCGTATAAAAAAGCACTTTGCGGAGCTACGCCGTTATCGGGTAATTCTTTCAACACAAATTCATACATCGTACCTGCTAATCCCTGATGTCGCGGCATCCACTGAAAACGCAGGTACTGTGGATTTCGCAAAGCCACCAGTTCATCTTTGGCAGGAAGGTTTAACTGTGGTGGTGGCTTACTTTCTAACCATGCCCGACCGATAGAAAAGTTGGAAAGCGGACGACCGGTTTGGTAATCGATTGCCTGTACCCGAAATTCGGTCATGCCGATCGGCAGTTTGCCGTTATTGAGATAACCGTTAATACTAATTTTTTCAGAAGTAAGATAGGGAGATAAGTCAATACTGGTTAATCGGTAGGGAATGCCGCTTTGCAGAGTGATGACAGGATAGTAGAGTTCGTCGCGGTTACGCAGTTGAAAGGCACTGCCGTTTCGGATTTCTATCCGCAGTTTTACCTGTAGCACCGGCTGGGTGTTATCGCGGTTGAGCAGCGTAACAATCAACCGGTCGCGGCTGCCGCTGTAATAGTCTGAAAGGTGAAGGCTGTAGGGCGGCACAACCTGTACGCTGACATGGACAGGGTAAGATTGCTGCCCAAAAACAACTACTGAAAACAGTAATGGTAAAAGAAGTAGCAGTAACCTGAATTTAAATCTATAAAGACTAAAGTAAAACATCATAAGTAATTTTATTGAGTGATATGTTTAACACAATCGCTCGGATGAACTAAAATATAGGTCTATTTGGGGCCAACCGATACCGGTTGAGTTAAAATAGACCTCTATTTGGGGCCAACCGATACCGGTTGAGTTAAAATAGACCTCTATTTGGGGCCAACCGATACCGGTTGAGTTAAAATAGACCTCTATTTCCTAATTATTATTTCTGCACATATTCCACCAAACGAGGCTATTTTTTGCAGTGATCGCAATCCTCCGGATTAAATTTCAATACACCCAATTCCATTGGGGGTTATTACAATTGAACTTTTCGAACTCTAAAACTGTAAACCATTTTGAATAACACCTAAAAAAATAACCAATTCATCATTCATTTTACAGCGTAAGCGTTTTTGTTATGGTTATTGGGGTGCTGTTTTTCGTTTTTACTACTAACATATAATGATAGACTTTATTTGGAATGATATTGCTGTCTTCTATTTCTCCTTTGTTGCTCGGGTTATCTCTAAACAATTCAAATTCTCCTGCTTCATTTTTCTTGAATATCTGCAGACTTACAAGGTCTTGTGCAGGATAGTTCCAGAGCAATTTGACACTATTCTTCAATGCCGTTGCACTAAACTCAACCTTGTTTTTATTTCGGTCAGATTTATTAATTCCTGTTACTTTATAGATTGGAGACGCATCTGAAAGTAAGCCACCTTGGGTTCTTGCGTTGACTTGATAAATATACGTTTGATTATTTTCTATCATACTATCTTCATACGAAACTATCTGACTCCCATTAATGGTTACTAAAAGTTCAAAGCCTTTTTCTTCATCAGATTTGCGATATATATTGTAACCGGCAATACTGCGTTCTCCTCCGCTGACCCAATGAATCGTATTTTTACCATTTTCCACATTGATTTTCTCAATAAATGGCGGTGTGGGAGGAATTACTTCGGGCTTCTTCACTTCCACTACAGTACTTAAATCAGACTGATTATATCGTTGGTCTAAAGCGGTTACGGCATAATATACTTTTCCATTGAGACTTTTCAACTCAATACTGTCAACAAAGGCAGTTTCTTTTATGGCAATATCATTAAGCGGAATAAGTTCTTCGCCCTCTGTGTGTCCTTTATAAATTCTGTATCCATAAATATCTTTCTCTATATTGGCTTTCCAAGACAGTTTGACACTTCCGGTTGTATCTGCAACGGCTGTTAAACCTGTAGGAACTGCCGGCGGCATAGTATCCACTGCTTGTACTAAGGCTGAGAAAGAACGTAGTTTTTTTCCTGTAATACTCAGGGCTGTTATCACAAAATAATTGGTGGGTGGAATATCAGGTACTGTAATTTTCCGTTCAGTTTTCCTTATATTTTTTATTAAGTCAGTATAATTTTTATCATCTTCAGAACGCTCCAAGATGAAGTATTGAATCTGTTGTTGATAAATCGTGTCAAAAGCCCATTCAATGACCGCACTGCCATCGTTATTGGGTTTGGCTGTAGTAACAAAAGGGGAAACCTTTAATTCGGCAACACCCATTCCCGATATTGTATCACTGTATTGGCCTTTAGTTCCGAAGGGGGTTATTCCTGTTAACCTATAATAGTATGTAATATTATTTTGGATTGAATCAATATAGACTAATTGACCACTTTTTGAGGTCGACTCCATCTGTGTAATGGGCGTTTCAGAGAGGGGGCGAAAGTGGATATTGTCTGTCGAACGTTCAAGAATGTAAGCGTTATATAGTTTTGCCAGTATCCGATAATTCCAACTTATCAATACATTACGGTCTGTAAAATTACCACGAAATTCTAAAGGTTTGGAAAATCTCTCTTTACGTTGCATATCTACAAACAAACTGCCAGATAGAATGTTCATCTTTTCCGGTGGAACCAAAGGAATAACTTTATATAAATATTTCTCATTCTTTTTTGCTGATGTATCTTGAAATCCCCACCCGGCTACTACAGCCGCAGGAAAACATAAATCTGCTGCATAGAGAGAGATGGCATAACGTTGCTGCAACTCTTCGCTCAAGGCAATAATGGTTGCCACATCATATCCTCCTCCCGACACTTCAAAACTTTCACCGAAAATGGCTTGTGCTATAATCGCTCCGTAAGAATATTGCTCTGCTATTTGTTTAAAACTTTCTGTAGTGTCAGGTTTTAAACATGTCGAAAGTACCACCTCTTCCGGCACATCACATACTTTTTCCTCTTTCACAATGGTTAGCCTTTCTAATCTTACTCCGTATTGATTGAGTAACTGCCATGCCGCTGCACTATTGGAAGCCCACCTTAATAAGACTTTATCCTCTTGTACTTCATGTCTCATGAGCAGGGTATACTCTTGCTGTTCTTGCCCGTAAGTATATAAAGAGTAAGTAAAACAGGTCAAGAGATATAATAGTTTTTTTGTCTTTAGCATGGTGATTATTATTCATTGAAAAGTAAAAAGTTGTTGAAATAAAAATCGTGAGAAGATGTTACCAGGCCATTGGGTAAAGTATATTTTAAAACTGTTTTATACTTTCCTTTTTTGATGAATGGTAAGTGAATGGTTGTAAAACGTTGATAAATCGCCGTATTGACCATTGACCTATTGTTAACTACTTGTGATTGCAAATCTCTAAAATCCTGTTCTACGACAATGCTTGATTCATAAGAGAATGGGAAATAGAATGTTTTTGAATGCTGATTACTGTTTAACATGTCTAAATAAGGTTCATAAACAAATACCGACCGTGTCGGTGGAACTCCGATAAAGGTTTCATCTCTGTTTTGAAGATGTATTCCACCAAACGGATAATCTTTGTAAACTATAGGGTTGATAATATCTGTAAAGAATGGTTCTTGCAATTCAGCCAATGGCTGAATGAGTGCTTTTCCGTTACTTTTTTCAACACCTGCTACTTCGGCATAATCAAAAGGTTCGTCAGCCTGCACTTTGTATAAAAACCGGAAAGAGATTGCGGCATCTTCGGCAATACCTTTTCCTTCTGTATTTATCGCTCCTATTTTCTTTTTAAAGGTTGTATATTTACTGGTGCCAAAACCAAAGTCAAGAATACTTTTTTGAATGGTTTGATTCACTCCCGAAGTTGCGACTTTATTCACCATATTCAGGGAGCCGTCAGATGTTTCTAAAATTTGCTTGTTCGTTTGTGTCATCTCTCTATTTTCTTCCGGATTGGGAGTATAAGACAAAGTTAACGTGTATTTTTCTCCTGTTTTCAAATCGGGAATTGGATATTCCAAACGATTTTCCTCTTCATTGTAGTGAAAAGTGGTTGAAAACGTCTGGTTTCCATTTCCGTTAAACGTAAGTTTATAATCAAAACCTTTCTCAAAAAGATATTTCTGTCCGAATTGTAATTGAACATTTCCTTGATTGTATTCTTTGGTTAAGAAATATTGTTGGTCAATGACAGGGTAGGAATAGATAATATTTTCCAAAGGAATGTTTTCAGGAGCATTGCCTGTAGTAAAACTACATTCTCTTTTTTCTATTGCTTGCTGTCCGCTCGAAAATACAGTCTTCCAAGTACCGTTTTCTAATTTATCGAAACTTACTTGTACTTCTGATTTTAAGATGGAATTTGGGGGTAATATTTCTTTGGCTTGAAACGTTACTGCATCTTTATTCTGATTCCATTTTAAATTTCCATGAATATTTTCACCTTTATCTGTGGTTAGCGTAAATGATTTAAGTTGCAGTCTGAATGTATTTTTACCCGTTTCATCTTCCGCTTCAAAGGCTTTACCAATGACTGTATTAAATGTTGCTTGCGGCATGGTGAATACGCTGATACCGGACTCTTCATTACCCGGCGAAAAGTCATTAATCATTGCCATTTCTAATGGCGAACTTCCGGGCATTACCGGCTCACATTCATCCCCGATAGACAATTTGAAACGCATACTTCCGCTAATCAATCCCAATACATTGACCTGTACTCCCAGGTATCCTTTAAACGAACTTGGATTGGGTAACATTGCCTGCATTAAAGCTGCGGCTCCCCCTTTAATAATCGGAAACTTTGTTTTAAGAAACCACAGGTTGACTTTTACTCCCAACTCTCCTTGTAAGTAAGTGTAGGCTTGCCCTTGTGCAAACCAGCCGTTAAGTCCTATACTTCCACTTCTTCCTTTACATTCTAAATATCCGTAATCCTTCATCATCATATCAAATCCTAATCCGGCCATAAAATTGGCATACAGCATCAAAAAAGTTAAGTCTCCGGTTTTTACTTGAAAGTCGGAACCAATCGCAAATCCTTTGGCGGAACTCAGCGCATCTATATTTCGTCCTAAAGTCAGTTTAGACAGGTCTTCATTTAAAATATCCGCAACTTCTTTGGGAGGTGGAGGCATTGCCGGAATACGTGAACCTGCCATAAGATAACTACCACTGCGAATATTGAGAATGTTTCCCAAATTTAATTTAATCCCCAACCGATTATCCGGACTTCCCAAATGGATATACCATTCCGAAGGTTCAATGTGTAGAACTCCCCAACCGGCTTTACCACCTTGTCCCACTCCTTGAATAAAACCACCGGGGCTGTTAATCTGTAATTCAGTTTGAGCATGTAAAGAGTGATTTTTAAAATCATATTGAATACCGATGCTGCCCATAATCCCAAATTTAATCTCCTTCGGAAGTGGAGATACTATTTCTGCCGCTTTATTGGGTTCAAACTGTTTTAGTTTCTGAAGTGTAGAAAAATTTGAAGCATATTGCTGTTCTTTTTCTAAAATGGCATTATACTTATCTGATAATCCGTCGAAGTTGATTTTCCCTCCTGTAAATTCGGCATAGCCATAAAATCCAATATAATTTAGTCCTCCTTTACTTGAAAAAGCAATATCAAAACAGGCTTCTCCTTTGGCAATTCCCTTAACATCAAACAGTACTGCTGCTTTTAAACCTAATGATGTATTTTTGTCAGGAATATAAGTGGTAGAAGAAAACGATCCCTCACTTTGAGTACGGGCACCTGTGCCTATCATTTTCTGTGCCACCGCACCAGAAAATCCTTTAATGGATAAAGGCCCGACGACAGGAATACCAACAGGAAGAACAACCCCTCCTTCCACAAACCAATATCTATAATCCTCAACTTTACCAAAACAACCTTTCATGTTAACCTCTAACTCATATGGTTTATTCAATTTCACCTTCACATCGCCAAAAAATCCATCACCATATACCGGATCTTTTCTATTCCAGCCAATAGTACCTTTGAGGCGTAGAATTTCGGCAATAGTGGCATCAATGGTTATTTTATCTAATTGAACACTTTCAAATTTCCAATACTTACGTCCTGACTTTTCAACAATGGAAGCCGTAAAAGATAGATTTGTTGATCCTTGGAAAAGATTTTCTCCTAACGTTACCACAACACCAGAAGATAATTGAACTTGTTTTCCCGTACTTTTAAAAGATATATTTTCTAGTGAAATAGGAAATGCGCCTAAAGATACTTTTCCCTGGTAACCAAAAT
>CAYWVS010000108.1:0-6669 GCA_964461765.1 uncultured Anaerovorax sp.
GGAATATCAAAAAAGGTTACCGCTTAAAATTGCGGGCAACGCCCGCACTAACGTGACGAAGCCACCTTTTTTTATTGCCGTAATATGCCGGAAATTATTTGCCGTTTTTTGATAGAAAGTACTTGCCGTTTACATATTGATACAGGAGATCTCTAAACATGAAGAAAATGCTTTGGCCTTTAGGAACCATGGCAGCGTTGATCACTATATGGGAGCTATTTGTAAAGCTTACCAACACGCCCCTTTATATATTGCCTTCTCCATCCAAGGTGGTAAAGACCTTGTTTTTGGAAATGCCTATTTTGTGGGAGCATGCCAAGATCACCTTGGCGGAAACTATTTTAGGGCTGCTAATCGCAATCGTTTTGGCATTTATTTTGGCTGTGCTCATGGATGCATTCACCTCCTTTAAGTTAGCTGTTTATCCGATTCTCGTAGTAACCCAAACCATTCCCATCATCGTTATGGCACCTATTTTCATCATCTACATGGGGTTTGGTATGGCACCAAAGGTTCTTACCGTAGTGCTCATGTGTTTTTTCCCCATTGCCGTTAGCTTAACAGACGGAATGGCGCAGACCGACCGAGATCAGATCAACTTACTTCGCTCCTTTGGAGCCAATTCCCTACAAATATACACACTGGTCAAACTACCTTTTGCCTCTCCATCCCTTTTTTCGGGGCTCAAGGTAGCAGCGACCTATAGCATTACCGGCGCCGTGGTGGGGGAGTGGCTTTCCTCCAATGCAGGACTTGGCTATTACATGCTCCGCGTTAAAAATGGGTTCATGCTAGATAAAGTGTTTGCTTGCATATTAGTCATCATCTTGTTGAGTCTGCTTATGAATGGTTTGGTTCGAGTAGTGGCAAGGATATTCCAACCCTATACAAAGGCTGAGGTACTGAAACTTAGGTCTTAAATATATTTCATTTATCAATTGATAGAAACTATAAAAAAATTATGTAAACCTACGATGCGCAACAAAAGGACATACTTAACATTATGGAAATAAAGGAATCAGACATTCCTACTTCAAGATGTCACCCACACTGGGCGACTTTCCGAAGGTCGTTCTTTGACATGCCGGCAAAATTATCTTTGACGATATTTTAACAAAACATTAAAACTTTAAAAGCATGTACTAATTAAATGAGTAACTAAAAGTTAGTCAGAAAGAAGTAATTAAGAAAGGATTGAAAATGAAAAAAATATTGACAATTTCCCTGTGCATTTGTTTGATTTTAACCCTGATTGGTTGTAGTAAAGAAAAGATTGAAGACGGAAATGAAGGTAAGTCGGAAGGCTCTCTGACCCCTGTCACTGTTATATTGGATTACGTGCCAAATACGAATCATACGGGATTATATGCGGCCTTGGAATTGGGATATTATGAAAAACAAGGGTTAGATGTAACCATCATCGAACCGGCAGACGGTACTACCGCAACGTTAATCGCAGCGGAAAAAGGAGATTTTGGAATCAGTTACCAGGAAGACGTTACCTACGCATTGACAGCGGAAGACCCTTTGCCAATCAAAGCAATTGCAACGATTATTCAGCATAATACTTCCGGGTTTGCCTCCTATGTGGACAAAAACATCACTTCTCCCAAGGATTTTGAAGGAAAAACCTATGCCGGTTGGGGAGCCCCTTCCGAGGAAGCAGTCCTTAAGGCGGTCATGAAAAGTGCGGGAGCCGATCCCGAAAAGATTTCCATCATCACTTCAGATGGTTCAGGGTACAATTTGCTCAAGGATAAGGTGGATTTGATGTGGTTCTTCTGGGGATGGGATGGAATCGGTGCAGAAATGGCAAACGTTCCCGTGAATTACATGGAACTCCGAGAGTTAGATCCCAGACTGGATTACTATACCCCTGTAATCATTGCCAATGACAAAACTTTGGCAAGCAATCCAGAATTGGTAAAAAAATTTATGGCAGCTACGAAAGAAGGTTATGAGTATGTCATAGCAAATCCCTATGAAGGTGCAAAGATCATTCAAAAGTTTGCACCGGATTACGATATGAATATGCTCATAAGATCTCAAGAATATTTGAGTTCCAAATATAAGGAGGATTCTGCAGAATGGGGGATTATGAAAGATGAAGTCTGGGATGGGTATACGCAATTTATGGTGGAAAATGGCTTGATAGAACAATCGATTTCCGCTAAGGATTGTTATACCAATGAATTTTTGAAATAGATATTAGATTAATGATATTAAATTTAAAAATCAGATACATTTCAAATAAATTTTATTGTAAACCAAATGGTACAAGGGCAAATAGTGATAGAATAACAAGTAACCGGAATAGCAGGGATTAAAAAGTAAGATAGAAAACAATGTAAAACAAGGTCTGTAGAGAAAATCCTGGTACTGATAGAATACGTGGAGTAATCAAATGTTGAGAATAGAAGATGTAAGCCTCTCCTTTCAAGGGGAGATGGTTTTAGACAAACTGAATATGGCTGTGACTGAAGGGGAATTTGTAAGTATTTTGGGCCCTTCCGGTTGTGGTAAGTCAACACTGCTCAACATCATTGCAGGGGTGTTACCGTCAGATGGCGGAAGGATTTTTGTAGATGGTCAAGAAGTAAAGGGGTTGTCCTCCCACTTTGCTTACATGCCCCAACAAGATCTGCTCATGGAGTGGAAGACGATTTTAAACAACGTCATCCTCCATGGCACCATCCATGGGAAAAAGAGGGAGTACCGAGAGAAGGCCCTGGAAAACTTTGAAAAGTTTGGGCTTTCTGGATTTGAAAACAAATTTCCCCATCAGCTTTCCGGTGGCATGAGGCAGAGAGCAGCATTTTTGAGAACGGCACTCTGCGATGCAGATATCCTCCTGTTAGATGAACCTTTTGGTGCTTTGGACGTCATTACCAGAGGGGAGATGCAGGATTGGTTGATCAGTATGCGGAATGAACTCTCCAGAACTACACTTTTGGTCACTCATGATATTCATGAAGCCATCTATCTTTCAGATCGAGTACTCATTCTTTCGGGACAACCCGCTTGCTTTGTAAAAGAATTTCAAATAAAAGATAAAGTTAGATCCAGGGATTGGCTCATGGAGCAAAAGGAATTGGAGAAAGAAATTTACAGTTACTTAAAGGGACACCTTAAATAATTAACAGCTAAAAAGTTTACGACGTAATGATATAAAATGCCATGACATTAGATTACAATTATAATATAGAAAGCTCAAAACTTAATCTTTCATAATTTAAATAGCCCAAAACTTAATTTTTTAGGTTTTTATTTAATGAAAGAATAGATAAAAGATTTCACCAAATAGGAGCAAGAATTATGATACTTGACGCACATACTCACATAACAAAAGAACAGGTAGATCAAGGTATTTTAGAGGTTTTGAAAGAATTTAATATCGTCAGTATCGCTTGCGGTACTGATCCTGAAAGCTGTAAGTTTGTAAGAAATTTGGAATTAACCCATAATCATATTGTGGGGTCCTACGGATTGCACCCATGGAATGCGGCGGATTATCAAGTGGAAGAGCTTCGGCCTTATTTGGAGAGCTGTAAAATCATGGGAGAAATCGGGATGGACAGCACCTGGTGTGACGTACCTTTAGACAAACAACGATCGGTTTTCCTAGAGCAGCTTGATATTGCAGAGAAAAGAGGATGCCCTGTGATTCTTCACACCAAAGGTCAGGAGGAAGAAATCGCAGAGATTATTCAGGGTTACTCCATGCCTATCGTCGTACATTGGTATTCCTGCCTTGACCATTTGGATCGGTACATAGCACGAAACTGTCGCTTTACCGTAGGCCCTGACGTGGAAAACAATGAAGCTGTGCAAAACTTAGCGAACCAGGTTGACCATAACATGTTATTGGTAGAGACAGATGGGCTATCCGCTTTGGAGTGGGTATTGGGAAGGGATGTAAGTTTTTCCGATATCCCAGAGGTACTATCTAAAAGTTTGGAGTATATCAAAAACGTGAAAATTACTTAATCAGAGAATCCAATTTTCAGGAGTCGAACACATGGGGCGACTCTTCGCTTGGTACGTTCTTTGATATTTGATATTCCTCCAATTCTCTTTGACAATTTGAACTAATATCAAAAAAAATAAGTGGAAGAGACCATTATTTATGTGTATAATCTGTCTATAATAGATTATATCTACAGTTGAGAGATAATTATATGATAACTTTATATCACGGTTCTAAAAATGGAATAGATGGTGAAATTTTACCCAATAGCCGCGCTTTGTGTGATTTTGGGAAAGGGTTTTATATGGGGACAGAAAAAAGTCAACCCCAAACCTTAATATGCAATTATCGAGGCGCAAAACTATATACTGTTGAGCTTGATATGACAGGACTAACAGTTTTAGACGTTGAAATTGGACTTGATTGGGCATTGCTGATTGCATTTAACCGTGGCAAGATGGAAGGTATTAGAAACACAGAAATTTATAAGAAATACTCCTCCATGAGTACTGAATGTGATATAATCATTGGTCATATTGCAAATGACAGAATGTTCGTGGTTCTTGACCGTTTCTTTTCCGGTGAAATCACAGAAGTGGCGTTAATTAACAGCTTATATGCGTTAAAACTGGGGAAACAATATGTTGCCATTACTGAAAAGGCTTGTAGGCAGATTACTATTATTGAAGAAAAACCGATTGGAAAAGAAGAAAGAGAACAATTGATAATAATGAGCCAGAAAAATCGAATTGTTGGAATATCTAAAGCCGAAGAAATTTGTAAAATATATCGTCGTGAAGGTAGATACTTTGATGAAATTTTGGAGGGAATCAAATGAGACCCCTAACAAGTTTTGAGCGACAACTCTGCCAAATTCAAGGTCGTTTATTTGAACTATCTGCAAAAGCTCAATATTCTTCACAACATTTTATAGAAGGTTTTATGAAAAGTGAGTCAGCGGCCGCTTTGGATCGTGATTATGACCGATTGCAGTGGGCGGGTGAGGAATATATTCTTGCTGAAGTAACTGAGGAAATTCATATACCGAAAGGAAATACCTACCATAATGAAGTATTGTTTTGGATCGGGTATACCTATCGGTATTGGCATTTTTTAACGGGTGAAAGTAGTTCTGAAATAGTAAAACAGGCAAACCCTGAAACCATGAACCAATGCTATCTTGGATTTCATACATTGGATGTTGCTCTAGCAATAGAGGAATTGAAGGATTTATATACTTTTAACAGATTAAAATATGGGAACAGCTAAAAAGCATAACAGAAAAGTGCGTATTTCTTAAACCTCAGAGACAAAACTCAGGTTCGAGATTGGAAGGAGATTGTAGTGGACAGATATCAAGATGTTGTGAGGGAGTGGCAAAGGAAGAACATCCAGGATGAGATGTCTTTGGAGATCGCTTTATCTAATTTTAGGATCATCTTTGCTTATCATTCTAATGTGATAGAAAACCCGCAAACTACGTATCATGATACTCGTGAAATCTTTGAAAATGGCAAAGTAATTAATTTTACAGGAGATATAAGGACTTTATTTGAAATACAAAATCAAAAAAAATGTTATGATTATCTTAAAACACCAATAATAAAAAGAGCTCCATTAACGGAAGAGTTCATAAAAGAAATCCATGGAGTTCTTATGGACGGCTGTTATGATGAAACTCGCTATGAAAAAGGAGAAAGACCGGGGTTTTATAAAAAACACGGATATATTGTGGGGGATGAAGTAGGAGTTCCACCCGAATCTGTGGCTTCTGAAATCGCGCATATCTGTAAGGAAATAAACCAGTACGAGGGTGAAAATATATTGACTACCGCAGCATATTTCCATCTTAATTTTGAAGCCATACACCCTTTTGCAGATGGAAACGGAAGAGTGGGTCGTTCTTTAATGAATTATATTCTCATGACACACGGTTACCCGCCTACCATAATATATAATGAAGATAAGGCAGCATATTACATGGCACTGACCATTTTTGACAAAACAGAGGACTTAAGTGGATTTGTGGAGTTCATCAAAGAACAAACCATAAAAACTTGGGATTTTAGAGATATGAAGTGTAAATCCTTAGAAGATTTTTCGGAATGTAACTAACTGATTTTACAATCAAAAATTATAAAGATTTTGAATTATTCTAAGATTTAATTGTTAAATATACAAATATCTCATTTTTTATTATGTAGGAAATATCGCATGCGATATTTCTGGAATATCAAAAAAGGTTATCGCTTAAAATTGCGGGCAACGCCCGCACTAACGTGGCGAAGCCACCTTTTTTATAATAAGAACCAATTATATTGATGAAAAATAATTGGTAATTAACCGTAATTAAAAAAATCATAATTAAAAAAATCATTGACACACAAATAGGAATGTGATAATATTTATTGATGTAAGCCGCACAGAAAGGGTTTTTAACAAATGCGCATTGAAATTTCAATGGCTACCTGGGATGGCGAGACTGGATAGAGGAGGTTAAGAAAGAATGTATGCAGTAATTGAAACAGGTGGAAAGCAGTACAGAGTACAGGAAGGTGATGTTATCACCATTGAAAAGTTAAATGTAACTGCTGACGAAAAAGTAGAATTTGACAAGGTGTTGTTATTTAGCGATGGTGACAGTGTTCAGGTGGGTGCTCCTTACGTAGATGCCCTAAAGGTATACGGAACTGTTGTTGAAA
>CAYWVS010000109.1:0-6664 GCA_964461765.1 uncultured Anaerovorax sp.
GGCTTTGGGTTAGGTGCATCCTCCATGGCTTTATTCGGCCGTGTAGGAGGCGGAATTTATACCAAGGCTGCAGACGTAGGTGCTGATCTGGTAGGAAAGGTAGAAGCCGGAATTCCTGAGGACGATCCCAGAAATCCTGCGGTAATCGCAGATAACGTTGGTGACAATGTAGGTGACGTAGCCGGAATGGGTTCTGACTTATTTGAATCTTATGTAGGTTCATTGATTTCTGCCATTGCTTTGGCTGCCATTATTCCAACGGTAGTGCCTAAGTTTGGTGCATCCTTTGAATTAGATTCATTATTGGGTTCCATTTTTCCGTTAGTTTTAGCAGCAATCGGAATTATCGCATCCATCATTGGAATTTTCTTCGTTAGAGGAAATGAAAATACCAATCCGGCAGCAGCCTTAAATTTAGGTACATATTTAAGCAGTGTTATAGTTGTAGTTTGTGCTTTTGTATTGAGTAAAATGTTCTTTAACAGCTATAATTGTGCTTTGGCTATTGTAGCAGGTTTAGTAGTAGGTATTGCCATCGGTAAATTAACGGAGGTTTACACCTCAGGTGATTATAAGTCTGTGAAAAGAATCGCTGAACAATGTCAGACGGGTCCTGCCACTACCATCATCAGTGGATTTGCAGTGGGTATGCTGTCAACGGTTTGGCCTATTTTATTTGTAGCCATTGGTATTTATGCTGCCAATGCTTTTGCAGGGTTATATGGAATCGCACTTGCAGCAGTAGGCATGTTGTCTACCGCAGGTATGGTAGTAGCAGTAGATGCTTACGGCCCTGTTTCCGATAATGCCGGTGGTATTGCAGAAATGTCTGAGCTTCCAAAAGAAGTTCGTGTGATCACCGACAAGTTGGATTCCGTTGGTAATACAACAGCTGCTATCGGAAAAGGCTTTGCAATCGGCTCAGCTGCACTGACCGCTTTGGCTCTGTTTGCTACATATTCTCAAATTGCTCAGTTAAAATCTATCAGTTTATTGAATCCCTTGGTAATTGCAGGTTTGTTCATCGGAGCAATGTTGCCGTTCCTGTTCTCTGCATTAACCATGAATTCTGTAGGAAAAGCAGCCAATGAGATGATTGAAGAAGTGCGAAGACAGTTCCGTGAAGATAAAGGAATCATGGAGGGAACCGCTACTCCCGATTATGCAAGATGCGTAGATATCAGCACAAAAGCAGCATTAAAGGAAATGGTAGCCCCTGGATTATTGGCTATCGTAGCACCATTAGCTGTAGGAATCTTAATGGGAACTGAAGCATTAGGTGGTATGTTAGCAGGATCTCTTGCAGCAGGTGTATTGGTAGCAATCATGATGGCCAACGCAGGTGGTGCTTGGGACAATGCTAAGAAATATATTGAAGAAGGACATTATGGTGGAAAGGGAAGTGAATCTCACAAAGCTGCTGTAACAGGCGATACAGTGGGTGATCCATTCAAGGATACCTCCGGACCATCCATCAACATTCTGATCAAGTTGATGACCATCGTAGCCGTTGTATTTGCACCTTTATTCGTACAGATTGGCGGACTATTATAGGCAATTAAATCAGATAAAAGATCAATTTTAACTCTTAAGATAACGTTAGAAAAAGCTATTGCGAAATAACATTTGCGATAGCTTTTTTTAGTATTAATGGTTCTTATATTGGAGTAGATCCCAATTAAGTCATAGAAATTCTACTTACAGGACAGTTCTATGAGCTCCTTGGCATTTTCCAGAGAAGCTTTTGTAATATTCATTCCCCCTAAAAGTCTTGCGATTTCTTCCACCTTTTCTTCTTCGGAAAGAGCTGCTACCACGGTATGGGTGGAGTCCTCATCGGTAACCTTTTGTATTTGATAGTGAAAATCTCCGTAAGCAGCAATTTGAGGAAGGTGGGTGATGCATATGATTTGATGGTTTTTTGAAATTTCCCTCAGCTTTTTTCCTACGATGGTGGCGGTGATGCCACTAATACCGCTGTCGATTTCGTCAAATATCATGGTAGGGATATTATCATAATCTCCCATAATCCTTTTAAAGGCTAACATGACTCTGGAGATTTCTCCACCGGAAGCAATCTTAGCCAGAGGTTTGGGAACTTCACCTTTATTGGAACACATTAGGAACTCGCATAAGTCTGTTCCGTTTTCCGAATAAGTGGGGTGACCATCTTTAATATCCTCTGAAAACTTTGCAATGAAGTAAGCATTTTTAAAATTTAATTCTTGCAGTTCTTGATTAATCTTTTCTTCCAATTCTTTAGCTGAAGATTTTCTCAATTTGCTTAATTCCTCTGAGGCTTGTTTTAATTCCTTTTCACAAGAAGTTAGTTGATCTTGTAATTGAATCTTTAAAGTATCTATGTTTTCGATATCTTGTAAATCTGTATAGATCTTGTTTCTATATTCCAGAATTTCCTCTACTGTGTTTCCGTACTTTCGCTTCAGGGAGTCCAACTGATCCATTCTTTGAATGGCTTCATCAAGCTCCTGTGGGGAGAAAGAAATTCGATCCATGGTTTCTCTCAGTTCAGGTGATAGATCCTCCAGCTTATAGTAGCTTTCCGACAATACCTCCTTTATGGAGTGAATGTCAGGGGAATAGGAGGCGATTTCCTCCAAGAGCCTAAGACTTTTTCCTAAAAATTCTGTGGCAGAAGGGGTATTGCCAAAGAGCATCTCGTATGAGGAAGAAATATTTTGTGTTATTTTTTCTCCGTTTTGAAGCATTGTAATCCTTTGAGCAAGTTCCTCGTCTTCTCCCGATTGAAGGTTACTTCCGTCGATTTCTGCTAATTCAAATCGCATGAAATCTTGCTTTCTAGCTCTTTCATTTGCATTTTGAATTAAACTTTTAAGCCTAGACTTTACATCGGCATACTGCTCATAGAGGTTTGAAACCCTTTCCTTTACGGGAGTAAGTGCCTTTTTGTCGTACATATCGATAAAATTTAAATGGTTTTCGGGATTTAATAAGGATTGGTGATCATATTGACCGTGAATATCTACAATTTGTTTGCAGAATTGTTGTAGCTGACTTAAGGTAATCAGCTGATCGTTTAGTTTACAGAGGCTCTTTCCGTTTGCAGAAATTTCTCTGGTGATTACATAATCTTGGTCTTCATGCTCAACCACCATCTGAATGGATGCTTTGGATTTTCCCGTTCGCACAAAAGTAGTATCTGCACGGGTTCCCAAGGCCATGCTGACAGCCTCAATGATAATGGATTTTCCCGAACCTGTTTCACCTGTAATAATGTTGAGTCCATCATTAAAATCGATATCTATGGTTTGGATGATTGCAAAATCTTGAATTCGTAAATGTGTTATCATGCTAACTCCTCACGCTTGGCAGCTATCCGATCATTGCAGTAAATTTATCCATGAGTTCAGGTACATTTTTTGAGCTGTCAGCTACCAACAAAATGGTATTGTCCCCTGCAATGGTACCCAACACGTGAGATATTCCCAGAGAATCTATGGCTTCTGCCGCTGCAGAAGCACAACCGCTCAGGGTTTTCAGTAGTACGATGTTTTCTGAGGCGGTGACGCTCTGAATGGTTTCCTTAAATATGTTGATAAAGCGGTCTGAAACAGGGTGTTCAGCAGCTGTTCCTACACAGTACTTGTATCGACCGGAGGAGGAGAGAGTTTTAATGAGATGAAGCTCTTTAATATCTCTGGAAATAGTAGCTTGGGTAGTGTCAAAGCCACTATCCCTGAGCAAGGTCACCAGCTTGTCCTGAGTTTCAATCTCATGAATTTGAATCAATTCAAGTATTTTATTTTGTCGGGTATTTCTCATTTTTTCCTCCGCGCAAAGGCTGTTCAATGCGATTTTGTTTTATATTGATATTGAGGTCAGAAGGTATAAATAATAAAGCAGACCACAATATAATGTGTTAATATAATAATAAAATAATATATTATGGTGAATTATAAATATTTATTAATATTAAGCTTTGACCCAGATATCATATTCTGATTATATTTAATTTTAAAGTAATGATATTTTATCAAAATATTTATATTTATGCAAGAATAATTTACAAAAAATTACATTTCTATGACCTTATTTATGACCATCCCATTTTTTGCCGGACATGCTTTCAATGGAAACCTTGATTATTAAAGAATACTTAATCTTTTTTTCTACATATTGATTTTCCATAGGAATATAGTCATCAGGCTTCATTTTTTCCACCATAAGATCATAAATCCTTACTTTTTGTGCATCATCATCAATAATTTCCGCTTTTCCAAAGCCGATAACGCTCTCAAAGGAATATCCCCAATCACAGGGCTTTCCTCCGTTGAGAATTAGCTCTGTGCCGCTGTTTGCGATTTCAAAGCAAACCTGAGGATTTTCTCTGAGAATATCTAACTTTTGTCCCACCTCTGCACAGTGGAAGTATAGGCAATTATCATTATATACATAGAGCATGGGCACCACGTAGGGTCGGTTTTCAAGGCACATGGCCAGATGGCAGATCTGCTCTTTCTTTAGAATTTCTATTACTTCATTGGGGTCTTTAATCTCTCTATCCCTTCTTCGCATTTTTCGCTCCAATCTTTTGATATAGTAAATTTGACTGTTACTTTTAAATCTACCGTCGAAGACCTTACTTGTCAAGAAATATTTAAAATTATTACTTCTGCATTTAATCGTAATAACAAAGAGCTGGGTTATTAAGGTAAATTTAATTAAATTACTTGGAAGAACCTTAGTTTTATGATATATTAATTATGTTTGGATATGAAAGGAAAAATTCCTTTAGGCATACATAAAGAATAAGGCACAAACACAAGAATTTTAAATAGAAAAACTTTAAAAGGAGCAATATCATGAAAAAGATTAAAAGTAAAATTATGTTATCTATTTTATCAGCCATTTTAGTTACAGCTATATTTTTGTGTTTTATGGCAACAGAGATCACAAAGAAAGCTACAGATTTATCAATAAGAAGATTACTATCAGAAACTGTATTTGTAGCGGCAAACTCCGCAACAAATACCATAAACACCTATACTTATATTGTAGGTGAAGTTGCTACAGCTCCGGTATTAACCGATGAGGGAAGAACACTGCAAGACAAAAAGGCTTTTTTGGACAGCAAGGTAAAAGCTTACAATATGCGTGGTGCAGGTCTTGCTGACCTTAATGGCAGGGATGTTTTTACCGGTGATAACATATCCGCTGAGGATTTTTTCAAAGAAGCTCAAAAAGGTAAGCTATATATGTCAACACCATACATAAGCCCAGATAAAAAAGATATGCACATCGTTATTTCAGCACCGATAAGGCTTGGAGATAAGGTGGATTCTGTTTTATACTTTTTCTGCGATGGCAATGTTTTGACTGAAATTATTAAAGATATAACAATCGGTGAAACCGGTGATGCATACATCTTGGATAAGAATGGCTATACCATTGCATATAGTGATTTATCCCTTGTCTTGAACCAAACAAATGCAGTTGCCGAATCAAAGTCCAATCCGTCAGATAAGGACTTAAAGGATCTAGCTGAAATTGAGGCTGCCATGATGCAGGGTGAGACCGGTTTTAGAAAATATGTTTATGAGGGAATTCCTAATTTTCAAGCCTATACTCCTATTCCCAATACAGATGGTTGGAGTATTGGGGTTTCTGTAAATGAAGATGAATTTATGGCCTCTGCGAAAAGTGGTTCAAATTGGATGATTCTTATTACTATATTAAATTGTATATTTGGCTTAGTGTTTGCTATGTTTATCGGTAATTCCATTGCTAAACCCATTACAAAATGCACACAGCGTATAGGAAAATTGGCTCAAGGTGACTTGAAAACTCCCATGGAGGAGATTAAGGGAAAGGATGAGGTTTCTCAATTGGGAAAAGGTATTGGGGAACTGATTTACGGATTTAATTATATGATTGATGATGTTGGTGAACGACTTTATAAAATAGCAGAGGGAGATATGACTGCAGAAATCAATCAAATTAGATATCGTGGGGATTTTCAAAAGATGCAGCTTTCTACTGAAAAGATCAATGAATCCTTAAAGGCGTTGATAAGTGCCACCTCTGTCGCCGCTGAACAAGTTTATGTGGGATCTGAGCAGGTATCCTCTGCTTCTCAGACCTTGGCGCAAGGTTCATCACAGCAAGCAAGCTCTGTTGAGGAACTATCTGCTGCTATTAATAACATTACTATGCATATCAGCGAAATTGAAATTCATTCAGGTGACGCTTCTAAAGCATCTACAAGTGCTAAAGAAAAGTTAGTGGAAGGCATGGGGCTAATGAAGGAATTATTAAGTACAATGACGGACATTAACAATCGTTCCTCTGAGATTTCAAAGATTATAAAAACCATAGATGATATCGCATTCCAAACTAATATTCTTGCTTTGAATGCCGCGGTTGAAGCAGCTCGTGCAGGCACTGCAGGTAAAGGCTTTGCAGTTGTTGCCGCGCAAGCACGCTCTTTAGGATTCTCTGCAGTATTTGCCGGACAAGATTTACCGGCGTTCCAAAAGGCATCTAAAGAAGAAGCTGCATCTATAGGAGCTAACTGTAACATAAAAATTTGTATGAAACTTGAAGATCCACAGGAAACATGGGAATTTTTCAATAAAGCCGCTGGCGAAACTTATGTTACTAAAGTTAGTAGCTTTCAGATGAA
>CAYWVS010000110.1:0-6597 GCA_964461765.1 uncultured Anaerovorax sp.
TAAAATATGCTTAAACCGCTCTTTATCAAGAGAGAGTGAAATTTAATGACCGCATCATATCAAACAGATTCCCGTGTTTCACACCGAATACATTGCATACGTCGGGGATTTTGGGATGCGAGGAAGGCGAGGTTTTATTAAGATTTCCGTTGGGCTTTTCAAACGTAACAATGGAATATTCCCTTACACTGGCACACGCTATTAACCAAGGGTCGGCAATTCGAATATCTGACCATTCCGCTAAGGCCTTTGGGGTATAAAAGCCTGATGTTTGAAGATGACTTAATATTTCACTATACTTACTTATAATACCAGGCTGTTTATGCTCAATCTTTGTTATGGGTTCTATTGAAAGTAGCCAATCGGTTAGATCATCTTGTCCCTTGAGCAATTCGTTATAAACTTTATCCAACAATACAATATTACCATCCTCGATATTGGCTGTCATGCAACGCCAAAAGTTTGGTACTAAGTCAAAGGGGTAGTACATTTGATATGGGGTTATAAGTGAATTAGTATCAATCATAAAAACGGTTTTTAACTGTTCCATCAACTAATACCTCGTACTTCTTCCACCAAAGCAGCAAAAGTCTTTCGGTTCGTATTAGTTAACTTGTAAGCATCCGTAAATAATGTGCGACCTTCTCTAATGCTATTATCAAGAGCAATAATAAATCTATTATCAATACGGGAAGCAGCGGTAACATAGTAGTCACCACCGGTAGCTTTTTTCCGCAAGTCGTTAAACTGACGAATCGCCTCATCAACAACCGCTTGATACTGATTTTTGTCAATTAAATGATTGTCGAGAGCTTTACGCGCAACGACAATTGTACCGCAGTGAAACAAGTTAGCCAACTGCTGTATCTTAAGAAGCCATTCGCTGTCTGTCCTTTTATCCCATTCAAATCGAAAGCTTTCCGTTGGGACTAAAATCTCCGCAGCCACAGCATTGCATAAAACTTCCATATCATTAACTTTTTCTGCATTTCCGTATCTATCATTGTAGAAATTATTTATACCAAGCAAAATATGAGCAGTTTCATGCAACAAAGAAAACAGTTTCGCACCATGGGAATCGTTGGAATTGATAAATATTAATGGTGCGTAGTCATCAACCAAAGTAAATGCCCTAAACTCCTCTATGCTTAAACTGCGATGGGTGTTGCTTCCAACAATTCCACTCGCCATTATTATTGCTCCGGATTTTTCTAATCTGCTACGAAAAAGCTTAAATGCATCTGCCGTTGTCCTAATTTTTCCATACCGATCAGACGTGTACCAGTCCGCTCTGATACTCAAAATGCTTAAAATTTGACTGACAATATGTTGCTTATCGTCGACACCCTTTAGGGAACCTACATAGTGCAACTTGTCGTTTCCCGAATCAATCATATGGTTGCGCATCCATTCTTGGATGTTTTCCATATCATGAATAGTATCAATCAAATCACGACTGGGATTGTGCGCACTTAGACTTTCAATAGTTCTGTATTGGAGGATGGGGAAGTTCTCAATGGGAGGTGCTTGTAAGAAAAAATAACCCAGCGGTATGCGAGTTGCTTTACTAATAGACTCAATTTGATTAAAGGTAGGTTTTCTCTCGCCATTTTTCCATCTGATTAAATTCTCAATGACTACATTGTCAATACTGGTGCCATGTGTGCTTTTAAGCACCCAATCCAAAACAACCGGCGCAATATCAACCATAACAGATGGCATAGAAAAACCTCCCTTCTTGTAAATTGTAACCCTCTATATACTAACATATGCTTATTTGTTTTACAATGACTAACTACAACACATCAAATGAGAATTTACCTTTGCTCCTTTGTCCATTTGGATAATGCCGCCATGAATGGACGAGAAACGTCAAACCTATTTATTAAATACTTACGTTCTTCTGTGGGTAGCCCGGATATGCTATAAATATACGCCATCTGTTGCCATGATTCCATGTTGACATAACTTTCTTTTTGCTCACGGAGCCAATCAAAAGCATTGTTTTGCTTCGCCGCTAAACACCCATATTCACAAAGCTACTAATATGGATATTATAACATGGCTATTTTGTTTTTCATAGACCTTTTATTCCATAATTTGCATAGGTATAAATTGCATAGGAAGCTGTTTGAACTCGACTTCTAACCCCTTATCTGTTACAAGAACTGACTCTATCCTGTCTTACACTTCGGTGCTATCAAATTCATCAAGTTTAAGCAGCCTACAAAGCTCTAACTTAAGGGAATCCTGGCTGATAGATAAAAGAAATAAACCCACTTTCAAACAAGTTAAAAGCAGGTTTGTATACTTTGGTGCACCCAAAGGGATTCGAACCCCTGACCCTTTGATTCGTAGTCAAATACTCTATCCAGCTGAGCTATGGGTGCATAACGAAAATGTGTGTTGTGTGGTACGTAGCCCATTATACAACAGATAGGGTTAAAATGTCAAAGTGAATTTACTAAAACTATAGTTTAAATTTAAAAAATTAAAATTTTAAATATTTTGGCAACACCCAATAAAAAATGGTTATGATTGCTGCAGAAGCAAGGGTATCCAAGGTTTTCACCACTAAAGTCCCAAAGAAGCAGGAGACTATGGTGGGGAGACCGGCACTTAATGCCCTAGTGTAATAGTAGGTTTCCCAATTCCCTGTAGGGATGCCGCCGGTTTTCAGCATGGTAATGGAAGTGGCTAAGGTGGTGGCTACCAGGATAAGCAGCAACAGGGCGGGCAAGATTCTTTCTTTAGAGATTTTACCACCTTTCTTTAGGTAAACACCGGCAATGATGGCTGTAGCAGCGCTTACAGAGTAATATAGAATGCTACCGGCATCGTGCAAAACCACAGCTAAATAAAAATTATTAACAAAGCCCACCAAAAGACCAGCAGCAGGTTCTAATACAATGGCTGCCAAGGCAGTTCCGGAAGAATCCAACCATACGGGGAGATTAAATCCCAAAGCCAGAGAAAATCCGATTTGATTTATTAATATACTCAAGACCATTATTAAGGCGTACCGCTTTTTATTACTCATACCATCACTCCTTTTCTTGATCCTGTGCCGTTTGTTCCTTGCTTGCGTGAATTTCATCTACAAACCCGGCAGTTACAATACCCGCAGGGAGAGCAATTACGGCAATTCCAAAGAGGGAGGAGATCATGCTGATAAATTTTCCTACATTGGTAAGAGGTGAAATGTCCCCATATCCTACTGTTGTCAATGCAGTGGTAGCCCAGTAGAGAGCGTCAAAAAAAGTATCAAAAGTGTCTGGCTCATAGGAAAACATCAATAAACCGGAAACGAAAATATAAGCGATGGCAATGACTAAAACAGAGCCCAGAGTACTCTTTTCTTTTCTAAGTACATTAGAGATATGAGAAAAGCTCTTTGAATAATGTAGCACCTTTACAACTCTTAACACACGGAGTATTCGAAAGCTTGGCCCTAAAATACCTAAAGAAGGCAAAATTGAAAGCAAGTCGATAATAGCAAAAGGGGTAAAGGGGTATTTTATAAAAGCTTTATAGGAGGGATCCTCAGTTCTGAAGTCGTGAGTCATCCACCTTAAAATGTAGTCAAAGAACAAAATATAAACTGTAACGATGTCTAAACGCTGTAAGAACAAGGTTTCCTGTTTAAACATGAGTGGAGTAATGCTGAGCAATGCAATTAAGACGATAAAAATGTCATATGCTTTGCTCACTTTATCATTCGGTGAAGCTTTTTGAACAATTGTAAAAATTCTTTCTCGCATTATTTCATTCTCTATTATTTCATTAAAATTATATCTAAAAATATATCTAAAAATATATCTAAAAATATATCTAAAATTAATCTACAATTATATCTAAAATTAAACTAAAATTATATTTAATTTATATTTAAAATTGTCAAAGCTTTTTAAAGCTATCGAACTATATGGCATCAAATACCTATAAATTTAAATGAGAAAAATGGATAACTTAGAGTTTGAGTAAAATTCACTAATAACTAAACATACCTAAATTAATCCAAGATTCCCACTCTTATTTGTATAAATATGCCGTAACAGGTAAAACCACATGGCCTATAATGGTAAAACCGGAAATGGTATAAAACATGATACGACCGAAATATTTTGCAAAATCCTTATCTTCATATTTATTACGGATTCGATTGATGTTTATAATGGTCCAAGTGGCAAAAAGCAAGATAAAAATGCTGTAGATATTCACATATTCAAGTAGACCCAACTGAAGTGCATCCGGTACTAGACTGGCTCCAACCATGATGTTTGCCACTGTACCAAATAAAGCACCGGGGATCATACCCAGAGGATCCACCCTATGGTAGGTGCAAATATACAATGTGATTAATACCCAGGATAAAGTACCCAAAAGAGCTATGAAGCATTTCACGTATAAGCCCCAACTATCACGATTAATTTCTAAAGCTGATACAAATTCCGAAGAAACCACATTGCCCTCAACGGTGGGATCGCTTCTGGTGCTATCATATTCAATGCCGTAAGCGCCAACTTCATTACGAACTAACTTAAAGCCCGAAACGCTTAAGCCCTTGTTCACACCACTGTTTTCTATGTCAGGTTCCAAAATCACATCAGAAACGGTATAATTTGTTTCTATGTACATTCTCAACTGATGGGATTCCAAAGGAAATCTCTTTGTCCAAAAATTCTTAGAAATAGTAGCATCAACCCTTGCAAGTTGATAGTGAATGCCATCCTCGTAAATGTCCTTAACTACTTCTTTTTTATTGATGTTTCCTTTGTAAATTCTAAAATTATCTATCAATTGTAAGTCTTTATCCCCTTCCCATCGAAACCAAACCAATAAATCTACTTGGTAACTGGAATTTTTGATATCTAGCTGCTTGAAATTTTCTATGTAAGATCCCACAAGTACGCGAGTTGCATTACCTGAAACTTCAGCTTCCCGCTCTGTAACCCGCTCCGACTGTTGAAAACCATCCTGCCAATATGCATCTTCACTAGTCTTGTCCTTCCAAAGAGAAAAACAGGCAGTTGCTAAAAACGTAGTGCTGACAATGATAAAGATAATAAAATTTAGAAAAAACCTTTTTTTCTGCCACCTTTCTAAATCCCTAAATTTTAACCTGCTAACTTTTTTTTCTTCCATATTCATTCTCCAACTTATAAACTTAACTTATAAACTTATAATCTAATTGTGTTTGAAATTGCATAATGATTCTAAAGAAATCAATAGAATTAGTCAATATGCAACCTTTGAAATTACCAAAAAAGTTTGTTTTTTTACCTAAAATGTTTATATGATTTCATATTGGTAATTTTTATTATCTAAAAAAATTATATAAAATTTTATTTTTACTTAGATGGTTTGTTAATTTTATGGTAAAATAAAAAGGCAAATAAGAAAATTTAAAGAGAGATATTATGAGAACAAAATTAATAGACAGACAATTACCCGTTTATACCAAGGGAGAAGAAGTTTTTAATATGGTGTCCCACATTTTGGGGTTTGCTATAGGCGTTGTGGCTTTAGTGTTGTGTGTGGTGGTGGCCGCTTCCCATGAAAATGTTTATGGTGTGGTGGGCTCCGCTATCTTTGGAACTACTATGATCTTACTTTATACCATGTCCAGTATTTATCACGGCTTAAGGAATGAAATGGCTAAAAAAGTCTTTCAGGTACTGGATCACTGTACCATATATCTTTTGATTGCAGGTACTTACACTCCCATTACCCTAAGTGCCTTGCGAACTGTTGATGCTCCCATGGCTTGGACCATCTTTGGCATAGAGTGGGGGCTTGCAGCTTTGGCTATTACTTTGACAGCCATTGATTTAAAAAAATACGATAAATTTTCTATGACTTGTTATATTGCAATGGGTTGGTGCATTATTATCGCATTAAAGCAAACTTTACTGGCTATTACTTGGAATGGTTTTTTACTGCTGTTGGCGGGAGGTATTTTGTATACCTTAGGAGCTGTGCTCTGTAGCTTGGGGAAAACACGAAAATATATGCACAACATATTCCATGTTTTTGTATTAATGGGGAGTTTTTGTCATTTTCTCTGTGTGATTTTATATGTGGTTTAAATTTTTGGAGAAATTTAAGCATTAGTAAATTAAGTATGATTTTTATGTCTGTAAATGGGGCTAAATCACACGCCTTTCAGGTCAGTAGTGGTTGAGTTATATATTTTAAAGCATTTTTAATAATACTTAATCAACACAATAAAAACAAACTTTTAGAGTAAGGAATAAATAATTATTTAATAGAGGTAATGATGAAATTAGATATAAAAGACATGACTTTGGAGGAAATCCAGAAGCTTATCACACAACTAGGGGAAAAACCCTTCAGAGCCAAACAGGTTTTTCAATGGATTCATAAAGGAGTAAGGGACTTTGATGAAATGTCCAATTTGCCTAAGGCTTTTTTGGAACAACTTCGGGAAGCTACATACTTGGGAAAAATGGAAATTGTGAAGGTGCAACAATCAGCTAATGATTTTACAAGGAAATATCTCTTTCGCCTTTCAGATGGAAATTTCATAGAAAGTGTCTTTATGAAATATAAGTATGGAAATTCTGTGTGCGTATC
>CAYWVS010000111.1:0-6574 GCA_964461765.1 uncultured Anaerovorax sp.
ATCGGTGCCACCGGGGCTACAGGTGCCACAGGTGCTACCGGAGTCACAGGGGCTGCCGGTGCTATCGGAGCTACAGGTCCTACAGGAGCTATCGGTGCCACCGGGGCTACAGGTGCCACAGGTGCTACAGGAGACACAGGGGCTACCGGTGCTACAGGTGCCACGGGAGCTACAGGTGCCACGGGAGCTACAGGCGCTACAGGAATTGCCGGTGCAGGGGCTATTATTCCCTTTGCTTCAGGTACCCCCGTTACTCTAAACAGCATTGCAGGAGGAATTGCTGGAATTCCTGCCTTTGTAGGATTTGGAAGCTCAGGGGCCGGACTTACGGTTTTAGGCAACACCATTGACCTGTCAGGAGCTTCCGGAGGAGCTACCAACTTCGCATTTTCAGTGCCACGAGATGGAACTATCACATCTTTTTCAGCATATTTTTCCACCTCAGCAGCTGCATCACTCATAGGCTCTACAGTTACCGTTACCGCACAGCTCTATGAGTCCACGACACCGTCCAATGTATTTACTCTAATCCCGGGAACCACCTTAACCTTATCACCTCCATTGACCGGCTTGGTTTCTATTGGAACTGTTTCATCCGGTATCCTTACAGGCTTATCCATTCCTGTAACTGCACAAACTCTAATTATGGTAGTATTCTCCATTGAGTCTACAGGAGAAAGCTTAATTAATACGGTTGTGGGATATGCAAGTGCCGGGTTAAGTATAGATTAATTTTCATTCAGAATCTTATAATGCCCATAGGCAAACAGTGGGCAACAGACAGAGATAAATCGGGTAGGAGGTAATAATCATTTTATCTACCGACCTCCCACACCACCGTACGTACCCTTCGGTTTACGTCGGTTCAACAGCTTAAGTGCAATACCTCATATCTTTTGGCTATGTCATCATAACCCATAGATGTGAGGTATTCATTTGTTAAAAGTTCCTTGCTTTTCCTACCAAGCCTGTAGTGGACTATCACCGCTAAGTAAGTTAGTTATCCCCATGCTGGGGGCACCAACAAAGGCAAGGGGCAGCTAATACCGCCCCTTGCCTTTGTTGGTTCTGTATGGTTTGATTCATTTATATCAATTGAATTATAATTTAAACTTGCCTGCCAACTCTTTTAGCAGTGATGCCTGACTAGATAACTCTTCACTGGCAGCAGCACTTTCTTCGCTGGTCGCAGAGTTGGTTTGAACTACGGAAGAAATTTGGTCAATACCCAACATGATCTGGGCAATGGATTCAGATTGTTCATTGGTAGCCTTTGTAATTTCGCCAATCAGCACCGTGGTCTCCTTAACAGTGGTAACAGCCTTTTGCATATCACTTGCGGTGGCATTGGTTAACCTGACACCATTGTTGATAGCAGAAACAGAATCTCCAATCAATACAGTAGTATTCTTGGCTGCATCGGCTGACTTGGCCGCAAGATTCCTCACTTCATCAGCAACAACGGCAAAGCCTTTTCCCGCAACACCTGCTCTGGCAGCCTCCACCGCGGCATTTAGTGCCAATATGTTAGTTTGGAAAGCAATATCTTCAATGGTTTTAACAATTTTTTGTATTTCAGCTGATTTTGAATTAATTTGTGCCATTGCATCTGTGAGCAACGCCATCTGTTGGTCACTGGCTTGAATGGACTCAGTCGCTTGAGCAGACATTACGTTGGCCTTGGAAGAATTATCTGCATTTTGCTTTACTTGGCTAGAAATTTCTGCAATGGATGCTGACAGCTCTTCAATGGAGCTGGCCTGTTGGGTTGCTCCTTGAGCCAAGGCTTGTGCCCCGAAGGATACCTGCTCCGAACCTGAGGAAACCTGATCTGCGGCAGCTTTAATCTGAGTAAGGGTATCGGACATATCCTTTGCAACCTTTATTGTGGAGGTTTCTATTATCTGGAAATCACCAATAAAGGGTCTCTGGGGCGGTCTAAGTACAAAGCTATTATTCGCAAATTGATTCATGGCATAAGAGATATCATCCACATAGGTTTTTAACATGGACATGGCCTGACGCATACTATCCGCCATGGAGCCCAACTCATCCCGACTAATGTAATTAATTTCAGTCCCAAGACGTCCCTCAGACATATCTTTGGCCACTCTCTCAATTTCTTTAACCGGAGTAAGAATAGATTTTTTAATAAGCAGACCCATAATTACTGCTAATATCAGTGCCACAATTAAGCTAAATAAAACTAAATAAATGGAAAAGGCCATCTGGGCTTGGGCTTCTTTATTTTGCTCATCAGCTAATCCATCGATAGCATCGCTAATTTTTAAAATTGCATCCACCGCATTATTTAAAATAGGAGAATATTGATTTTCAAATACATCATAAGCAAGGGCGGAGTTTTCTGCCGAGTGCTCTTTTGCTAAAATCTGATAGATTTGATCTCGATAGGGAGCACCTTGACTCAGGTAATCCTCAAAAGCTTTTAGCATTGCAGGATCAGTCCGCATATTCCCCCGATATGCCTCAATAGCATCTGAAAGAGCTTGACGATCTTTTTTGGCTTTTTCAATGAGATCTTGGGTTTTATTATAGTCAGTACATGCGATAGCTTGGGCAATATATCGTTGTACAGATACTAAATTACGTCTCATTTGCCATACATACTTAGTATTTGGGAGGGTTTTAGTGGCATATTTATTTACAACAGAGTCAAGGCCTTTAAGTCCGATAAATGCAGACGCACCTAATGCTACCATCATAACAATTACAACACCAAATCCTACTAATAATTTCCCGTTAATTTTTAAATTTTTCACAATACCAATCCCTCACAATCTTCTTTATTCGTTGATTAAGCTAAGTTTTATTAGAATGAACCCTCCTCCTTTTATTTTGCAATCGCAACAACTACGAAATGCCAACCGCTTTCCTCAAAAGGCATACAGGACTGTCAACCCATGTTAGTCATCTATTACTGTATTGTGTGAAACCGGTTAGATGAGTTATTTTTCATATTTATTTTTAGATTTTAATAGCCAGTATAGCAGATTCGCTAAAATTCTTCAATAATATACCATTACAAATCACATTTTAAAACTGTGCTTAAATGTGAATCTAATTATAAACATCAACAGATTATAAATTTTATTATACAATTAATTTATAGGGTTTTTTTGTTTTAATATGTAAATATTTATGCTATAATGATAAATATTTAAATTCAACCTAACACTTTATTAATTTATCATGCTTTTGATTATATCCTTTCTACTAAAGTGGTTTGGCGAAAGCAATTGTGAAACGAGGTGGACTATCATGAGCGAAAAACAACTTACAAACCTTGCTGTCTTAATGGATTTACTTAATATTTCAACGATAGAACTATCTGCTGCTATTAACATGGAGCGTTCCTCTATCAGTAAATGGCGTCACGGAGCTAGCAAAATTTTAACTACAATGCCATACTTTGAAGAGTTGGTAAATTATATCGAATTTAAAAATACCCAAATTGGCAATGAAATACTTGAAGATTTCTTTGAAGGCATATATCCTGTAAAAAAACGTATCCACAAGAACAATCTAAAAAAATGTATCCGTTGCTACATATTAAACATTTCCGATACTAAAACTTCCAATTCCGATGGAGATGAAATACAATTTAATGCAAATACTCATATGAATGTGGCAAAGCTCACCGGCTTAGATACTCATATGAATGTAATGAAGCTCACCGGTTTAGAGGGTAGAGCCAATATGTTTATAGCACTTTTGGATATGACTGAGAAGCTCACAACCCCTACTTTGATTAAAATATTTGAGGGGGAACAATTACAATGGGTTACATCCAACATGCAATTACTTATTAACTTTTATCAAAAATTAAAAAACATTGTAAATTTAGGTCACAAAGTAGAAATTATTTTTCAAGTAGATAAGCAAAACAATGAAAACTTATTGGCTCATCAAATTTTTTTAGAGTTAGCTTTTCACAAAAATGTTTCCATTTATACCTTTTTCTCAAAGTCAAGTAAAGCTCTATTAAACAGCATATATATCCTCCCCGGACGCTTATCTATTGTGGGGCATTGTGTGAACAGTAATCTTAACAATATGATCAGCTGCATGTATCGTGACAGACAGTTTATATCAATGCAGGAAAATATTTTCCATCATTATAAGTCAGTTTCATCACCTCTTATGAATATTCAAAACAACTCCCAAATTAAGCAAATGCTAAATATTATAAAGTTAACAAGCAGACGAAAGGAGGCCTATTTTTATTCAGGAAAGACACTGAGTATTGTGACCATGAGTCCCCAACTCCTTGAAGAAATTTTATCAGACAATCAGATCCATAAAGAGCAACAGCGGTTTTGTATGGAGTATTACCAAGCCTTACGTGATAGTATTGAGAACACAGAACCGGATGAAGCAAGCGGGTTTTATTACGTGTTGGATGAAATCATGAATCCTTTAATATATCCGACCATTACAAATTATGGTCTGTCCGCAATAACAGGAAAGCTGATTAAAATGAGCCGCCAACAGTACCTGAGGCATTTTAGCGATACGGCTGAAATCTTATTGAGAAATAACAAATATCGTGTGGTTTTACATTACAATGTGACCACCACACCTATAACCATATCTTCGCCTAAGCTGATTTGGTATAAAAAGGACAGTTGGGCACTTGCAGCCAATATGGATGATTATTCAGAAAAAGTAAAGTTTATATTTACAGATAATCCTAAAATTTCAACCCACACTCTGGAAGGTGTAAATGAGATTCTAAACAGAACATCAGAAACCAAACGTGATAATGCCTACGTTGCCCAACTCTTTTTCACGATCTCAAGGGGTGAAAAAGTCTAAGATTACTCAGCTGCCCTTTCATTGATTTTTTTAAAGTATTCTTTATTGGATAAATAATTTTTATCCTTTGGTTTGTATACACCGGCTTTTTCGTTATACTCCTGTGCCTTTTGATATTCTCCCAGCCGATCATAACATACACTTAATTGAATGTTGGGAACGTACCCATAACAATCTGGAGAGACAAAGCCGGCAGTAGCCTC
This sequence comes from uncultured Anaerovorax sp., assembly GCA_964461765.1. GTDB lineage: Bacteria > Bacillota > Clostridia > Peptostreptococcales > Anaerovoracaceae > JAVVUJ01. Next base: position 5,040 of record CAYWVS010000111.1, read on the forward strand.
TTTCAACTCGCTGTTGGCTGCCAATTCATACCAATAAATAGCATTTTCAATTTGATTCCTATCTAAAAAATGTTTCCCAACGTTACAACAAATTTCTGCTCTGGGTTTATCATAGGAAAAGCTTCTGAGATACGATTGCAAGGCTTCCGCATAGTTACCCTGTTTATAATAACAATTGGCTAAATCGGAGCATGCACTAATATTGTTTTCAATCCAACCTTTACCTTCTGATAAGAATTCTTCAAACATTTTGATAGCCTCTTGATTTCTATCGTTATAATAGAGCTCTCTGGCATAATAAAACTTTTGCCTGGGATCTAAATCCTTCCCTTGATTGATGATATTTTCAAATATTTTTAAATTTCTTTCGGGCTCATTGGGATGTGTTTTTTTATGGCATACAGCAATATCTTTATAAATGTAATTACCGTTAGGTGTGATAACTTCGTGAATTTCCCCCTCCCATTGATAGTTTTTGCTTCGCTTTAATAGCCGTTCTCTATAATAGCTGAAGGTTGGATTTCCATTTTCATCAAATGCCACATGATATTTCATCATGACCATATCCACCAAAGGATCTAAAGTTTCTTTTAGGTTCTTTAATTCCTGTTTATTTTCTATATCTATGACGTCATCTGCATCCAACCAAAGAATATAATCTTTTGTAGCCTTTGAAAAAGAGAAATTTCTGGCTGCGGCAAAATCTTGAATCCATTGGAAGGTAAAAAGCTTATTGGTATACCTTCTTGCGATCTCCATTGTTTTGTCAGTAGAGCCGGTGTCAACTATAATGATTTCATCCACAATATCTTTTATACAATCCAAACATCTGCTCAAGACATCTTGTTCATTTTTAACTATCATACATAAGCTTATACTTATCATAATAAATCCCTCCAAAATCTAAATTTATTTAACAAAAGTGGCGGGTAAAGCCCGCCCATCTTTTGCATTACAATTACTGAATTTCCACTACTGAAACACTTCCTGTAGGACTAGTCCCTGTTGCCCCTGCCGTATAAAGGAAATCAAGGGTGATGGCACCTCCGGTAGCATCCGCTAAGAAAGTACCGGAAACACTGGTATCTGCATTTAATGTTCCAGTATCAGCTCTGGCAATAAAGTTTGTCTGATTGGTTCCATTAAACCTTGGTGTGATCGCCATGAAGGATGCAATCGCACTGGTAGCACGTATAATATAGGATACTTGGTAAATATGACCACTAACCAAACTAAAGGTGGAAGCAGTTGGTTGTGAAATATTCGTACCATTAATAAACGATTCCGCAAAAGCTACTGTAGTTCCATTTGGAATGGTAGCTGAACTAACGGTAAACAGTGCATTTTGCAAAGTTACTGTGCTTCCGGTGGCTCCTGTTGCTCCTGTTGCTCCTGTTGCTCCTGCTGTACCTGTGGCTCCTGTTGCTCCTGTGGCTCCTGTTGCTCCTGCTGTACCTGTGGCTCCTGTTGCTCCTGTGGCTCCTGCTGTACCTGTGGCCCCGGTGGCTCCTGTGGCTCCTGCTGTACCTGTGGCT
>CAYWVS010000112.1:0-6560 GCA_964461765.1 uncultured Anaerovorax sp.
ACTTTCAAATGAGCGACACTTTAAAAGCCTTCTTTAATATAGGCAATGAACAGCCGATTTCCGGTGTGGCCGGAAGCAAGGTAGACATTCAATTGGTAGAGGATGGTTGGACATTGGATGTGAAAGAGGTCTTAGGGGATTCAAAGAGTATCTATATCTTATACGACATTATTGCGCCGGAAGGCACAGTGCTAGATGAAGCGCCATATTCATTCAGCAAGCAAAGACTGGAAGTAAGTTCTTTAGGGTCATACAGCGGTGGATGGTATAGTGAAGAATTGGAAGACTCGGATTTGTCCGATAATATAAAGAGCTTCTTGTTCTGTGGCAGCGTAAGTGGCGATCTAAATGGAAAAAGTATTACTTTTGAAGTAGGAGAGCTTTCAAAATATAGCATTGAAAAGGGAGATTCTGAGATAGTCTTTGACTCCCAATTTAAAGCAACTTTCCCTTTGAATTATACAATATCCTCTAAAACGGTGAAGGTGAATCAGGAAATTAACGTTTTTGAGGGAAAAGCTGAATTAAAGTCCATAGAGATTTCACCTTTATCGGCAATTGTAACAATTGAGGGAGACGCCATAAAAAAACATGATGAAAAACCTCCTGCCAAATACCAAGAGCCCTTTAATGAGATGGCAAAGTTTGCAATTATTATGAAGGACGGCACGGTAATAAAGGATATGAACTCAGGTTCCGAGGGAATACAGAAGGATCGCTTTACCTTTATCGTACAATATAAAAACCTTATAGATTTGGATAATATAAAAGAAGTCCGCATATGTGGAATTACCGTTCCTTTTCAGAAATAATACAGAAAAAATGGATGCTATCAACTAACATCCATTTTTAATTGTTTGCTCATCATTAAAGCTCATAGGCAAAAATTCTTTAAAGTAAAAATTCGTCAAATGATAAAAATTAAGCTTTTATCTAAAAAAATTCAGTATTATCTATCTAAAATAATTAAATCTGTTTCTCCTACCTTAATGAGATACCGAAGGACGGACTTCCTATGGAAGATCCGTTCTTTGGGTTATGAAGCAAACCCTTAAGGAAAAAATAAAAATTAAGAAAGATATGGAAATTTATAAGAAAAACATTTATAATTAACATACTAAAGAATCTTTAGCTTAAATTGATAAAGCTAATAGAATAATCTTGGGGTCAAAAGCCTGATTTATGTCTTTTGACCCTGGTATTTTAAAACAATAAAATATAAATATTTTTACAAAATAGTAAGTGAGGAATAAAAATGAGCAAATTTATAATAAATGAAGATTTCTTTGAAATTTTTCCCCATGCAAAGATAGGTATTGTACTGGCAAAAAACATTTCAAATGCCGGGGAATCAAGTGCAATTATCAAGAATCAATTGGCGGAGGCAAACAATTCAGCAAAGCAGCATATTACCGCAGAAGTTTTCAGCGACAATTCTGCTGTTTCTGTATGGAGACAAGCTTACCAAAAGTTTAAAACGAAGAAAGGTGCCAGGTGTTCCATCGAAGCAATGCTAAAACGCATCCAAGGGGGAAATGAAATTCGGAGCATCAACCCCTTAGTGGATATTTATAATACGGTTTCACTCACTTATGCGTTTCCCTGTGGTGGGGAGGATTTAGATACCTTTGTAGGTGATATGTATCTCACAGAGGCAGATGGAAATGAACCCTTTGTGCCTCTTGGTGGTGACGAAAACGAATCCCCTTATCCCGGAGAAATTATTTACAAGGATGATGAAGGTGCCATCTGCAGATGTTGGAACTGGAGAGAATCTCAGCGAACCATGCTAACTGAAAACACAAAAAATGCATTTTTGATTCTGGAATATTGCGACGACAGCAGGATGGATGATTTTAAATCTGCCTTAAAAAGCCTACAGGATTCAGTGCAGGAAAATTTGGGTGGAGAATTGCAGACATTTATAATGGATACAGATCATAGGGAGATTGAGTTGTAGGGGAGAGGAAAATGGCTAACGACAAAACAAATGCAATGCGTATATTAGATAGTAGCAAAATTTCATATGGCATATTTACCTACGATACAAAGGGTGATATCGACGGAATTTCTGTAGCTCATAAGATTGGAAAACCCATGGAGCAAGTCTATAAAACCCTTGTGACACAAGGGGCGAGCAAAAACTATTTTGTCTTTGTAATTCCAGTGGATCATGAGCTGAATTTAAAGGCAGCAGCTCGTGCCGTAGGGGAAAAGTCCATAGAAATGATCAAGGTAGCCGACATTACAAAGGTCACAGGGTATGTCCGAGGAGGGTGTTCACCCATAGGGATGAAAAAGCCCTTTAAAACTGTTATTCATGATTCCTGTAATTCCCTGAAAAAAATTATTGTGAGTGCAGGAAAGATCGGATTTCAAGTGGAAATTGCTCCTGAGGATTTAATTGCTATGACCGGAGCAACTATAGAGAATATTTGTTAAAACGGTGACAAGGGTACTATTACGGAAAGCCTATGCCGGTTCACGAGTTTCAAGCCTTACTTTCTAAGCAGATGCCATCCACAGAACTTGAACGACGGTTGAGAGGAAACGAAGGGAAAGATCAACGATGAAAAAACTGCAAAGGAAACGAATGCTCCAAATCTTAGGAAGCATCATTATGGTTGGATTGCTGCTTAGGGTATTTTATAGTTTTTGGGAGAATGTAGAGCGTAATGAGGTGGCAAGAGCCGGAAAAACACTTTCCGATATTGCAGATACCAATATTCAGGCTATCCATTATTCACTGGATGCGTATATTACTAACCTTATGGGCATTGCCAATGGCGTCAGGCAGTACGGTATAAAAAAATCCGATGAAACTGTAGGCTTTTTAGAAACGATTGCCACACAGTCTGGTTATGAGCGGCTGATAGTCGTTTTTCCTGATGGGCAAAGTTATTCCTCAAATGGAGAGGATAAGGATTTAAGCTTACATATTGACTTAAATAAGGTTTTGGAGGGTGAGGTTTTTATAGAGGACGTAGCTGAATGTGCCTTTGATGGTTTGCCTGCTGTGAATATTGCGGTGCCGATTTGCGATTCAGATGGAAAAGTTGCAGCATCATTAGTCCTCAATATGACAACAGAGGCTTTAAGTGATACTTTTAACAACACTTTTTTTAATGGAGATATTTATTATTATATAGTTGATAAAAGCGGTCGCTATGTTGCCACAAATACACCCTTTGCAAACGAGATAACCGGTAATTTCTTTGAGGATATTAAACCTACGGTTTTTTCAAGGGGATATTCTCTCGAGGATGTGGTGAGCAGCGTGACACTGTTGCGGGAACTCTATATTAGCTATACCTACATGGGTAATGAGAGGTATGGCTATATTCATCCCGTGGGCATTAACGAGTGGGTTTTGGTATTAGTTGAGCCAAAAGAAATGATTTCGGCTTTTAAGGATACTACTATTTCTGCTGCAAATGTTTTACTTATACAAGTTTTTGTCATAATAGCGGCTGTATTCATATATTTCTATTTAGCTATGCGTCATCGTCGCAGAAAAGCCGAGTTGGATGAAAAATGCTTCCGTATCTTATCTGAGCAAATGAACAAGGTAATCTTTGACTGGGATTTCACAAGTGGCAAGATCTCCTGCACAAGTAATTTCCAGACGATATTTGGACGACCAGCTTTAACTAAGGAGTCAGAGCAGGATGCCCTTTCCGTCGACATGATTCACCCTGACGACGTTTCCGACTTTGTTCATCTTTTTGAGGAAACACGAAAATGCGAGAGCTTTAGCGGTGTACGATTTCGCATCAAAGACAGTAATGGTAAGTATAGGTGGTGTGTACTTTCGGCCATAGGGATTAAGGACGACAAAGGCAAGCCGTATAAGGCACTCGCCTTCCTTGATGATATAGATGACCAAATAAACCGGGAAGAAAGTCTGCGGCTTAAAGCCGAGCGTGACGGACTAACCGGGTTTTACAACAAGTCTACCACAGAATTTATGGTCAGAGAAGTAGTTGGCGGCAATAATACGGAGAATGGCACTCATGCACTGTTTATCATTGACATTGATAACTTTAAGACAGTTAATGACACTATGGGGCATATGTACGGTGACTTTGTGCTGACCGAGCTTGCAGACTCATTAAAACCGCTCTTTCGATCCGATGATATTTTGGGACGCATAGGAGGTGATGAGTTTTTTGTGCTAATAAAGGACATCAAGGACGAATCCTTGGTTCACGTAAAGGCAAGAGATATTTGTCGTTTATTCGATCGTGAATTTTCGGAAAACTTTAAAAGCTGTAAAGTCGCAGCAAGCATTGGCATTGCAATCTATCCCAGGGATGGGGAAGATTATGAAACGCTTTACAAAAACGCTGATACAGCACTTTATTTGACCAAGGAGCACGGCAAAAACGGTTACACTCTTTATGACGGTACTGCCGCCGCCGGACACAGGGTAAAACGTACAGAAATTGAAATGGATCATAAATTAAGAAACAGTTAAGAAATAGATAGGAGATTGATAAGAAATAAAAAAGACTTGGGCAAAGATTGGTCAATGCTGATAAGCTATAATAATAACAAATAGAGTTGTTATACGAATTCTTAATTTAAATCCTCGATTTTTATTACAGAATAGTTTTATTATTAAGAGTGATAGTTTTTTTTAAACTCAGAAAGGCATTGACCAATGAATATTATTTTAAAGACTGATAAACTATGTAAATCATTTTCAAATGTTGGCACGCAACAGCATGTCTTAAAAAATCTAGACATTGAAATTCTTGAAGGGGACTTTACCGTTATTATGGGTAGCTCAGGTTCCGGAAAATCTACGTTATTGTATGCTCTGTCAGGGATGGATCAACCCACCTTGGGAGATGTGTTCTTTAAATCAATCAACATCGCAAAATATAATAATGATCAATTGGCCGTTTTTCGTAGAAATAACTGCGGTTTTGTATTTCAGCAAATTCATTTGCTGGACACTATGAGCGTGATGGATAACGCCCTTGCGGCAGGGCTTTTGGTAAATAAAAATCGCCAAGAAGTTTTTGCAAAAGCTAAGGAATTATTAAGTAAAGTAGAATTAACAGAAGAGTACTGGAAGAAGTTTCCTACTCAACTTTCCGGCGGTGAAGCTCAGCGAGTTGGAATTGTTCGAGCACTGATCAATAACCCTAAAATTCTGTTTGCAGATGAGCCTACAGGTGCCCTAAATTCTTCTTCAGGTCGCAACGTCCTAGATATCATGACACAGTTTAACCAAGAAGGACAAAGCATGGTAGTGGTTACCCATGATTTAAAAACTGCATTGCGAGGAAATCGAATTTTGTACCTACGAGATGGTGCAGTTTGCGGAGATCTCCGATTAGATGCCTTTGATTATCAATCGGTAAGCTCCAGAATAGCTAAGGTTCAGGGTTTTCTTGATGAAATGGGGTGGTAATATGTATTTAATTCGTTTAACCATAGCCAATTTAAAAAAGAAAAAAGGATCAATGATTTCTCTAGGAATATTGATTGTACTGGCTTCCTTGTTACTGAATACGGGGCTTATGACCATGCTGAATGCCGGTAAAATGTTTGAGAGTAAAATGCAGGAACAGAATGGACCTCATTTTGTCTTTATGGTAAGCGGCAATAAATACATGCCGGAGTATAGAACGTTTTTTGAAAAAGATGATCGGGTTTCTGAAATAGAAGTGGAAGAAGTAGTAGCGATGAATTTGGCCACCACACCATACGGAGGCGGAAATATGGAACAGGGTGCCATTTTTCAGAATCAAGATAAAGAAAGGTCCATTCTCCCTATTCATTTGATTGAAAGTTTGGATGTACCCGTGGAAAATGGGATATATTTACCTATGGGAATGAAAAGCGGATCACCGTCTCTGGGAGAAGAATTTCCCATTACTTATAAAAATAAGAAAACCATATTTACTGTTTCTGGATATTTTGAAAGCCCCACATTTGGTACTGCAAATACAGGATATGTAAAATACTTGCTACCTGATCATGTCTATGAACGTTTCTATGACGAGATGGGCGGAACAAAGATGATTTCTGTTCGTCTGAATAATCCACAGGAAGCAAACGCCTTAAAAAACGATTTTAAAGCATTTACCGATTACGATCTTGCGGACGAAAACATCTCTAGATTGAGGATTACCTATGAAGATATTTGCTTTACCGGAACTGCAATGCCAAAGATTTTTTCTAAAGCGTTGTTAATGTTTGCAATCGTAATCTTATTGGTAGCCATGCTGGTAGCCAAGTTTCGAATTTCCGCAAATATTGAGGATAACATTCATAATATAGGTGCCCTTGGTGCCATTGGGTATACCTCAGGTCAGATTATGGCGATGATGTTGCTAGAATTTGCTTGTGTATCGTTTTTCGGAGCGATGATAGGGGTACTTCTCTCTTGGATTACCATACCCGTTTTGGGAGGCATGTTGACAAGTATTTCAGGTGTTATCTGGACAACAGGGGTCGATTTACTAATAATCAGTATGAATATTTTGTTGCTGATGGCCTTTGTGCTAAGTTCCACTCTGTTTGACGTGCTTCGCATTCGAAATCTG
>CAYWVS010000113.1:0-6211 GCA_964461765.1 uncultured Anaerovorax sp.
AAAGCCGCACTTCTATGGAAAGACCGGACATCGTAATGCTCATGAGCCTCGTTGGCAATGTGGAAATTTGTCAAGTAGTGGATCCCTTGAGGACTGTAAGGTTTGTGGTTCCAAAGAAGTATTTTAAGGGGTTGACGTTTTAGGTTAAATTATCTAACCTAATTGGATTAAATATACCTAAGCTAACTTCGTATATAACTAATTATTAACCGCGAATTCAAATGAACTTACTATATGGAGAGGAGGGTATGCTCCGCATATCTTTTGATTATGATTCCGTCAAGTATTTTTAAGGGATCCGCGGTTATTTTACAATGTAAATCTAAATCTTAATATATGTTTATATAAAAATTTTTTCTGATAATAACTATTTATTAGAAAAGATATTGGTTATGAAAAAGTAAATAAAATTACGAGAGTTAAGTGATATGAAAATCAACTATATTTTATCAACTTATACGGGGACGCCTATAATATTACTTGATCCTTTATACTCAAATATCTATCAGATTTGTACTGCGGAAAATAGCTTTAGTTTTATAATTGATTTGCCATACCAGCCGGGATGTGCTTCTAGAACATCGAGAAAAGATATTTCCACAATCCTTGAAATTGATACTCAAGAAAATAGGGAGGCAATCTTTAGTAGACATAATTTGATTTGTAGTAAAACTAATAAAAATAATTGGAAGTAGATCATTATATATATTCAATTATCTATTTTTATTGATTTTCTAAATTCTAACATATTTATTAGAGTTTATTATAGCAATAATGTATTATGATAAATTACACCAGTAGTAACTATAAACTTTGGATTGTCAACAGTAAACTATACAAATTTTTTAATGATATTGTATTTGTACTTAATTGGCGTCAAATAGAGGAATGGATTTACATTTATGAATTAGCAATAATGCGAAGTTATTAGCAAGTTCTTAAATTATAAGCATCACAAGTATTATTACATGAATGTATAAAGTATTACTGAATATATTTATAATTGAAAGGAATGGAAATTCAATGGAAAAAGAAATGATACTTGATTATATTAATCTCTTTAGAGAAAAAGCAGAGTGTGGGAAATTAGTAGTATTTGTAGGTGCTGGAGTATCTTGTAATGTTTCAGGTATGCCAAGTTGGATTACCTTGGTGGAAAAGATGGCAGAGGCCATCGGCTATTCCAAATGTTTTAACTGCAAACATCAAAAGGATGGGTGTAAAGAAACTTGTTTTTTTGTAAATGATTTTTCAATTGATGAATTTTTGAAAATACCACAATATGTTTTTAATAAAGATAATGGTAAATTGTATAACCAAATATTAATGGAAAATATAAAGTATATAGATGTAGATGCACCTTTATCATTTGCCGTTTTTGATATTAATCCAGTTCATATCATTACTACAAATTACGATACGTTACTAGAATCGTCGAAAAATGTATTCTGTGAACAATATGATGTTATTGTACATGATAAGGATTTATTAAATGCTGAAAAAAGTAAATATATAATTAAAATGCATGGAGATTTATCACAACCAGAAACCATAATTTTGAAAGAGCAAGACTACTTAGATTATTCGCAAAAGCATGTACTTATTGAGCTTTTTGTTAAATCTCTGCTTGCTGATCATACCATATTATTTTTAGGTTATTCGCTGAATGATTACAATATTAAACTAATAATAAGTTGGATAAATTTTATGCGTTTACAGAACAATGCGCTGAACGATAGTCAAAAAGTCGGGTATATTGTATTAGATAACGAACAGATTAGTGAAATACAGGCCTCGTATTTTGATGGAAATAAAATAGGAGTCATTAATATTAATAAGATGCCTCTTATCAATCCTATCCCGGATTCTTTGAATAATGAAAAAGGAAAAAGACTTTATAGTTTTTTGCGAGTCATTGCTGATCCATCATTAGAAGAAGGGTTGGCACCTATGGAGCACACAGTACGTTTTATGTCTCGTCACAATTTTGTGGATTATGAGCAAATTTTGCAATTGCTATATGTAAAACATTATAAAAAAATAGATTCAACTCTGCATTTATTTTCGGAACAAGAATATGATAGATTAGTTCAATTTATGAGCTGTGGTATCCCAGAATCATCTCAGCTCAAACAACTTTTTATCAATTCCGGAGTATTATCTTTGTTTTGTTCAAATTCTAAACAAAAAAATTTTATTATTGGAGTCTTTTCCGAAAATGCAATATTGCATGATGAATTATATAAGCTTTATATTCAAAATGAATATAAAGAAATCAAAACATTGTTAAAAAATGAAAAAAGTTATTCAATGAGAGAATATTTCTATAATAGTTTAATCAGCGGATATGATACCACTTATTCGGATTATATTAATATTGACTTTTCTACCCTGAAACTTAACGAAAAAATCGCATATTTACATAACACTGCAGCAATAGATGCATTTAAAAATTTTAGGTTTGATTCGAGTAAAGTAGTACATTTCATTAATAACATTTCATCAACTAAAGAAAAAATACTGTTTTCAGCGTATATTGATATTTATGAAGGTAATTCAAAAAAGCTTTTGAATATGAAGATAGCGTCAGAAAAACTTAAATCCGATGTGAATTCATTAGGTAAAATTAGCTTTAGCGAAACATCGTATCCAGATATATATAAAATCAAAAACATTGTTACAACACAATATTTCTTTTACTTCTTCAATTATGTTTTTTATGAAGGGTTTAGTGATGCCAAAAATCTGTTCAAACCATATATTGAAGCAATCTTATGTGCTAATGTTGAACAAACTGACAAACCTACTTGCTTTGGAAATATTAAGTTTGCAAAAGAAAAATATTCTATTGACTTAATAGATTTTGATATTATTACTAAATTTATTTCAACAAAAGATTTAATTGAACTTTTAAGAACTTATAAAATCACACGGTTAAATACAACTTTAGAAAATGTATGTTTTCTATCAAATTGTTTTAGAAATCTCTGCAATTCTCTTGTAAAAGCACAAACTTATGGATTCCAAAATTCTTCGTTTTCAGTGCTTGCAAATCTTGCATGCCTTTTGAATTTAGTAGAATTAAACAACGAATGCAGAAAAACGATTGAATGTTCCATTGAAACGTTATTCTTAGATAAAAGTATTAGCAAATTTATATTTTCAATAAATTGTCCTGATTTTAAATTTATCTTAAATGCCTTCACTGATATTTGTATTTCCTTACAATTTTCGACTCATCTTGAAATAGTTAATGAAATTGTTAATAATGATAATTTCTATCAATATGCTATAAATGTAAACTTTAATAATTTAAGAAGTCTTCTTTTGACTTTTTTAAATGATGAAGATTTTGAAGAAATTGAAAATGGAATAAAAGATATTATTGAAAAGACAGACAATTTTCAGCATAAAATAATTTTATTGCGATTATTTTATAAGTGTATAAAAAGTAATAATCTTCGTGAATATTATACTGTTTATTTGTCTTCAAATTTTACACAACTAAGTATACAAGCTATATATGATTTTGTTTTTAACAATTGGCTTATTCCGGATCAAAAAGGGATTGATGCATTTTTAAAAGGTATACTTGAAACTCAAAGAAATCAAAAGAAAGGTGTGTATCCTATTCCGGATCCAGTTGAAAGCAAATTAGAATGCGCTTACCTCTTACATATCAATGATACTATAACGGATATTAGTATATTGAAAGATTTGGCGAGTGAGAGAGATCATCTGAAATTTTTACTCCATCCTGAGACCTTTGATTACACTCAAGTGGATTTTTCAAATTACATGTGGACAAACTTTGCGAAACATGAAAAGTATATGAAATTTTTTGTCTTAAACAAAAATAAAATAATACCGAAAATTAAAGAAAGAATTCGTGAAGGTAATGCAGGTGAAGATGAGAAAAAAATACTGTATGGTTTTTTACTAACTAACAATGATATATGGGAAGAAATATAATATATTACAAATCTTGAAAGGAAAATAAATAATTACTTTCAGATAAAGTAAATTAGAAATACACTAAACATAGTTTAATGTTTATTGGAGTGAAGTCTGTCAACTAACTGCTATTTTACGTCAGCATTTTATGAAGCAAATATTAACCAATAATCATATTATATTAAAAGACGTATTTTTAACATTTAAATTTTTTAATATTGCCAAATTCTGAGGATTTTTAGTTATATTTACATAGGCTCTGATTTACTCGTGTTTCTCCTTAGATAAGGAAACAGACCTAACCTATGTATTTGTTGGTTGTTTCTAAAGAAAGAAAGAAATCTATTTGTATCGGTTATAGAGATATTACTCTCTATTTATCTGATATTTTTGTACTCGAATAACCATTTGGATCGTTTTGTGAAGGACGGTTTCCATGCCAGAAAAATAATCTTGATTAACTATAAAATCTTGTAACAAAAGTTTCTTTTTTCAAATATACGTAGTAGGAGGTGAAATAGTGTAGGATATAGATGAGATATATCGAGAACAAGCAAGAACTGTTGAAGTGTTAAAAATTCTTACATTCAAAAACTTAAATAACGACCTTGTGTTTTCTTCAAGATAAAATTCACTTTTATTACATTTAAAAAAAGATTAAAGAAAATAACTTGGTTACTTAAAAAATAAAACTAAAGAATAAAATATTTTATTCTTCTTTCAGTTAAAGAGTGAATTTTTTTATATGACATAGTACCCTTCCGCACAAGCATGTAATATAAACTACGATCATTTGCCAAAGAGAAAGACAAGGAGTCCACTAATGATTCAAATTAACAAAGCCATTTTACATATTTTAGATTTAAATTCGGGAATTATAGTTTATTCACAAAAACAACTTGACACAACGATGTTTGATTATTTAACTAAGCATATTGAGAAATCTATAAAAGATTCAGCTATTAAATCGGGAACTTTCAAAGAAGAAAGCACTTTTAAATACGATTTAAATAAATATTTAAAAAATGAAATTAATTTTATAGATTTTTCAACTTTAATTGCCGAAGGAATTTATTCTTGTTTATCAATATCTGATAATATACAGCCTATCGATGTGGTAGTTTGTGAATTCTTATATGAGAATGTTCTACATATTGGTATAATTGAGCTTAACAATCAAATTGCTTTTACGCATCAAGTAAAACAAGAAAACAATAAAACAAGTAACCAAATAATTAATCATTATGCTATATTGCCTAATCCTACGCAAAAAATAGCCTCGTTTGCATTTATTGATTGTGTGTCCAATTTCGTAAGATATCATGATAAAAAGACCTTAATTAATGGGGAGGATGTTTTTATTTTACCTGATAAAATTTTAAACTGTTCCTCTGAAATATCCTCAAAAGAAGTCATCAAGTGTGTTAATAGCATCGTTGATCAGATTGCAGAGAGTCATGGTGCCATCAGTGCCGTTGCTATTTCAAAAGCCAAAAATTATATATTTGAAAACGCAGAAACATCTAATAAGATTTCTACAGTAGATTTAGGAAAAGAAGCATTTAATAATTCTGAGATAATGCAAAATGAATATGCTTCTCAAATCAGCAAAGCTGGGATACCGTCTGATGTACCCATTGAAAAGAGCTTTGCAAGAAGGAGTAGCAAATCTCATAAAATAAAAACGGATACAGGAATTGAAATTTCAGTTCCATCTGATTTTTTTAATAATCCGAATATTATTGAATTTGTTAATAATCCAAATGGGACCATTTCGATTCAAATTAAAAATATAGGGAAAATTATCAATAAATAGTCCGTTCTATTTCCTCTTTAGTAACCCTAATTCTTTTAAAGCCATGGTTTAAAACCCCATGGCTATTTTTTTATGGTAAAATAAAGTAGATAATTTTCTTAGTGTAATATATATGTAAATAAAAATATTATAAAATTTTTTATGATAATTTAATATAAAAATAAAATTATTATAAAAAAATAATTTAATAAAAAAATAAAAATTTTTTAAGATGTGAAACTATTGTATATAAAAATTCGAATATATCATTGAGAGGGAGGTGAAGGAGTCTGGTGACTAATGAAAAAAAGATCATACGTAAGGTGCAAAAGGGGGACAGACAAGCCGCCGATACCTTAATCTCAACATATTACGATGAAATTATTTGATGTAAAATAAAAATACCTAAAATGGAAAAATAAAATTCCCCACTATAGAAAAGAGGAATTCCTCAAAATTGCA
>CAYWVS010000114.1:0-5890 GCA_964461765.1 uncultured Anaerovorax sp.
TATTATCCACATTTTTTATTGAGGCAACAGGTACCCTTCTGATTGACGCTTACTTTCCATCAACTAAGGCACCCGTATGTCAAGCCCACGCTAAATTTTTATTTTATAGGCTCTTAACTTACTTTCTCTTTCTACCACACAAACATACCTCCAAGTAGATTTGAGGTTACACTGCTATTCTTTTTTAGAGAAAAGTAGTTGCATAAGCTCTTTTAACTGCTTATTTATTTCTATGTACTCTTTGCTCTCATCTGGTGTCATTTCTGAAATCTTGCCTTCTAGCTTTTCTTGACGAGATATAATCTCTTCACATAGCCAAATCTCTTTTATTGGTCTTAGTCCAAATTTAAAAACTTTATTACACATATATTGACCAACTGGAGTTAGCGGATGAATCTCCCCATCATTCATGCGTTCCAAATGTAAATCGTACTCTTTACTAGCTGGGTCTACAAAACCGACTTTATCATTATGATGAACTGCTTTATCTTCAGTGGGCCATTTTTTTGATTTTTTTCTATTGCACGTAAAGCATGAATAGACTAAGTTGCAATACTCGTTTTCTAAATCCGGTGCAAATGACTTTGGAATAAAGTGATCAGGTTCAAAGGCATGTTTAGTTACTTTTATTGATTTTCCACAGTATCCACATATGTAATGAAAATCCTCCTGTAATTCCGGAAGATAGTCCTGATAATTGGTTTTTTGAATAATGTTTTTACGTCTAACTATATTTACTTTCCCATGAATTCTCATAAAGCACCTACTTTTTACTATCCAACAACTTATCTAATGAATTTAGGATATCTGACATCTTTTTAGTTGTGTTACTTGTCAATAATTCAGCTGGTATATCATCTACTTCGTTATACGCCCTCAAAATCTTGAAAAGCTCTACTAATCGCTCTTCTTCTTCAGAAGATATATTTGCATTTTCTTTCTTCATTTTAAGCTCTGCGTACTCAGTAATGTTACGCTGTAGTCTGTTGTCAAACACTTCAACTGCTTGTTTGAAAGAAGCAACGAGTTCTTCAAATATAGTAGATTCGAAATCAGCATCAAGCTTTTCACGCTCTACAAATAAGTTTTTTATTACTAAATTTTCACCAATGCCTTGGTCACAATAATTAGTAAGGATTATACACGGCAAGTCTGGTAACTCACTATTAAGATAAGCAACAAGTTCTGTGCCGTTAAAATCATAAGTAGCTGTTAGTTTATAGTCTACCAACATACACTTAATCTCATTCGATAGAATCCACTTTAGGACATCAATTTTTGTTTTACAATCTTCAACAAAAACCAATTCTATGTCTTTTCGATGTAGACTAATTTTATAATCTTCGATTAAACTGTTATCGTCATCTATAAAACCCAATTTATACAAAATAGCACCTCCTATGGTTTTACGTTCAAAGTTAATGTGATGAAAAATCCTGATGGTTGGTCAACGTTTTCTGACAAATCAATAGAACCATTATATTCATTAACAATTCTGTTTATTATCCACATGCCCATGCCAGTTCCAATTATTTCACCATTTGCTGAACGTTTATCACTTTCAAATGGTTCTAATATCAAACGAGGATTATTTTTATACTCACCTAACAATCCTATCCCACTGTCAGAATATTTAATTATTATTCCACCGTCCAAAGATTCTATTCTAATAGCAATGTTTTTTTCGGCTGACCGAGTGGCATCAAATGACGAAGCACTATTGGCGATAAGATTGTTTAGAATACTTTCAATTTCGTACGGAAAGCATCTAAATGCGATATTATCAATTATACAATTTATGACAATTTTTTTAGGGGATAAAGCCAACTGCCAATCAGAAACTAATTTGGTAATTAACTCTGATATATCTGTTTTCCTCATGGTTCGTTTATCCCTTCTAACAGAATCAACGGTTACTTTGAACCAAGAAGTAAAGAAACTTCTAATTTCATTTGCTTCTAGTATATACTTGTAAGCAGCATTTAAATTTTTATCAAATTGTAATGACTCTTTTGCCATTTTAATTTTCATTCCAAGTTTATGTGTGATATCCTTTATCTCATGGATATAAGTATTAGTAACAATCCCGGTAGTCGCTAATACCCTTAACATCTGAAGCTCGGTTTCAAGTTGTCTTATAGTAGAGTCTTTCTTTTCCACGAGAGCGGATACCTTTTTAATATCCATATACTCAGGAGAATAATTAGAGTTATTACGTTTAGCTTGTTCTTCCTTTTTTGCATCTTGCTTTATTTTATCATCAAGTTCTTTTTCTATTTGAGCTGTTGGGTGTAACAATTCATAATACTCATCTAATTTTCTACAAACGAATTGCCTATCTCTTTCAAATAGTCTTATCACATTCTTTAAGAACTCTTGCAATAATTGAAATTCTTCGGTTTCTACAATGCCTTGTCGGTTGGCTTGGTCAGGCAATGTGATATTAGTTCTAGAAATATAAACACTACCATGCATTTGATCAGAGTTAACACGCCACGCACCAGTAGGATGCGAAACAGCAGCAGGTGATTTATTTTTTCTTCCCGCTAACATTAGCCAATCCATAGAGGACGATTTCGGGTCTCCATACGGTCTTACCCTAAAGCCATCTCGATAAATTCTAATACCACCAAAAGAATCTCGGATATCATGTCTTCCCGTAATATCTTTATAGTAATATTTTTCCCTATCTGATTTTACAGCTGTGAGTTTTGCAAAATATAATGTACCTTTAAAATCTCCAATAGTATTTTTAACAGAAGATTTACTTCTCAATACGTCTGTAAATGTGGTATCAATTACAATAGGTGTATTCTTAAAATACGCCTTTTCAGTCGCATCAAAACCAGCCGCGCTAGTGACTTTGTCGAATACATCTCCAAAATCAAACTCATCACGGTTAATTTTTATTTGAACTTTTCCGTTTTCAAACACTGAAAACTTTATTCTATAGTCAAAAGAAAAATCATCACCATCTTGCAACAATGCCGCATCTTCAATAGTTGTGTTTTCTTCAAAAAAATAAATATTGAATACTTCTTTAAATTCAGGTGGAATTAATGTTTTTAAATTAGATGAGATACTTTCAATGGTTAATTTATCCCAAGAATCTCTTAAATTGGTTAATTTAAAAACGGAACCAGTGCCTATAAATTTGTTTTTTATCAATTCGATGAACTTTGCGTTTTTCAGGTTTCCACAAAAATCAACAAACGATATCTCACTTTTGTCAAGTTCAGCGGTAACATCAGTTATTTTTTGTCCAAATTCAAAGACATTCCAGTCTACCTTCCAGATTAAATGTTCTTCTTTAGAGATTGTTAAAAGGTTACAATTATCTGCTATTCGATCTAATGCGAATCTCCCTATGCCTTTTGCTCCAGTTTGGACTCGACCTTTTTGAGTTTTAAAGTTAATTTTTTTAGACGAACTACCAATAGTCATCCAATGTTTTAAGATAACATCTTCTGTCATTCCCGTACCATTATCAGCAATATATAGTGTATCGGTCGTCTTTTCATAGTAAAGAATACAGACAGTCGCATCGGCATCATATGTATTTTTAACCAACTCTAATATAGCTCCATCAAGCTTTGATACATTTTCTCGTCCGATGAGCTTTGCTGTATAGGCATCTACATTAAAAGGTATTTTAGCCATATGATTCCTCCTATTTATTGTTTACATCAGCATATCTGCCGGAAACGTAAATTCATTAATATCTTTAGGTGATATCCTATAAGAATTGCCGTTTGAAATAACGCCTATAGATGTTACATATTCCAAAAACAAATCACTTTCTAATATTTCTTTCGCTTTTTCAAGTGAGTGTTCCTGTTGAGAATTATGTGGGACAATATAAAGCCCCGATGTAGGGATGGTGTCTGCATCAATTGTATAAACCTTGGCTGCTCCAGTTATCAATGTTGAAATTAAAAGCTTTGGTTGGTTTAAATGTAACAATGCTTGCGACCGTCCGTATTCAAACCAGTTGATTCCTTTATCACTTTTTCTTTCCTTCAACGCAGTTTCAAAACTTTTAAGATACATTACTGCTTGTGGGAATGCATTTTCAAACTGCTCCGTAGTATACTTTTGCAATCCATTATCGGTATAGAAGTATGGAAAAATAACTAACTCCTCTTTTCTGTAATTTAACGAACGAGGACTAACCGCTTTTCGAAGCAAACTCTTTTCTATTCCAAATTCACCTACATTAACATAGGCTTCATTTTCTGTGTAATTTGCAATTATATATACTTCATTCAACAATGTAGCAATACTACTTGCCGCATGAAAATAATCTCCAAATCGAACTAAATCCCTGTTTTCAACTCGAGTGTCATTCTTAAAGACCCATTTATCTCCCATCTCAGCTTTAGGAATTTCAACTGAAGCTCCCTCACTTAAATTATGATAAGTTACAAACTGATTATTAGCATTACGGTCACAAACAATTATAGATGATGCCGTTAGTTTGCCAGAAAACAATTTCTGATTGGTGTAATCGTAAATATCAGTTATGGATGGTAATAAATATTGCCTAAGATTTAGTGCAAATCTATTTTTAAATATATTACTCGGAATTAGGTATGCTAACTTTCCGAAATTATTTAAAGAACGCAAACTAGCTTCAATAAAAGCATAGCAGTAATCAAACTTGCCGATTGAACAAGTTTCAAAAGAGTTTTTAACAAATTCTCGCTCGTTGTCATCCAACTCTTTATATGTAATATATGGCGGATTACCAATAACGAAGTCAAATGTCTCAGTTATATTTTCTCTTAACACATCTCCTTCTAAAATATTCCATTCCACATTACTTATTCCATACATCTCAGCCACGGCATTTAAACGAGCCTTACAGTTTTGAATATGTGTTTTGTCAATTTCAGCAGCCCATATATCTTGATGTAGCCCATTTCGAATTACATCGACATTCAAATTTTGCTTTAGGCAATCAACTATATATCTCTTTACTATTTCAATTAATATATTGCCATCTCCACAGGAGTTTTCTGCAACTTTTCTTCCAAATAAATTCTGCTCATAACCAACAACATCTAAAAGTTTTATCACATTATCAGAGGGCGTGAAAACTTGGCATTTTTCATATACAGGCATTTTTACGCTCCTCTCATTTCAATAATTTTAGTAAAGCATTTTTTTGTTCAGAAGAAAGGGTAGACCATTTCTCTAGCATATCGGATTGTTCTTTGGTCAACGAAACCAACTCACCTTCATCAGCAAAGAATTGTGATAAGGTTATTCCAAATGCGCGACAAATGTCTTCAAGCGTACTAATACTGGGGTCATTATTTCTGTTAAACATATTTGAAAGTGTAGACTGAGATACACCTGATAATTTTGCTAATTTGTACATAGACCAACTTCTCTCATCAAGTAGTTTTTTAATTCGCTCTAAAGTATTCAAGCATACACCTCCAATTTTATTTATTATACTACACAAATGGGTTGCACGCAAGACTTCATAAGTAAATCAAAGCATACACTTTTGAAAAGTATATGCTTTTCTTATGAAAATTATCTCCAACAATGACAGTCGATAAGCTACTCTTACGGGGGGTTATGTATCTTATATATTTCTTTGGATTTCCACATTGTTTTTAAAAAGGAATTTCAGTGTGTTTCAGAGAATGTACCGTCACTGTATCTTCGATTACTTTTCATATGCCCTCGTTAAATTCAGTAATGGGGTTTTCTTGTTCTTTGAGAATATCAATAAACTGCACCATGCATTATATTTTTAATTTTGAAGTGATAACAAATATATGCAAATATTTTCTGAACACAACACCGCTGTCTGTGCATGAAATGCTCAAACAGCGGTGTTTGCTCGTTATTTAGCGGAACCAAAATCAGCAACTTT
>CAYWVS010000115.1:0-5883 GCA_964461765.1 uncultured Anaerovorax sp.
CCTTAGAAACCATGATTGTCTGTGCCCCATCCCTGTTAAGTACATGAGAGGTATCGCAAAGAATCATGCACTCAATATGATTTTGCCTGGCTATTCTAACGGTGGCGTCCACCACCGGACAACCGTCGGCATCAATTAAAATTCGCATAAATCACCTCCAAAAGTGGAATTATTGTAACTTTCTTTTATTATTATTCCTATATTGTTTCTTATCTATAAATAAAGGAACTAACATTTTCTAGATAATAAAAAATTATATACCATGGTTACTAAAAATGGTATACTTTTAATAAAAAACTGTCCCAATACGATTGGAATAACTCAATTAAGAAATAAAAAATAGCGAGGTAATTGAATTTGAAATATAAATGTTTAGTAGTGGATGATGAATTGGCCATTGGTCAGGCAACAAGCGAATATTTAACCATGTTTGACGTGCCCACAGCTTATGTTACCGATTCTGCATCGTGTTTAGAGTTTTTGAAGAACCATGAAGTTTCTTTGCTTTTACTGGATATCAACCTGGGGAATGAATCTGGATTTACTCTCTGCAAAAAGCTGAGAGAAACGTTGGATATTCCCATCCTGTTTATTAGCGCTCGTGCTGACGATGATGATGTGCTGACAGCCCTTAACCTGGGTGGAGATGATTACATAAAAAAACCTTACACTCTGAGTATTTTATTAGCAAAAGTCAAAGCTGTGCTTCGACGATATGAAAACGGCACTGTATCCGATGATCCTCAGCAGTTTTGTTTCGGATCTGTGCTCTTGGATTACCGCTCCCACCGGGTATCTGTAAAAGGTCAACCGGTTCACCTGAAGGAATTGGAATATAAGCTTCTGTGCTATCTTGTAGCAAATAAAAACCGTGTTCTTTCAAAAGATGAAATTTTTCAAAACGTCTGGAAAGATGCCTTCACAGGAGATGGTACCCTTTCAGTGCATATACGGCACTTGCGAGAAAAGCTTGAAGAAAACCCCAACAACCCTATCTATATTAAAACGATTTGGGGTACCGGATATATGTTTGAGGTTATGGAATGATACAGGGAAAACGCATTACTTTTATTATCCTTTGCTTACTTCTAATCTGTGTGGGACTAATTTATTTTAGTTTACAAGATCAGGCAGTATTTCTACCGGATACCGTAGCAATGAACCGAGTCTCAAAGGAAGCAGGTTTGCACTGGCCTAATGTTGCAGCCGGTGATTATGGTGATTATGGTCAGCACTTTGTAGTCACCACTTTGGATGGTGAAGTGATTTATCCAACCAATTCTGATGTTTCAACGACACCTTTGGAGTCAGCAAAACATCTTGATCATCTGCTTACTGTCACTTCCCAGGGAAGAGTTGTTGGACTCATCCAATTTAAGACCGATATTTTGGAGCAAATCCGTTTGCATAATCAACAAAAATCTTTACTTCTTGCAGTAACTATTTTTATCATGACTATTTTGTCAGTTGGTTATTATATGTATTTAAACCGTATTATTGTTCGTCCATTTAATCGACTACAAGATTTTGCAAAGCGTATTTCTAATGGGAATCTCGATATTCCACTGCAGATGGATAAATATAACCTGTTTGGCGCTTTTACTGAGGCATTCGATATCCTGCGCACACAGCTTGCGTTATCCAGAGAAAAGGAACATCTTTCTGCCCAAAGTAAAAAGGAATTGGTGGCATCCCTCAGCCATGATATTAAAACCCCAGTGACTTCTATTAAGCTGCTCAGTGAGCTTATGCTTGCTACTGAGAAGGAAACGCAGACCGTTGAGCGATTGCATACCATCTATGACAAAGCAGAGCAAATCGATAAGCTGATCTCCGATATGTTTCAAACTGCACTGGAGGAACTGGGAGAATTACCGATTCATTTGGCAGAATTGAGAAGCGATGTTTTGTTTAAGGTGATCAGGGATGCTGATTATTATGAAAAAACTAGCTGCTCCTCCATACCCCATTGTCTGATTGTAGCGGATGAAACCAGATTGGAACAAGTCATTGGAAACATTATTATGAACTCCTACAAATATGCGAATACTCCAATTCAAGTAAACTTTTCTCTACAAAATCAATTTCTGAATGTGGTGATTCAGGATTACGGCAAAGGAGTGGAAGAGGAGGAGTTGATACATCTAACAAATAAATTCTATCGAGGGAAAAATGCCTTAACCCAAAAACAAAGCGGTTCAGGGTTAGGCTTATATATTTCCGCTCACATTATGGAGAAAATGGGGGGTAACCTTCGATGTTATAATTATTCTGATGGTTTTGCAGTAGAGCTGATGTTTCCCCTTGCATAATCATACTAGGGCACTTAATATTGCAACAAAGCGCCCTAGTAATACGTTCTTTAATTCCGTCATTTCCAGCCTTTTATTCTTCTATCTTAAAGGTATCCCCGGGAGCACCTACCAGCAGTAGCTTTCCATTTTCAGGCAGGCGGACACTCTTGGAAGCCCCCGTCACGATGGAAGAAGTGTTCAACATATCTCTGGAGTCGTAAACAAAGTATGCTGCCCCAGTTGGCAATCCTATGGTGATGTTCTTTCCGGCTAAATTCTTAGGAATGGTATACCAAATAGCGGTCTCCTGTGAAGTAAAACTACGTGAAAACTTTTTATTCGGTAGGTTTTCCATGTCATCCTCCGATAGATATCGACGCTTCAGTGCAAGTGGTTCGCTGCCCCCGAGGTTATACTCCAAATAATTTTTATTATCATTCGAATAAAAATGATAATCAAGCAAATCACGTCCCAACAGGATAGGAATTTCTACAAATGCTATGGCATTGTCTTCATCCACAATCTTTGAGTTTCTAAAGTAACCCTCGCTTTCCTTTGGCAGTCGAATGGTTGTAACAGGCTCCAGATAACCTGAAGAGGAAGCTTTTTCGCTGATTAGGTAATATTTTTTACCTTCTCTTTCCCTCCAAGCAGCTCTCACCGATTCAGAAAGCAAGTGACTTTCTACTTTCTGTGCAAATGGTACAGAATAGGCTAATTCTCCTAAACCCGGTTGCGTTTCATAGGAGGCGGCACTTAAATAAGACTCCCCGTTGCTGCCCTGATTAAAGGAAATATAGGTCTTTCCTTTTGTCCCACCCTCAGCAGACACCAATTTATATTCTTGAGATATATAATTCCCATTTGTAGAAATAAAGCGATTGTCTTCAGTAGGCAAGTATTCTTGAGTAATATTACGCTTTTCATCAAGTGTGCTAATATATAGGTGTCCATCCTTATCAAATCTCACTTTTAAGAGACCAAAGGACATATAGTAACCTTCATAGGACTGAAACTCTTCAGATACAGCTTGTCTTAATGTGGGTTCAGGTGCGGATGGTTTGATGTTAATGCGACCTGATAGTTCTAGAGTACTTAACAACATTTCCTGAACCAGAAGGGAATTCAACATGCTGGATCCACCGCTGGAAAGTGATACAGCGGTCATATTTTCTTCTGGAATAACTGTTAAATTGCCGTGATATACCTTAGTATCACCACCTTTTTCTACCGCTTTAATCCCATAGGAATCAAATGGGGCTACATTGACACTATCCCATCCTAATCCATAATCAAACCGACCATCTCCTTCGTAGGGAAAGAAAGGGTTATTGATTTGAACAGTTTCCATTTCCTTCACTGATTTTTGAGATAAAATATTGCTGCCTTTTCTTGTAAATACTTGCCCGAAACGACACATATCTACCGCTGTGGATAAAATGCCGCCTGCACCGATTTCGTTGAGGTTTTCAGGGGGTAGCTCCATGTTGCTGTTGTTGTAGTATCCTTTGGCTTGCTGGGAACGGTCAAAGTCGCTGTTAGGTGTCTTTGTGTTTTGAAGGTTTAATTTAGCCGATATATTTTGTTCAATATAATCTGTAAATGACATCCCGCTTACACGTTCTACCAAAATTTCCGCTAGGGTGAATCCGTCATTGCTATAGACTGAAAAACTTCCTGGCGCCGCCTTTAACCGCTGAGTTTCCAAGATTTTTAGGAAGGAATCATGTGCATAAGTGTTCACTTCACCAAGTAGCATAGCATTTTGGTCTGATGTGCCCATTAAACCGGCAGAATGATTTAGTAACATACGGGGTGTAATAGAGATATAACGGTCATCAGCCATTTTAAATTCAGGAATGTATCTGGTAAGCGGCGCATCAAGTTCTATCTTTCCTTCCTCCACCAGTTGCATAATTGCCAAGGGCGGGAAAATTTTACTGATAGAACCAATGCCGTAAATCCTTTCATCTGCCGAGAATTTATTATTTGTAATCCCTTGGGACGATTTTACTTCCGCTTTGATCTCTGTAGCCTGTACTGGCACCAAACCCCATACCATAACTACAGTAAGGGTAGCTGCTAAAATCCTTAGCCAAGGCTTTCTATTTATAGAATAATTCATTTCTCTAATTCCTCCTATTCGCTCAAAAGGTCATACACTGAAACTTTTCTAATTCGGTATGCAGACAGCAATCCAATCAAACATGTAAATCCTATAATGGATAGGCAAATTCCCATAATCATAGGCGTATTTATGGAAAACTGCATATTGGATATTCCCACTTTATGAAACATGACATAAAATAATGGATTGGCGCTAATGCAGCCACTCAATGCTCCAAGAGCCACCCCTACTATAGCCGCAGGCAGGATGCTCCACATGATCTGAAGGGTAAGTTGAGAAGTTGTATAACCCATTGCTTTAAATATTCCAAATTCCCGTTTCCATTTTCGAATCATAGCTCCAATGACCATGCTGATAATCAGGGACACGATTAATGCAGAAAAAATCAAAATGGTCTGAAATAGCGAAGTAATCATTGCATTTAGGGAATATGTTTGTGCCTGCACATTGATTGCGTAGTTCTCCATTCGTTCTATTTTATAGGTCTCCGAACTGCCCTGAAACAGGATTTGCCCATCTACCATCATGGCATACTGGATGCTGTCTACATCGTACAACGCCAACAGATTCGACATTTTCTCCCTTACTCTTTTATGAATCAGATCTGCGACCTGACCTTTTTCGTTTTCTTCAACCGGTTGAATACTATACAAAGCGCTCATAGTCTCTATAAATTCATCAATCTCTACACCCTCTTCCAAATAAATGTTGATTGTTTTTTGCTGGTAATAAGGGTTTAGCGTCTGCATTCCCGGTAATGTGACAAATGCGACACGTCCTGACATATTCAGACTCTGCGTCAGCCCGGTGATTAAAAATTCTTCTGAAATATCACCTAACTGAAACTGTATGGTATCGCCTATGTTCTTATGATATAAGTTTGCAATTGCTCCGGATATGACCACTTCATTTTCGTATTTTGGCATTACCCCTTCATATACACTCAAGCTTTCCATAACACTAAAATCATCTGATATATAGACCATCAGTTCCTGATCTTCCACGGTGAGCGTCGTCATATCTAACATAGAGGTCTTTCGTATACCGTTTTTCCCTGAAATTTCATCTATAAACTGTTTTGCATCCGTATGGGGTGTAAGGTGCACTAACACATCTGAAATCTCTACTCCTGCCATTCTGATTAGCGCAGCCTTATCAGCCACCATATTGCTATAAAGTGTTCCGGATACAATCATTATAACCGTTACCCCCAACAAAACTCCTGCCAACATGATATTCTGTTTTGGGTTGGCAATGGCATATTTACCTGCTAATTTTAAATGTAGCATCCCTTTCTTTTCCAAAGGAAAGCGATTTTTGTTAAAATTATGAGTCATCAGACCACCCCGCAATGCCACAATGGGAGGCAGCTTTCGAATGCGAAGCACGTCAAACAGAGTGGCACTTAGCACAAAGGCCATCAGCAACAAAATATTCATACTGCTTATTAGTAAATCTACC
>CAYWVS010000116.1:0-5729 GCA_964461765.1 uncultured Anaerovorax sp.
CTGCGTTGGCGTAATCATTAACGCTGTTGTTTGAAGCATTTATTCCATGCCTATGTTCTTGGGAACCATGTGCATCAAAAGGTAAATGATGGTACCTTACTTTCATCGTATTTTTCTCCATTCTTTGTTTTCATTAGATTTATATTGCATACTTTTATGTTTATTAAAATCATAACATCAAAATTATTTCTTTTCATACCATATATATAGGAATAGTATGTTTTGTATCTTACAATATCTTTTGATCATTGTCAATGATTTTTTTTAATTATAATTTTGATAAATCTTTAAAATAAACTACAAATTGTAGCTTACTTAGGTGCAAAGTACGGTGGTAACCTTAAAAAATATAAGGAAAAAGATATTACTGCCTTCGTGGAAAAATTAAGGGCGGCGGACATGAGCGTGGAAGAAATCACTAAAGATATGAAATACTTTAATTATTATCAACGTGCATATAAAGCGGTTTTGGGCGGATTTTTAAGGGAATACCAACAGCAAATACCCTTTACTCCAGAGCAAGGGATAGCAGATAAGCAAAACTTTAACGAACAAAACGCTTCTGAGGGTAGCAATTCTTCAAGCAGCAGCGTTGGCATGTCCGACACTTCAAGTGGTCACACCGGTTCTTTAAATCCGTAGGAAAACACCACCTGGGTAAAGAAATATGGACTAAAGGCCTATTCCCCTATTGCCGAAGGTTATTGGTATAAAGACTTTGATGATTTTGGTGATGGAAGGTCCTATGGTTACAAGCGAAAGCATTTCGGTCATGACCTGATGAGCAGCATCGGGACCCCTATTATTGCCATCGAAAGCGGTATTGTGGAGGTTTTGGGATGGAATCAATATGGAGGTTGGCGAATTGGCATTCGAAGTTTTGATGGAAAACGTTATTATTACTATGCTCATTTGAGAAAGGATCATCCTTTTAATGACCGTACAAAGGAAGGCCAGACGGTAAAGGCTGGCGATGTTATTGGATATTCAGGTCAAACCGGTTATAGCAAAAAAGAAAATGTAAATAATATAGATTCCCCGCATCTTCATGTAGGAATGCAGCTTATTTTTGATGAATCATTAAAGGATAGCCCAAATCAAATTTGGGTGGATTTATACTCTATCACCAGGTTGCTTTCAAAGCATAGAGCTACCGTCTATAAGGATGAGGAAAAGAAGGAGTATTATCGAAAATTTGATATTGTTGAGATAGGTGCTGAATAAATTGTTTTAATAAACTATTTGTCGGGTATATGATTTAAAATATACCTAAGCAAAATAATTAAAAACATGAGAGTTAGTGACATGATTTTAATAAAACTTATAATAAGTTTTATTAAATAACAACATCACATATAATATATTAGAATCTTTTAAAATGCACTTATATCAAAAATTGTAGCATTGCTTACAATTTGTTAAGATTGTTAAAACTAATTCTAGAAGCAAGCTTCATACAGATGTTCAGAACATAGAGGGAAACAAGAGGACGATACTCACTTTACGCAATCATCAAGTTGAAGGCAAAATTGGAATGGGGACAGGCCTGGTTGTAAAGGGTATTGCAAAATTTTTTAAATAAAAGGAGTGTATATGAACGGCCAAAACCGCAGTGATATTTCCGTCGGCACAAGGGTTAAAATTGTGCTGAAAGCAGATCAACGAACAGGTAAACTGACCGATGGCGTGGTGGCTAGGCTGCTGACCAAGAGCAGTTTTCACCCCCATGGTATCAAGGTAATGTTAGAGGATGGGCAAGTGGGCCGAGTGCAGGAAATCATTCAATAGCCATATTCTATAGTCGCTATTGAAAGACCTTCATTGCCTGAGTAAAGTCCTCCAGCAGATCGTCAATATTTTCAATTCCCACCGAGATACGAAATAGTCCAGGGGTAATCCCCATCTTACGGCGTACATCATCTGGCACATGGGAATGAGAAGAAGTGACAGGATGCTGGATGGTGGTACAGATTCCTCCTAAGGTGGGCGCGTAGTGGGCGAAGTGAAGGGCATGTAAAAATTCATCCATCTTATCAATATGCTCAGGGACGATAAAGCTCACCATTGCACCGAACCCAGCTTGCCGAAACAGGTCA
Organism: uncultured Anaerovorax sp.; assembly: GCA_964461765.1. GTDB lineage: Bacteria > Bacillota > Clostridia > Peptostreptococcales > Anaerovoracaceae > JAVVUJ01. Next base: position 2,097 of record CAYWVS010000116.1, read on the forward strand.
TGGGCCAGTTCCTTCTGGGAATAGTCGTCAAGCCCCGGATAGTTGACTTTGCTGACTACGGGGTGCTTTTGCAGTTCACTTGCTAGCTTTGCCGCGTTTTCCATCTGACGGGGAACACGCAGCGACACGGTCTGCAGTCCACGCATGACCATCCAGGAGGTAAACGGGTCGCCCGGGGTACCGCACAGCATAGAAACGGGAATAATCGAATCAATGAGCTTTTCACTGGCGGTAACCGACCCCGCCATAACATCGTTGTGCCCATTGAGAAACTTAGTGAGGGAATTAATCACGATATCCGCGCCAAAATCCAGTGGTCGAATAGCCAGCGGAGTGGTGAAGGTGTTGTCAACCATGAGCAGTGCACCATGCTTATGAGCTATCTGCGCTACTGCAGATATGTCGCAAAGCGAAAGGGTGGGATTGCTGATTACCTCTGTGTACAGTAGCTTGGTGTTGGGCTTAATAGCTGCGTTCACCTGAGCAGGATCCTCAAAGCTTATTAGATCGCTTTGTACACCGAAACGGAGCAGTAGCCGTGTTATCACGTCAAAGGTTTCCCCATAGATGTTGGAGTTGCACAGGATATGATCCCCAGCCTGCACAATGGACATCAGGGTGCTAGTAATGGCGCCCATACCGGATGCCAACACATGGGTCTTCTCTCCATTTTCCAGAAAGCTTAGCATCTCCTCCAATCCCATACGGGTAGGGTTGCGGGTACGAATATAGGTGAACGCCTTATCCTGATACCCTTGCTTCATGGCGGTCAGGTCGTCAAACTCAAACGCGGAGGTCAGGAAGATGGGCATCGATTCCGGTTTCAAGCTCATTCCTTGAACAGTTTTTCCCTTATAAAGCAGCTCTGATTCTTTTGCGTATTTAGTTGGATTCATTTGAAACCCCTTTTTCGTTTTTATTCCATCGTCATAGAAAATATGAAAATTCGGATCCACTTTTCCTATATTTAAATAGCGCGCCTTATAGTCGTTGAGTAGCCTGATAAAGTCTCCGCTTAACAACGCCAATGCTAACACATTGAAAAAGGTGGGCAGTACCGTCACAATGTCGATGATCGACCAGAATAGGTTTGCGCTACTTCCCGTTAATACAAATGCACTGACCACAATTATGCCCGGCAGCGGGAAGATTACCTTGAACACAGCAAGTGCGCGATTACGTAACTTTAAATTATTTCTAAAAAAATTAATTATTATGGAGCAGTAGTATGAATACCAACCAGTTGTGGTGGTTATGCCGAACAGGAATACTATCAAACCTATGAAAGCAACACCCGCTTCGCCAAAACTCACACGGAAGGCCTCGATAGCGAGAGTTGCTCCGGTCAAGCCGCAGTTCCAAACGCCTGTGCTCAAAATTGCCATAGCTGTAACTGTGCAAACTAGCATGGTATCGACGAACACTTCCACCACACCCCACAGACCCTGCCGCACTGGATGGATTGTATTGGCCGATGCGTGAATCTGCGGCGATGAGCCCTGCCCCGCTTCATTAGAGTTAATGGAGCGGGCAATACCCGTTTTGATAATTTGCATGACACTCGCGCCCACAAAGCCTCCCAAGGGCGCCCCTCCTACAAATGCCTGGGTAAAGATCATTCGAAAGATTTCTGGCATGTCCTTGATATTGATTACCACCATGATGATACCGGCCAAAAGGTAGAGGATACACATAAATGGAACGCACCTGCTGGCAAATTTAGCAATACGGGGTGTGCCTTTCCAAATCAGGTAGGCAATCAAAGCGGAATAGGCGATTGCTATCGGAATCCTTGGAATATGGAAGGATACATTGAGCGCTTCGGATATGGTGAAAATCTGAGATGCACTAAACGCATTGGCAATAAAGGTGACGCCGAACAGAGCGGCTAGCACAAAGCCTATTTGCCAGCCCCGTTCCATTCCCAAACCCTTTTGCATATAGTAAGACGGCCCACCGAAATACCGACCCTTTTCATCCTGAGAACGGTAATAACAGGCAAGGGATACCTCCACCATCTTGACTGTCATACCAAAAAAGCCCCATACCCACATCCAAAAAACCGCACCAGGCCCTCCAACTGCAATAGCTGCGGAGACGCCGCCAATGGCCCCAACTCCCACAGCCCCGCCAATCGCGATGCAGATAGCCTCAAACGGGGACAATCCCCCTTTTGATTTGTCTGTGTTTTCCTTGGTGGTAATCGTTCCCAGTGTGTGCTTGAAGGCATGGCGGATAAACCGAAACCCGAAAAATTTAGACCTGATTGTTAGAAATAAACCAACTGCCATAATTGAAATAATCATGGGTGGGCCCCATAGGTAGCCCCCGATACTGTCTAGAATTGCTTGCATACTTTCTTCTCTTCTCTTTCAAGTTATTGTGCGCATCACACCAAAGGGGCACTTACACACTTACATAAACGTAAAGGTGTCAAGACACATGTCTTGACACCTTTACGTTAACACAATAACTTGATCATGTCAATAAAATTTTAGATTGGTATAATGCGTTTCGTATTCTATCCACAGCATTCGAATCACTGCATGATATAGTGTGCAAGTGTATTCCGTCAGTTAATTGGCAAAGCAATTTTATTTTTTCGTCTTTTATTTTTTCTAAAAAGTCATCAGCGTCATATCTGGAAGATATATTCAATTGTCCAACTATTTGTCCATATATGGGGTGTTCCACAATGACATCAATTAGCTTGCCACCATTATCAACAATGGTGTAAATCTCTTGTTTTGCTAATTCAAAATTATGTGAGCATGCAATTTTAAACATAATTTCATTTTCTGCAAGTTTTGAGTTAAAGATATAGCCTTTTGGAGTTGACAGTATATCATGCTCCTTAGCACGCAGCAGAGCAATATCAGAAACGATGACCTGCCTGCTAACCTGCAGTTGCTCAGCCAAAGCAGAAGCGGTTGTTGCTTTATCGCTCTGTTGCAGTATATCAAGTATTCTATTTCTTCTCTGGATAGAACTCATTTTGCCATCCCTCTTTCATCCTATTAGTTTGATACAATTTACTGAAAATATAAACAGCATTGTTTGCAACCATTTTACCACACCAAAGCACAAAATAAAATCATTAAAGTAAAAAGGAGCTATACCCGCAAAAGTTCGCTCCTCTGTATTATGTCCTGAAGGATGTTTTTTCCATGTACAATCGCCTTCGTTAACGTTTAAAAAATGTATTATTCCCATATAATCTATACAGCTTTATTATTTGCTTTTTTTACTCGCTTATAAATATATTCTGTTTGCTTTCCGTATGCAAATGCATATAAAACGAACGATGCTACAATAGCTATGATAGTGCTATTTTAATTCTCGTGTTAAATATTTCAATTAAAACATAAGAATAAAAAAGGGATATCTGACCAATTGTTTTCTGCAAGATAAAATTCCTCTTTATCCTTTGGGCATTTCTATTTTACATTAAACATACCAAAAAATGAAACAGCTAAATATAATTAGGTTTTGAACCTATTAATTTATTCTTTCTTTTTTACTAAAATTATTCTAGTAACTCCAAATACTTCACCAGCTTCTCATTCACATACCCCGCGACCATTTCCACCATTGGCAACTCGTTTTGATTACAATAATATTCATCAAACGCCT
>CAYWVS010000117.1:0-5725 GCA_964461765.1 uncultured Anaerovorax sp.
TCGAAAACTGCATAAACCCCATTTTCCTAAGAAAATACAGGTGCACTTCAAGGTGCACACAGCCAAATTTATGTAAAAATCAGGAGGAACATTATGATTTTAAATAGAGGTACAATGCGTGTCAATGCAACGGAAATCAGAGGAGTGAATTATGTGACATTTAGCTTTTTTGAGGGAGAGGATTTAGTCTTCGACCATATTGGAAGGCTTATAGAAAACTCATTTGAAACAATAGGTTCAGACGAATATATAAACAGTTTTTCAGTAGATAATGATATAGCTATTGCGTAGAGGTTACGGTATACTGTTGCCGTCAAAAACTAATGGAAAGCAGCTAAACCAGTAAAGTGATAGGCTTAGCTGCTAGCAGAAAGGAGGAAAAATGTTAACAAAGCAAGACAAATATGTTGCAGCACTTTATTGCAGGCTTAGTCAGGATGATGGACAGATTGGGGAGAGTGGTAGCATACAAACGCAAAGAGCACTTCTGTCAAGCTATGCAAGTGCAAACGGTTATGAAGTATATGACTGTTTTTGCGACGATGGATGGAGCGGAACGAATTTTGAAAGACCGGAGTTTAAAAGAATGATAAAAGCTATTAATGAAGGCAAAGTCAATATGGTTATTGTCAAAGACCTCTCACGTTTTGGTAGAGAATATGCTCAAATGGGAATGTATATTGAACACTATTTCGAGGAAAAGGAGGTTAGATTTATCGCAATTGGTGAAAACATTGATACTCTTAATGGTGTGGATAATATTTTGATGCCAATTACTAATGTTATCAATTCCATGTATGCCAGAGACTGTTCTCGTAAAACAAAGATAGGCCACAGGACACGAGCCTTGGAAGGTAAATATCTTGGGGGACATGCTCCCTTTGGATATGTGAAGGATCCTACGGATCGGCACAAACTGATTATCGATTCAGAAGCCGCAGAGGTGGTACGGGAAATTTTTAAGATGTTTAGCGAGGGCGTGGGCTATGTTCGCATAACAAAAATTTTACGGAACCGAGGTATTTTAAATCCACAGGCATACTTTAATCGAAATAATCCGGATTTTTTCAAAAGTGATTACTGGAGACAGCCCTTTGATTGGCACGCTACTTCCGTAAGAGCCATTATTTCCAATCCGGTTTACTTAGGTCATACGGTGTTCGGTAGGACTAAAACAAAAGGATTTTATAATAAAAGTCGTGTTAAATCTCCCGAGGGTGACTGGATTGTTGTAGAGGATATGCACGAACCCATTATCAGTCAAATGACATGGGACACAGTACAAAAGCTGATGGCATCAAAGAGGCGGGAAACAATGGCAAAGGGAGAGATTCAATACTTTGCAGGATTGGTTAAATGCTCGCATTGTGGCTCTTCTCTAAATGTCTCTTATGATAAGAGAAAAGGTAAATATAAAAACTTCTCTTGTTGGGTCTATAAAAATTATGGGAAGCAGCGATGCACCTCACACGCTATCGGATGGAAAACGCTGAATCATTTAGTGTTAGAGGACATTCAACGCAATGCACAAATAGCCAAGAAGGCTTCACAAAAATATCTGGATTCCCTTATTGCAATGAAAACAGAGAAACAAAGAAAGGAAGTAACCAAATTCAAAAGAGAGCTTACCACTGCAGAGAAGCGCATTGCTGAGTTAGAAAAGATTTTGGCTAAACTCTATGAGGATAACGCCCTTGACAGAATCAGTGATGACCGCTATGTAAGCATGTCGCAGGGTTATGAGAAAGAACAGGCAGACCTCTTGGTGAAAAGGAAAATACTAATTGCTGAGATAGAAAAGGCAGATGAAGTCTTCGCCAGTGCTGAAAATTTCACTGCAATTATAAAGCAGTATACCAACATCAAAGAGCTAAATACTAAAATATTGAATGAATTAATTGACCGCATTGTGGTATATGAAAAGACTGAAAATGAAGATGGTAGCAAGAGTCAGAGGGTGGACATTTACTACAAATTTATAGGATATCTTTCTATGGAGGATTGGTATGCGGGGTCAAAGTAGAAAAAAATTCAGCCTAAACAAGAAGAAAGACGAGTTAAGGCGTAAAGACATGAGGTAAGTAAAAGGGGATTTCCATTTCTATGTGCGGAGATGAAAATGAACTTGAGTGTCATTAAATCTGTTTTTATTAATATAAGTTTATATTTTCACTAAACAAATAAGTGAAAAATTTGAAATAATTTGTATTTTCGTGATTGACATAGGTCAAAGAATCATGTAGCATTTAATCATAATTTAGATTAATCGAGCAAGAAAACTGAGGGAAAGCATTTATGAGTATAGCAATCCGGTGACCTTCATAGGTGCCGGGTGTTTTTGTATAGTCAGATATTTAAGTGTGTGTTGGGGTGTAATATTAAATTGGGATGATATGCGATATACACAAATGGAGGGCGCATGTTGGAAGAAAAAGTATTAGATAGAATTGAAGAAATGAGAAATTTACCATTAATGCAAAGCTCTCACTTATTCATAAGGTATAAGGACAAATCCATTGGTGAAGCAGCAAGAAACGAAGCCATGCATTATGGTAGTAATCCAATAGAGAGACCGGCAATTGCGCTTTTAGAAGTTATCCTGTCAACTAACAGGAAATACACTACGCATGTAGAGCCACATATAATGAGACTAAGAAAAACAGATTTGTCAACCTTTAAGCAATTAGAATATAGGATAAATCAGTATTCAATTGAAGAATTTTTTGAGTTTTGGGGACCGCATGATCAAAGGAGATTTGAAATATTAAAGTGTTTAATGTCGGCAATTTCGGATTTAAAGGATAAGCTTATGGTAAATGGTGATTACGATGTGATGAATAAATGGGCGATACAAGCGGATCTAAGTAAATGGAAGTATGACATTATTGGAAGAATTCATGGCATAGGATTAGCAACTTTTCAGCATTTACGGATGAATTTTGGAGTTAATACAGTAAAACCAGATAGGCAAGTAAAAAAAGTTCTAGAAAAAGAGTTTGGAATTAAAGTAACTGATGAAAAGGCAATCATTGAAGTAGAAAAACTTTCAAAAATTAGCGGTTATTCCATGATTGAATTGGATCAAATCTTTGTAAACTATGGCTCAGGTTATTATGAAAGTGAGAAAGAAAACGCAAAAAGTAGCTTTATATGCAAAAATAAAAAGTAAAATTGGTTGAAAAAGTAAAATATACATTTTATCAACTTCTGACGAGAGACAAAAAAGTGACAAAAAATGTACGTCCCCAATTGTCCAATAATAGCTCCTTTTGCGATTGGCATGATCCAAAAGAATCATGTAGCATGTAGCATTTAATCATAATTTAGATTAAATTGAGCGGAAAAACTGAGAGAAAGCATTAATGAGTATGGCAATCCGGTTAGTTATTAATTGTAAATACTTGGTATATCAATACAAATAATCACCTATAATATAAAAAAGATTATTATTATAGGGGTAAAATATGGAGAAAAACATAATGAGAATAACTAAAGTATCTATAGAAAAACTGCATGGAAATATGAACTATAATATTAATTTTAATAATGACGTAACATTTTTATTTGGTGATAATGGTTGTGGTAAAACAACCGTGCTTAATATTATTACATCTATCATCACAGGTAAGATATATGAGCTTTTTAGCTATGAATTTGAAAGTATTAGTTTGTTTTATAACAATCTCAGTCCCAAAAAGAATTCTAATAAAATAATAATCAAACAATTAGGTGATGATATTTCAATATCATTAAGCAACACAGAAGATGCTATTCACCTTAAGCGAAATGAATATCATAGCAGAAGCGAAGAAATTAATGTCTTTGAAAGAGAAAGGTACTATTATACTGAATACCCAATTCTAGACAAAATAAAAAATACTTTTAATTACGTTTATTTTCCCTTGAATAGAAATGTAGATTATGATGACTCATTTTTATCTTTTGCTTGGAGAAGAAAAAATATTCAATTAAGATATACTGATTCAAGCTATCCACGTAATAATTCTGATTTAGTATTATTAAATGTTAAAGCTTTGGTAAAAGATTCTTTTAATGCAATTACACGCAATCTTAATATAATTAATGAAAATCTTAATGAAGAAATAATTGATTTTTATTTAGATATTGATAATGCAAGTAAATTTGAAGAAAATCTTAAAGTGCTAAACAATCTTACAGAAGGAAAAATAGAAGATATCAGGAAAGATTATTTAAAGGCTATTAAAGTTATAAAGAAAAAACAGCAAAATTCTGACGGTAAAATAAATGCCTTTTTTGATGAACTTATAAAAGAACTTAATAAATATAAAAATGAAAAATCAAAAAGTGATATATTAATATCTTTGCTTTTCAAGCTATCTGAATTGGGAAAAATAACCAGTATTATAAAAAAAGTAGAAAGTGCCGAACAAGAAAAACAAAAAGCGAATCAGTTAATCGAAAGCTTTATTTCTACTGTTAACAAATTCGTTTCTAACAATAATTCAAAGAAAATTGTTATTAATAGTGTTGGAGAAATCCAACTTGAAACTACCGCTAAAAAAGAAATTAATATTATTGATCTTTCTTCTGGTGAAAAACAAATTGTAACTTTTTTTGCATATTTGCTTTTCGCATTGCAGCAAACTGAGCAAAATATCTATATTGTTGATGAACCAGAATTATCCTTACATTTAAGCTGGCAAAAACAATTTGTTGATTCAATCTTAGAAATAAATAATGACATTCAATTGATTTTCGCTACCCATTCACCAGAAATAATAGGTAGATATAGACAAAAAGCAGTTAAACTTATGCCTACTGTTTAATGGAGGATTAAGGAATGGGAGATGCATTAGAATTAGCATATACAGATGATGCTTTGCTTACGAGGGTATTATTTTTATCGTCAACGAAAAGTGTAAATATTTTTGTTGAAGATATTAATAAAGAATATGAATACGAAGAAATTTTTGAAAGACTTTTCAATGATGAAATAAAGGTATCTTGTATTTTCCCTACAGGTGGAAAGCCCTCGTTAGAAAATGCGTATTCTTTATTTGGAAACTCTCCGGAATACGGAAAAAGTTTTTTTATTGCTGATGGTGATTTTGACATTGCTTTAGGAAGAAATCAAATCAATGCTCCAAATATTGTTTACTTATCAATGTATAACATTGAATGTTATCTAATTGAAGAAGAAGCTACTATACGATTTATGAGACCAAAATTAAAACTCAAAAAAGATGAAGCAAGACTGAAAATAAATTTTCAAAGCTGGAAAGAATGCATATTACCTTTTTTTGAAAAAATTTTTATTTTACATTTAATTGTGCAAAAAAATTCTTCATACATAGAAAATGTAGGCAGAAATCCAAATTGTTTTTTAAATGAAACAGGTCACCCTAGGGAAACTTATTTAGCTCAGTACGAAAACGAAATAAAAGAAAATAATGTTGACTTAGATAACATCTATGAAGAATGTCAAGATGTTTTTCACCAAGTTTATGGCTGCAATCAAGTAAATGGTATTTGTGGAAAATACTTATTGGAAAGCTTGAAATCTTATTTAAATAACAAAATAAGAAAGAAGATAAATGTTGATGAATTAAAAGCAGGACTAATTAAAGATTTTGATATCACTAAATTAGACTATGTAAAAACTAAATTATATACATATTTAAGTAATTGACTCAACTTTCCCACATAGGAAAAGTTAATGCACATTGAAAAATGAATATGAATC
>CAYWVS010000118.1:0-5713 GCA_964461765.1 uncultured Anaerovorax sp.
AAATTGTGGTCAAGTGGAGAGGAAATGGGAACTTGTTCTTTGCCAATTGGCTTAACTATGTATACCAAGAAACTCCTTATGATCTGAGGAAATTGGATGAAATGGATTGGATGGCAAATTCTCAAGAACGAGGATAAAGAAATTTAAGTGCAATCAGTCATTAAACCAAAGAGATAAGGTATAAATGGTAAGGAAAACGAATAAATAATAATTTAGATTCAGTAGCTTTATTTAAAAGTTTTTAAACATGTTTTACTATTTTTAAATATATTTTTAATTTTATTATTAATTTTAAGGGAGATAGAGATTTTTATGGATATATGTAAACACAATGATCAATGCGGAGGCTGTATTTATCAGGGAATTCCGTATCAGGATCAACTGATCTTAAAGGGAAAGGATGTCGTTCGCCTGATGAAGGAAAAGGAAGTGACCTTCCAGAAGAATTTAGGCATTGAGGGTAGTCCCAAGCAGTACCGATACAGAAATAAAATGGAGTATACCTTTGGGGATGAGGTAAAGGATGGACCCCTGACTTTGGGAATGCACGAAAGCGGTAAGTTCATGAACATCGTAACCGTGGATGAATGCCAACTGGTGGATGAGGACTTCAACTTGATTTTGAAGGCAGCTTTGGAATTTTGCAAGGAAAAAGCCTATAAGGCTTATCACAAAAAAAGCCATAAGGGTATTTTAAGGCACTTAATCGTTAGGAAAGGCGAGAATACTTCGGAGCTTTTGGTCAATTTGATCACCTCCACACAACTGACGGAGTCGGGGGAAGCCTTTGATGACGGCGGTTTTGTGGCTGTGCTTTCCAACTTGCCACTGCAAAACAGCTTGGTGGGAATTCTACATACTTACAATGACAATTTGGCTGACTTTGTAAAATGTGACCGAATGGAAATTCTGCAAGGGCGAGACTACTATCTGGAAAAGGTTATGGGCTTGCAGTTTCAAGTCAGCGCTTTTTCCTTTTTTCAGACCAATATTACCGCCATCGAAAGGCTTTACACAGAGGCCATCTCACTGATTAAAGATTTGAATGGAAAAACGGTCTATGATTTATATTGCGGTACCGGAACTATCACGCAGATATTAGCGCTAAGAGCAAAAAAAGCCATCGGTATTGAACTGGTGGAGGAATCCGTTGCGGCAGCCAAGGAAAACGCGCGACTCAACGGTCTGGAAAACTGCGAGTTTATCGCAGGGGATGTATTTGAAAAGCTGGATCAGGTGGAGCAAAAGCCGGATGTCATCGTGGTGGATCCCCCTAGAGTAGGGATACACCCCAAGGCTTTGGAGAAAATCATCAGCTATGGTGTAGAACAGATTGTCTATATTTCCTGCAATCCCAAAAGCCTGGCAGAGAACCTGAGCGTCATGCAGATGAGCGGGTATGAAGTGAAAAGTGTAAAGGCATATGATAATTTTCCTATGAGTGGGCATGTGGAGTGCGTGTGTTTGTTGCAGCGTGCTGAAAGATAAAATAGATTTGGTTTAGTGAAAGCCGTGAGTTGAAAACAGCTCACGGCTTTTTATAGACTAAATCGAGAAAAGAGATTGATTTGAAAAAACTTAGAAGAATATAATCTTTAAATAAGAAAATAAAAAGTTGAAAGTATAAACTAAGCTTATGCAGGTGAAATTGAATTCATTTTTATGCAATACTTTAACAGGTTGCCTTAAATTTTATTAATATAGATGCTAAAATGGATGATAATTGTTGAGAAATGTCTAAGTTTGAAGTATAATAGTATAATTCAAAGGAGGTGTACAATGTCATTTGAAGCTAAAGAGAAGTCTGTTGACAAATTATTAAATGATGCAATTTATTATATTCCACGAAACCAAAGAAGATATGTTTGGGGTAAACAAAATTGGGAAGATCTCTTCGAAGACATATTGCTGGTTGTAGAAGGAGTTGCATCTACACATTTTATAGGAAGTGTAGTTCTAAAAGATGAGGGTAAGGAAGATGGGTTATCAAAATATACTGTTATAGATGGTCAACAAAGAATTGTTACTCTCACAATATTTTTAACTGCGATAATGTTTAAATTAAAAAAAATGAATTTAATGAACGATTTTGGAGGTACCACAAAGTATTTAGTTGCACGAGATATAAAAAATAAATACAGAGAAATAGTATGTCATGAATATCATACAAGTTTAACAAAAATAATCAATGCAGTTATAGATACTTCTCAAGAGGAAATGGAAAATAAAAGCATTAATGCATTTTCCAATATGTGTACAGTTCAAAGCAATAGAGATACTCCTATTGAAGCATTTAAATTTTTTGCAAATAAACTTGAAGCTATGGACAAGTCTACTATTTTATTAATTCGAGATGCTTTAATAGGTATAGGCTATGTAAACATAATTTCTTCTACCGAAGAAGACTCGTATACAATATTTGAAATTTTAAATGCAAGAGGAATGGATTTAGAAGATCACGAATTGCTAAAAAATTATATAATGCGATATCTCCAACCATATGACAGACGTGATGAAGCTAAAAGTATGTGGGAGGAAGTAGAGAGAACTCTGGATGTATCAATTAAAGATTTTTTCAGACATTATGCAATACACAAAATTAATTATAACAATGATAAAAAACAAAAAATTTCTATTTATAAATCATTTCAAAATACATATCGCGGGAGAGATATGGATAAATTGTTAGATGATATTGTTCAAAAATCAAAGTATTATAATATAATATTGAATCCAACGAATGATAATAGTGTAGAATATAAAGTTTTTACTTTCTTCAAAGCAAAAAGAGTTGTTCAGTTTAGACCACTATTGCTAAGTTTAATGAAATGTCGTAGTTTAGAATATATCAGTGATGACAAATATAAAGAAACACTATTGTTTTTATATTATTTTTTTATATGTTATAAGATAATTGGTCAAGAAAATTCAAACATTTTAAGTGACACTATTTATAAATACTCTTATTTATTAGAGAAGTCATTTAAAAATGAAACATTAGATGATTGTCTTTGTAGTTTAAAAAATAAACTACCTACGTTAGCATCTTTTATAAATAGTTTTAAAAATTTAGGATGGTCAAATCATTGGGGAATATATCAAGATTCAAAAAATAAAGAACGATGCCAACTTGTACTCACTCTATTAGAGGAATATATTTCTCAAAGGGAACTAAATATTCCTGTTACTATAGAACATATCTTACCCGATTCTGATTGTATAGAGAATGCTCAAATTGGAAATTTGTTTTTTATTGAAGAACCTTTGAATAGAAGATGTGGCACAAAACCATTGGAAGAAAAATATTTAATATATGAGGAATCAATTTTAAATTGTCCAAAAGGCTTCGTTAGTCGCTATAAGGAAAAAACGTTTAAACCAGAAGCAAGAACAGAATTTTTAGCAAAACTTGTTTTCAACAATATTTTATCTATACCAAATTATAATTAATTTTGAAATATGTAAATTTTCGGTCAAGGAATTGCTGGGTTTCCAGCAACTCCTTGTTGTCTACGCAAGGCGCGTTGAAGCCGTAACACTGCTTACTAAGTAAGCAGATGGTGGGGGAGAAAAATACTCAAATAAACACTTGTTCTTTCGCGGATATCGTGTTATACTTTGCTCAAGGATTACCGTTTGGCGGTTGGTCACTCTCTTGTAAAGGGGGTGATGCTTATGGTTACATATACGGAACTGTTTCAGTTCTGCTTAGTAATTATTGGAGTTATCACCATTTGTTTGATGATACACTTCAAGAAATAGCAACAGCCGCCTAAACTGATTATTTAGGCGGCTCACTCATTTAGGACTGACCGCCATACGAAAAGCGGTAATCCTTCTTGGTTACTATATTACAGGATATGATTAAAGATGTCAAATAAAATTCATTTGAATTATAAAAATATTCTAAGAATTTCCGAATCATTAGTAAAAACATATGTGTTTAATGTAAAATAGAAATACATATGCTTAAAGGATGTGGAGTCGGTGGCAATAAAGGTGACCGAAGCTTGTAACTGGAAAAAGTGTGGATATGGATATACAGTTGAATCAAATACTGAATTTATCTCCAGAAGATATAGAAAACAGTAAAATCGAATTTAATATGCAAGCTGGCAGCGGTGGTCAGCCATTCCTCGACCGATGGCTCATAAAAATAAGCAATATTCACTTTGAATTTTTTTGCAACTTTAATTATAAATTTTCATTTATATGATTGACTTAGTCCAAATATGGATATAGTATAGTTAGTGAAAATACAAATAAAATTATGCAAAAATTTTCAATGGAGGTTTCTTGTGAGATTTAAAAGAGAATACTATTTAAATAAATTGATTATGAAAAAAAATAACGGATTTATTAAGGTTGTTACAGGAATTCGCCGTTGCGGAAAATCTTATCTTCTTTTTACTATCTTTAAAAATCATTTATTTGAAAATGGTGTTGACCAAAATCATATTATAGAAATTCCATTTGATTCCTTTGAATTCAAAAAGTACAGAGACCCTGAAGCTTTGTATCCTTATATAAAAGAGCAGATTGTTGACGACAAAAGATATTATATTTTATTGGACGAAGTGCAGCTTCTTGGTGAATTTGAATCTGTGCTTAATGGACTTATGCGTATCAAAAATGTAGATGTATACGTAACCGGTAGTAATGCGAAATTCCTTTCAAAAGATATTATTACTGAATTTCGTGGACGTGGTGATGAACTCCATATGCAGCCACTTTCTTTTTCCGAATTTATAGAAGAGTATGACGGTAATAAGTATGATGGATGGAATGAATATGTTTTATATGGAGGGTTACCACCTGTTGCTTCCCTTTCAACTTCTGAACAGAAAATAGAATTTTTAAAAAACCTTTTTAAAGAAACTTATATTAACGATATAATCGGCAGGCATAATGTTAAAAACAAGGAGGAGCTTGAAGAGCTTATAGATATTCTCTCTTCTGGCATCGGTTCACTCACTAACCCTAAAAAATTGACCGATACATTTAAATCGAAAAAGCAAAAAAACATTAGTGTTAATACTGTGAAAAACTACCTTGATTATCTTTGTGATGCTTTTGTTGTAAGCAAAGCGGTACGATATGATATAAAAGGCAGAAAATACATTGATACACCACACAAGTATTACTTTACGGATGTGGGACTTCGTAATGCACGAATCAATTTCCGCCAAATCGAAGAGAACCACACTATGGAAAATATTATTTTTAATGAGCTTTTAAAACGTGATTATAATGTTGATGTGGGAATTGTAATAAACCCTCAAAAAGATAAAAATGGCCAAGTTATACGCAAACAACTGGAAGTTGATTTTGTATGCAATAAAGGTTCGAAGCGTTATTATGTGCAGTCTGCTTTTTCAATTCCTGATAATGAAAAAATGCAGCAGGAGTCAAGATCTTTACTACATATAAAGGATTCCTTTAAAAAGATTATTGTTGTTAAGAATACCCCCGCACCTTGGTACACTGAAGAAGGTATTCTTGTAATAGGAGTATATGATTTTCTGCTTAAAGCAGATAGCTTGGATTTGTAAATATTTCTGCATTACTCAATTCAATGCCGTAGAGCAGGAACTCTGAAAAATAAAGATAAGTGAGGAAAATACATTGAAATTAACAGTGCTAATGGATAACAATACATTTATTGACCAGTACTTTTTAGGTGAGCCGGCGGTTTCCTATTACATAGAGGATG
>CAYWVS010000119.1:0-5610 GCA_964461765.1 uncultured Anaerovorax sp.
TATATTCAGAAAGTAAGTATTGTTTAAATTTATGTTAATCGCAAAGCATGAGGTGGGAAAAGGAACCCGCCGACCTAACCGCTGAGAAATATACTCTCTGCGACGAGTATTATCGGCTCAACGATGAACTTCGGAACGTGGAAGCTCTGCGGCGTGGTGCAGAAAATATTATACGTGTGAATGTTCAGAGAACACAACCTGGTCACCGGCAAGAAGTTGAATTATAACCCAAGGCTCACGCTTCTAAATTACCCCTAAGCGATTTATCTGTACGCAAGGCGTTCTTAACATATTTGAGAATATCAACAATAACCCGAAATTCATAATCCGAGCAGTCGTCAAGAAATGTTGAAAAATTAGCAAACTTAACAATATGGCAGTTGAAATCTTATGCAAGTATGGTATAATATACTTACCATAAGTGGTCTGACTGTCAAGAGATGAGTTTTCCTATGTCAAGGCAGTCTAATCCCGAGTACTTAATTACAACCCTTTATTGTCGATTGAGCTATGATGACAGCTATTCGGGTACAAATTTTCAAAGACTCATTTTTCAGCGTATGAGAGAGGAAAATAGAAAACGGCTATTTGAAAAAGGTTTGGCGAATGCGCCCACTACTCATAAAAAGGTTAAATTTCATTCAACATTTGGAGCTTTGGGATTGTCATTTTCACTATTTATCCTTCTCACAGTCAAAGATGGTCAGTTTATTTTCGTAACACAAGGAATATTTAAGGCATTATTCCCTCTTTTAGTTTCGATTGCTTCAGGTGTAACATATAGATTATTACTTCGAGGTATAAGCTATCGGCACTATAAAAATAACATTGAAGGCCATGAAAGCACAGGATATATTGATAAAAAACTCAAAAGAGCAATTGATATAGATGATTTGATACTAACTAAAGTTGTGGCATTGTCATGGCTTTTATTCGTATTTGGTGCGGGGCTTTTATTTGTAGGACTCATAGAGTTCCTATCTGCGTAACTGCCGGTTTTTGTGTAGTTACAGTTGTATTGTAAGTTGGAATTGCTTAG
This sequence comes from uncultured Anaerovorax sp., assembly GCA_964461765.1. GTDB lineage: Bacteria > Bacillota > Clostridia > Peptostreptococcales > Anaerovoracaceae > JAVVUJ01. Next base: position 1,040 of record CAYWVS010000119.1, read on the forward strand.
AATTTATTCTCTCTTTTTTACATGTGTAAGGAGTGATTAAAATGGGGTTGATATGTAGACTATTTGGCCATAAATGGAATGGTTGTATCTGTATCCGTTGTAAGCAAGAACGGAACGAAGGCCATAATTGGAACCTATGTATCGGATATTGCAGAATTTGCGGCTTGCACCAGCCTGAACAACATGATTGGAATGGTTGCAAATGTAGCCGTTGTGGGTTAACCCGAGATATTGAACATTCTTGGGAAAACTGTAAATGTAAAATATGTGGTAAGCTTAAAGACGAGAGCTTTGATGGTCATATTTGGGCGGGCTGTAAATGTGAAGTTTGTGGTCTTACCCGTAATATAAATCACGAGAGCCACGAATGGGAAGGTTGTAAGTGCAAGGTTTGCGGTAAAACAAGAGATTCGGTGCATGACTATTTTATTGAGTATATTTACATAGGAAAAACTAATAGGAATTTTCATGGCACTATAACCTCTGACAAAGGTGAGAGTGTATACTTGAGGTGCAGAAACTGTTCGTATAATCGTAGCGTGAATCTTTCCCGTGGCAAGTACTACTGTTCAAAATGCCTTTCGATGGTTGAATGGAAGTACATTGACACTGGAGAAAGTACACTAATTACAAAGGAATTTATATGTCCAGAGTGTGGTAACAATGGTAGCTATGATTATAGTGACAGTTATTAAAATATATATCAGCTAAACGGGAGCGAGGTGTTCTACTGCTATGGGACTTTTTAAACCGGCATCGATGAGCGGTAACAGAGAAAAGCGTTGAATTTCCTGAAATTATTTTACCATTCCAAGAAGAGCTAAAAAGCCGTATTGAAAATTATGAAGAGTATGTTGGATTAAGGTCATACGGAGGTTATGGAGATGATGAATCTTTAGTGGGTGAATATCAAAACATTGGCATAAAATTCCCCTATTTGGACTAAAAATAACAATATTAGGCAAAGTGAGGTGCGGAGTGAAAGAAAATGCAAAAAACCTACGACGTATTCTTAATTATTTTGATATAAAAAACAACATGCTTGCAAAGGCTCTTTCCGTTGACCCTGCTCTTGTTAGCCGTTGGCTGAATGGCTCAAGACAGCTTTCCGCTACGTCTGAATCTATGGACAAACTTTGCAACTATTTGCTTTCCAAAACCACCGGTCTTGATGATATGGAATGGCTTAAAGGGCAGTTCCAAAAAAGCGGACTTGCTACCGAAATGACATCGGTTGGAGTAATTAAGCAAAATTTAATTATTTGGCTTGCTTCTGATGGCGAAAATTTAAAGCAAAGCTTTGGAAAGCTTCTGCAAAAAAGCATTTCAGAATTATCGGGTGACATTGACCAGGCAGTACAGTCAGCGAACGATTATCAAGTGAGAACCGGCTTTATTGATATTGCTTTTTGTCTTGATAACATTTTGCAAACAGTCACAGCAGGTACGTCCATTGATATACATATGACACGTGAGGACGTTGTCACAATTACCCATAACGGGGTTAGCTCTGTGCTTATGAAACATATTGCCGAGAGAAATTTGCATATTCGCCTGCTCATTTCTCTATCCAATGACACCAAAGCCATGTCTAAACTCATTACAACTTATATGCAACAGATTGTAACGGCAAATTTAAGCATTTCGGTTGTGCATGGCATGGCACAAGCGATTGTCAGTCAAATGAGTATTATTATTGGTGATAAATGTGCTGTTATGGTTACAGAAGCTTTGAAAGCTGTGTCACCACCAATTGCGACCCTCGTTTACGATGAAATGTTTATTAAGGACATCAAAAAGAGCTTTGAACGTGCATTCAACTACTCTCAACCTATATTGCATATCTACAACGATAGTTATTCCAGAAACATTTTAGAGATTATATTTTTGGAATTTTGTATGCAGGGTGATTTGGACGTTATCAAGGACAGTATCAATCCAATGTATATGAGTATAGAAGGCTACAACCGTGTTCTTAAGAAAGAGGGGCACAAGGGCGAGCAGTATAAATGGCGAAGCGAGGAATTTGTGCGCTTTAATACAGGTTTTCATGAGAATTACAGAAGCGGTAACTCATACCGTGAGGTTATATCTTTGTCACGACTTCACAAAATTGTGGAGCAAGGCTTTTGTAAAATGCCATCACTGTATTTTATATATAAAGGTGTCATTCTTCTCGATGCCAAGGGCTGTATTGATGTTTTGGAGGGATATATTCACTTTCTTAACCTTTACCCTAATTTCAGTCTTGCCATTGTAGATGATATTCCGGAATTGTACTCTGACTGCTGCTGGCGGTTAAAGCAAAACCACCACATTGCACTTAGTTACTGGGATAAAGATGAACCATTTTTAATCTACTCTGACCAACTTATGCTCACCTACGAATTTCAAAATCATTTCAACAATATATGGATGAAATCCGCATTTTCAGTAGGGGGAAGAAGTAAAACCATTGATATCTTAAATGATATTATTACCAAGATTAAAGAAAAATATATAAAATAGCTCAAAAAGTCATATATTTGCTAAGCTGTCATTGACAAAACCGGCAAATGTATGGCTTTTGATTTTCCTAAATGTTAAAATACACATAAAAATGTTTAGGAGGTATTTTTATGCACATTCTCAAAAGAAGCATGACAGTTCTAATCACCCTCAGCATTATGGTTGGAGTGCTTTCGACAACCGCCTTTGGGGCAAATGTTCCGACTGCCACCGAAGCAGTAACAGCACTAAATAAAATTTATGGAGAGGGCACATTTTCGGCAACTGATGATGCAATGACAATGAACGAACTTGTAAGCTTGTATGTAAAGACCTATGGCTTTGATGAAGGCTTTTTCACTGCCGGACAGCAAATGCCCGATGGTACAATAACCAAAGGCAGTAAACCGGACTTTCCTTTTATGCGAGGCAATTTGGCTTACATTTTAGTAAAGATTTACGACTTGTCGATATTACCTATTGACAGCCATGAGGCTTGGGGGCATTTAGATAAAATTACCTATGCCGATTTTGGTGAGATGGGCTACCCAGCAAACAAAGAAGCCATCTACATCTGCAAAGACCTTGGAATAACAATACCGCAAGATTCATCAGATGTGTTTGGTTTTGAAAAGCCGGTTACAAAGGCAGAATTTGCTGTAGCCGCCTACGGCGCAGAGCAAAAAGCGATTAAGTTTCCAGACGTTAAAAAAGACAGCATCTATTATAATGCCATTAAGTTTGCCTATCAAAAGGGCATTACCAGCGGCATAGACGGTGGCAAATATGGTCCCGATGTATCAGTTACGAGAGGTCAGTTTATAACCATGCTGTGTAGAGCTTACGGTATTTCCGAAAAAACAGGTGATAATTTTGCAGATGCCGGAAACACATACTATACAGGTTACCTTGCCGCTGCAAAGCAACTTGGAATTTCCGGCGGTGTTGGTGATAATAAATATGCACCCGATAGGATTATTACCCTTGAGGAGATGTATACCATTGCTTACAATGCAATAAAGGTGCTTGACGCATTCCCCAAATTGGGAGAGGGCAAGCCGCTTTCGTCATACAGTGACGGCGATAAGATATCCCCATGGGCGCAGGAAGCCATGAAAACCTTTTCAGAGCATGGTGTTATCGTTGAATTTGACGGTAAGCTGACCCCTAAAACCGTTGCAAAAAGAGAAGTAATGGCACAGCTTTTCTTTAATTTGATTGGCAAATAATTTAGAAGTAGGACAAGAATAGATGAAGTCACGGAAAACACCGTGGCTTTATTTTTGTGAAAAATTATCAACAAATTCCTTGACGAGTGGACTCTGTGCAATTTTCGTCCAAGTGCTTTCTAAGTAAACATCTATTAATGTGAACAAGAACATAGTGGAAAAGGCGTGTTTTTTATTTTTTTGTAAACTTTTTATTAAATGGGCAAAAACCCTTGAAAATATCTTTTTGAAAACTCCGACTTTGTCTATATGCTCAACCAAGCAGAGGACAGACAAATACTTGCAAAGCAGCTTAATATCTCGACCTTCTGGAATGCTTTGATTTCTGATATTTTCACCATATAGAGGCGATAAAACTCCCAATTCCCCCAATAGACGATTCATGCCGATTGTTCTGATAAAGGCACTACCTCTGTTAATTATTTTTGCAAACAGTTCTGAATCTGTGCTATAGAACTCCGGACTTCCTGAATCTAAAAATATGATTCCTTCCACTTTTTTGGGGTTCATTTGTGCATAGCCAATTGCTTCAAGAGAACCGAGTGAATGACAGAGCAAAACTATCGGCTTGTTTGGAACAATAGTATCAATTAATATGGAGAGTTCATCAACCATGTTTTCAATCGTTCGTGTTGTTTTTGTATTTGAACTCCAACCGCTGCCTGCATGGTCAAATATCACGGTCTGTCCTACTGTTGACAACATGTTTTGAAGCGCATAGAAGTCAGTATAGGCGCATGATGTTCCTGAACCCGTAATAAAAACAAATGCAATGTCACCAGTACCTTTTGAATAATAATGGTAAGCGTCAATTAAAAAGGTACAATATTTAAATATCTAAAGCTAATATAAAAT
>CAYWVS010000120.1:0-5338 GCA_964461765.1 uncultured Anaerovorax sp.
GTGGAGACTGGTGGCTCCCAGAGGGTATAATAACCCCAGCGTCACGGAAACTACGGGAATCGGAAGTGAAGGTGTTGGTTCCTACTGGCCATTTGCAACAGGTAAAATGGTAGTGCAAGCTAACTTGCTGCTGGAACAAATTTTGGCAACCTCCAGCACCAGATATGTGTTGATTCCTAACCAGCACATTGGAGCATATAAGGTAGGTTTTATGGCAGAATGGATCACAAGGGAATATATCGCCAGAAGGGGAACCGCCAAATTAAAGCCGGAGCAAATTAAGCCTGCCAGATGTCCAATCTTTGGTTACTCCTTACAAAACTTGAAAATCGATGGAAAGTATGTTCCTATGGCATTTTTGCAGCCTGAAACTCAGGCGGAAATCGGTACAGAAGGTTATGATGCGGGAGCGAAGATGATGACGGACTTCTTTAAGGCAGAGTTGAAGAAATTTATGACGCCGGAGTTAAATCCTCTGGGCAGAAAGATTATCGATTTATGCATGAAGGATGCTCCCATTGAAGAATACGAAAAACTGATTCAATTTAGGAGATAGTTAATAATATTTAAATTTTAATCAAAAAAATATCATCCAGATCAATATAAATAAATAAATTGAATTGTAGTTTTAATTGAAAGACTGATAATATATGAATAGATTTTTTGTTGACAAAGAGCAGATCATAGAAGATAAAATCTATATTACCAATAAAGAAGATATCAAACATATGTCCAAGGTTCTGAGAATGAGCCTTGGAGATTTTATTGAGATCTCCGATGGGGAGAAATTTGAATACATAGGGAAGATTGAAAGCATTTCCCCTGATAAGGTCACTTGCCTCATTCAGGATAAGCAAAGCTTTGGAGCGGAGCCAATTACTCGTGTCACACTCTTTCAAGGGGTTCCAAAGCAAGGGAAGATGGAAAGCATCATTCAAAAATGCGTAGAATTGGGGATCTATGAAATTGTCCCCGTATTCATGTCCAGAAGTGTGGTATTGGGAAAAGAGGAAAGCAAACTTCAAGGCAAGACAGAGCGATGGCAAAAAATTTCAGATGAAGCCGTGAAGCAGTGTAAGCGGGGAATTAAACCTCAGATTCTTAAAGCAGTTGACTTTAAAGGTATGATAAAAATACTCAGCCATGAGTTTCAGGGGAGTGAGGAAAAGCTCATTCTCTTTCCTTATGAAAATGAAGAGAATTACAACATCAAGCAAGCGTTGAAAGCTTTTAAAGTAAAAATCTATGAAAGTGATAAAGGACAAGGTGAAAAAAACGCTGCTGAAAACAATCCTCATGTTGCCATTATAATCGGGCCTGAGGGTGGATTTTCTCAGGAGGAAGCTACAGCCTTGCGAAATCTGGGAGCGGAGTGTGTTACCTTAGGAAAGACAACCCTACGGACAGAAACTGCCGCCCCCGCTGCTTTGGCTATGGTTATGTATGAGTTGGAGCTATCATAATAATGTGGTTTGAAAGAGGACATGTGAAGGAATCAAACCAAAAACCAAGTTATAAAATACAAATGCTTTTAAAAATTTAGTTTATACAATTTTTCGAAGAATAAAAAAATCTTATTGACAGAAGATGAAGTAATATTTATTTAGATAATAAATATTACAATAAAGTTAGTCACGAGGGGGCTAACGCTATATAAAGTTCAATAAAGTTAGTTACGAGTGAACTAACGCTAAGAAAACCACCCATTAAATGGTGGTTTTTCGCATCGAAAGCGGATATTTTAAATCAAACTTATAGGAACTATGAGTTCATCCTTACTAAATGCCGACAGTGTATTTGCCATACAAAGAACCGCACCGGTACCACGAATTTTATTTGAATGATTCAGGAGTTTGAAAACTCTGGTTAAGTGGTTTGAAGGATTTGCTGATTTTTTTATTTCCATAGGATAAAGAGTCCCATTTTCTTCAAATATGAAATCTATTTCTTTAGCATCCTTATCACGATAATAATAAAAATAAGTTTCTCTTCCACTGTTGTAAAAGCTCTTAAATATCTCAGAGACAACATAATTTTCAAAGAAAGCTCCGTTCATTGCTCCTGCCTCTAATGTCAGCGCATCGCTCCATTTGGTAAGATACGCCGCAAGCCCACTATCATAAAAATAGAGCTTAGGTGTTTTTATAAGCCTCTTAAGAGTATTATTTGAATATGGATGAAGATAAAAAATAATTCCCAAAGTTTCTAAGATATTTAGCCAGTTTTTAACTGTAACTTGATCTATGTCACAATCTCTTGCAATATCTGCATGATTTACAAGCTGCGAAATCCGAGCTGCCACTGCTATCATAAATTTCATAAAAGAAAGGCTGTTAATACTTTGAGATAGCTCTTTCACATCTCTTTCAATGTATGAGCTGGTATAACTGCTGTAAAAAGTACGTCTATCTTCTGCTCCACTTACAACGGAAGGCATTCCACCGGTAAAAATTCTTTCAAAGGCATCCACTACACCTAACTTTTCTGTTTTTTCCTGTTTTGAAATAAGTCTTTCAAAATCTAAATCAAAGGGAGTATTAGGCAATTTATTATAGATTTCATTTTGTGATAAAGGTGTCAATTTCAAAATCGCAATTCTACCCGCAAGGCTTTCCTGAACTCCTCGCATAAGCTCCCAAATTTGGGATCCTGTTAGCCAAAACTCACCCGGTATTTTGTTCTTATCTGCCATCATTTTAATATAAGGAAAAAGTTCAGGTGCATATTGCACCTCGTCAATTAAAATTGGAGTTTTATATCGCTGAAAAAACATAGCCGGCTCATTCTTTGCAAGAGCTCTTACTTCTAAATCGTCTAAGGATACATAGGTTCGCTCCGTCCCTTCCATAAGCTTTTGAAGCATTGTGGTTTTCCCAACTTGCCTAGGACCTGTGAGCATTACAGCACGAAATTGGCTTGAAATCTTTAAGAAGACATCTTCCATATCTCGTTTAATATACATAAAATCACTCCTTTCGGCTAATGTTTAATATATTTTTATTATAGCCGAATAAATGAAAAAATCAACTTTTTATTTTATATTTAATAACCTTTCTTACTACTTATTTTTTGCAGAACTATTTCAACCGATCCATTATCCTGACTAAATCGCTGAAAATTCCGTAGGCGGTCTGCTCAATTTCCGGAGCGTGCTCCACCATGGACAGAGTACCCATTAAATCCGTAGTGATGGAAACCAAAGAGGAAGTGCCGTCGATGCTGGCCTCCAGACTTTCTTTGTTTACCTCTATAGGAGCCACCTTTCCAACCACTTTACCGTTTTCAATTGTACCGGAACAAAGCAATTTGATTTTTTTCCCTCTTTCACCAGCTTCCTTAATTTCCTTTTCTCGGATATCCTCAATTCCTTTTCGATCAATATCCATGGGTGTAATTCCTGCATCCATAAACACATTGAGAAGGGCAGTTGTCTTTGCAGCTGCATCCCAACCTTCTATATCCATGGCAGGGTCTGCTTCTATAAACCCTCGTCTTTTGCCCTCTGCAATGACAGCATCATAATCTTGCCCGGCTGCCAGCTCTTCCAAAATAAAGTTGGTAGTGGTGTTTAAAATTCCTTGGACAGCACAAATTTTACAAAACTTCAGCGTATCCTCCACTAAATTAAAAACAGGAGTACCATCCATGACGGCAGTTTCAAAAAAGAACAGACTTCCTTGTGCTTTGGCTAAGTCTCTTAGTTCTCTGTATGCCCAGGCGATAGGTCCTTTATTGGCAGTGATGGCATGTTTTTTTCTTAAGAGAGCGGCTTTAATATGATCCGTTGCAGGCTGACCGGAAAAGATATCCAATGGGGTAAGTTCTACCAGTACATCGTAGTCCACTGTTTTGGCCACTTCCATGGAGGGCAGGGCAGAATAAGCTTGGCCCTTAGGGTCAAATTTACCTGTGGATTCCAACTCCCAAAGAGCTTTGGTTAAGTCAATGCCTTGAGGATCTATCAGGTTTCCCCGAGTTCCCGTAGTGATTGCGACGGCTAGGACCTCGGTATCATAAACCCCTTTGATTTCTTCAGCTTTGTCCAAAAGCAGCTTGGCAAAAGCCCTTCCGGCATTGCCAAAGCCCAGAATAGCAATTTTTAATGTTTTCATAAAGATCTAGATCCTTTCTAAAATATTACAAAAGGGAGGCGACGGTGAAATATCGCCACATCCCTTTTGCTTTGAACTTATGAAGTGAGTTGTATAGTAACTTGAAAATTTAAATCCGACATTTATAGTTCATTTCCCAATTTCCATTTTGCAATACACTATATTTCTTCAACCTTGTTATCTGCAGCAATTTGTTCGGGAGTCTCCTTCCACACAAACATACCTGTGCAAGCGTAGAAAATGGAAATAATGGGTACTGCCCAAAGGAATACAGCGTAAGGACCGTATTGAAGTGGACCTACTCCAAGCACTCCGGCGTAATACACTCCGCCCAATGTCCAAGGAAGAAGTGGATCAAGGCAAATTCCTGAGGTTTCGCAAGTTCTGGATGCTACACTTCTGTTAATGCCAAGTTTTTTGTATCCTGGTGTGAACATTCTTCCGGGGATCAGGATTGCAACATAAGGGCTGGCAGAAAGAGCAATGGTTGCAAAACCTGCTATAGTGTGGGAAATAATGAGGTTTCTGGCATTTTTGGTAATGCTCTTTATGCTGAACAGCAAGGTATCCATGACACCTGCTTTTTCCAAAATACCGCCATAACTCAATCCCAGGTAACCGATGGAAACGGTCCACATCATGGATTGAAGACCTCCTCTGTTCATCAGCTTATCTACATCAAAGTTTCCTGTGTCGATAACAAAACCATAGTTCATGTAGCTCATCATTTCTACAATGCTATAACCCTGTAAAAAGATAGCAATGAGCATACCGATAATAGCAGCAGCAACGATGGTGGCCAATGAATTTACTTTTTTTACAGACATGGTAAGTACAAAAACTAAAGGGATTAAACTAATTATAGCATAAAGTGGGGTAATGTTAAAGTTATCTGCGATGGTGCTCATTACACTTGAAATTTGCTCATCATTAATAGTTCCGCCTCTAAATCTCAGACCCAGTACCACTGCTACTACAAGAGCGATTACATAAGCGGGAATGGTGGTGTAAAGTACGCTTTTGATGTGTGAAAAAATATCAACCTCGCATGAGCCGGCAGATAGGTTTACGGTATCAGAAAGAGGAGACAGCTTATCTCCAAAAAGAGCTCCCGTAATAATGCAAGCAGCAGTCATTGCAGGAGGAACGCCCAGTCCTCCGCCGATTCCCATGAGAGCAACCCCAAAGGTAGCGGCTGTTCCCCAGGAAGTACCGGTACAAAGGGA
>CAYWVS010000121.1:0-4950 GCA_964461765.1 uncultured Anaerovorax sp.
AATTTACCTGTAGGTTAAGAATCTGGCGTCATGCATACAGGAAAACGATCTGTGAGCTCCTAGTAGCAGATCGGAACAATAGGATAGCCGAACTTGAAGCCTGCATTTGGGCGTCTTGCGAGGCGAAACTTTAAAACATATGCTGCGCTCGGAGAAAGTCCTGTGGAAATGCTTTCGGACGTGAGTTCGACTCTCACCACCTTCACCAAATAAAAAAAATAAGACTTTTGGTCTTATTTTTTTTATTTTTGTAGAGACCAGAGAGAGTCGAACTGAAAAAGGTTAATAAGTAAAAAACACATTTTTATTTTTTCGTCGCTTTGTCCAACCACTCATGAATGGCGAGTTTTTTCTCTTCCGTAAAATCTTTATGAACTTCTGTATGCAACCAATCCAAGGACTTACCCCTTAGATAGTTTCGCATTTCCTCTTCAGCATTTACCATTACAACTTTAATAAGACAAGGACAGTCTGACGAAGTTGCATTTGGCTCAGACAAGATGTTGTTTTGCCGAATCTCAGCACACTGGAACATATAGGATGAGCCTTCAATAGCTTCAACGATATCCCAAAAGCTTATATTCCTCGCCGATTTCGATAGTTCATATCCCCCTTTTACTCCTTGAATCGAACGCACAATACCAGCTTTGCGTAATTTAGTAAAAATTTTAGACAAGTAAGTTTCCGGCAATTTGTTCAATTCCGCCAATTCCTTGATACCTATCGTACAACCTGTTGGGGCATCAATCATATAAAATAAGGAATGAAAAGCATATTCGACACCAATACTCATTTGCATTTTGTAATACTCCTATTAAAGATAAATAATATACATTTTATCATAAGTTTATATCCATTACAACTTGACATGAAATTAAAATTATGTATAATATATTATAGATAATAATTGTCTACAATATACTTAAATAAAATATAAAAAAGGAGAATTAATATGTTTAATGATGTGTTTAAAGAAGTTCTAACAAAAAACGGAGTTGTTTCAATGACTACATGGTCTGATAACAATGTCCATGTTTCAAATACCTGGAATAATTACTTACAGATCTGTGGTGATAATAAAATACTAATTCCTGCAGCATGGCTTAATAAGACTGAAAAGAATATAGATGCCAACAACAAGATTATACTCACTCTGGGTAGCCCTGAAGTTGAAGGCAAGATTGGAATGGGGACAGGTTTCGTTGTTGAAGGTACTGCAAAATTCCTTTCTTCCGGAGAGGAGTTTAATAAAATGAAAGAAAAGTTTTCTTTTTTGACTCGGGTACTTGAGGTTACTGTAACTTCGGTAAAACAAACCATTTAAGTTCATTAAAAAAACTTTTAAGCCTACTAAGAGTTAATCATAAAATTTTAGTAGGTTTTTTGGTGCTATAAAAGTGTAATTGATTGATACCCAAAAGGTATTGAGCATTTGCACTTATTTTTTATTGTATAGGAAATATCGCTTTTAAATTTCTGGGATATCAAAAAAGGTTACAGCTTAAAATTGCGTGCAACACCCTCACTAACGTGGCGAAGCCACCTTTTTTATATTTTTTTAAAATAGTATTGACTTAAAGTTACTTTAAGGTGGTATACTTCATTTATGGATAAAAATTATTTTATTAAAGAAACATCAAGGCTGACGGGCCTTTCTCCATCCAATATCCGATATTATGAAAGGGAGGGTTTGATTAACAATATCGAAAGAGATACCAATGGTATCAGGAGGTTTAGCGAGAAAGAACTTGAATGGATTCGATTTTTGGGGAAACTCAAGGAAATGGAAATGCCTATTGGGCAAATGAAACAGTATACCCTATTAAGAGCACAGGGCAATAGTACAATTGTGGAAAGAGCTCAAATCCTGGAGCAGCATAAACAGTTTATACTAAGAAAAATGGATCGGCTCCAAAAGAGTGTTCAGCTTTTGGAGAACAAAATAGAGGTCTACAAGAAAATGGAGAAAACAAACAATGAATGATAATATACGTTTTGAAAAAGGATTAAAAAAATTATTTGAGGTTGATGGTAACACTGGTGTGGAAATTACCGAAAAACTAGGTGATTTGGGTAAATACATCGTTGAATTTGCATTTGGAGACATTTACAGCAGAGAGTGTCTATCTCTCAGGGAAAGAGAAATCGCTACAATCGCTATGCTTACCTGTTTGGGTGGACGAGAGCCGCAATTAGACGTGCATATTCATGCAGGACTCAATATAGGTCTGACAAAACAAGAAATTGAGGAAATCATTATTCAAACCGTACCTTACGCAGGGTTTCCTACCGCGATTAATGCAATGAATGTTCTAAAAAAGATCAATGCCGAAACGGGAGATATAAATGAACAATAAAATTGAAACAGTAATCAAAAATTTAAATAAAAATAATATGGCTGGGTATTATGTTAGTGATAAGCATCAACTGATGAGCTTAATTTCCAGCCTTATCCCAAATGGGTCAACCGTTGGATGCGGAGATTCAGTTACCCTAGAGGAAACAGGAGTATTTGATTTTTTACGCAATGGAAATTATTATTTTTATGATAAATTTCAATCAGGTTTAACATCAGAAGATAAGAGAAAGATCTATTTAAAAAACTTTTGTGCCGACACATTTATAACTGGCTCAAGTGCTGTTACTGAAGACGGCAAGATTTTTAACATCGATGGCAACGGCAGCAGAGTTGCACCCATGATTTATGGGCCAGAGCAAGTGATCATTGTTGTGGGCATCAATAAAATAGTGGAAAATGTTGAACTGGCAATCCAACGAACAAGGCAAGTCTCTGCACCTTTAGATGCAAAGAGATTAAAAAAAGAGACCCCCTGTACCAAGCTAGACAAGTGTGTGGATTGCGCTCATAAACAACGCATATGCAATGATTTCGTATTGATAACCGGGCAGTTTTCACAAAACAGAATTAAAGTCATTATCATCAATGAAAATCTGGGATATTAGTAAGGAATATATCAATACCTCAACTAAGGAAAAATGTACGGCAAAGTGTGGGCATTTATCGACGGTGAAATCGTAAGGCAGGCATACCTTAGCTGAAATGTATATTTTGCACCACTTGCCAACCAGTATAATAAAATATCTTATCTCTAATAAAATAAATTTAGTAGGAAATCTTAGATATTTCATGTTCAGAGTAGTATTATGCTAAAGTACGCAAGAGTACAATCCCATCAGAGAATATAAAGAGGTAAAAAAATGATTATCAGACAAGAAACACGGGAGGACTATAACGAAGTATATAACTTGGTAAAGCAAGCCTTTGAAACCACATCTCATTGCGATGGAACAGAGCAGGATTATCTAAACACTATTAGAAAAAAGGACAGCTTTATTCCAGAGCTTTCTCTAGTTGCAATCGAAAATGATATTATTGTAGGGCAAATTGTGCTTTATAAAATGAAGATAACTTGCTATGATAGCACAATAACTCAGCTTGTAGTTTCTCCATTATCAGTGCTTCCTACACATTTTGGCCAAGGCATAGGGTCAAAATTATTGGAAGTCGGATGTGAAAAAGCCAAGGAGTTAGGTTATAAAGCTGCTTTTCTTTGTGGGGATTATTCATACTACTCTAAGCTGGGGTTTGCGCCAACCTATCAATATCACATTTATCATATCAATGATAAGGATAAATATGCCAATTGGTGTATGGTGAAAGAGCTTGAAAGCGGCTATCTAAATGAAATTTCAGGAACAGTAGATATTGAATAAATTTTTGGGGGTAAGCCATTTGATTATTAGACCTATTAAAAACAATGAGATTATTTTGCTGACAGACTTCGTATATGATGCTATTTTTCAAAGAGAAGGTGAAAATTTACTTCCGAGAACAATTATACAAGACCCGTCCATCTGGATATATATTGATGAATTTGGGTCAAGGAAAGATGATCTTTGCCTTGTTGCGGAATTAGATGGGAAAATTGTGGGGGCTGTGTGGACTCGTTGTATTAAAGCCTTTGGGCATATCAGTAATGCAATTCCGGAATTTGCAATTTCCATATATTCCCAATACCGTGGTCAGGGCATTGGCACAGCTTTGATGAAAAAAATGATAGTGCTTTTGCGAGAAAAAGGGTATTCAAAGACTTCACTTGCAGTTCAAAAGGACAACTATGCAGTGAAAATGTATCAACAAGTTGGCTTTGAAATATATAGTGAAACCAAGGAAGAGTATATTATGATTTGCAACTTAAATCTTAAAATGGATAAATAGCTTTTGAGGTATTTATAATCTTATTACAACTCCATGAAAATGGGAAGTGGTTTTTCAAAATGCTCTTTCCATCTCCCCATGCATCTATCCGGTGAATCTATAAGAATTTTGTCAGTGGAAAAATTCAATGTCTCATATGAATTCCCCCCAATAATGGATTTATCGTCTATTTTGAACATACATCGTTTATAACTAATTTGCTTTTCTTCTTCATTTTTTATTTTTCTTTGCCTCATGTTCTCCATTTCCCTTCTGGGTTTGCAGAATCTATCCGTTTATGTTTCTTGATTTTTATCAAAATTAAGAAACAAAACCATTAACTGACTTCTGCTGGAAATCCCTAATTTTCCATATATGCTATGTATATGAGATTTTACTGTGCCTACAGTAATAAACAAAGCCTCACTTATTTGTTGATTGCTACGTCCTGCTACAACCAATTGTAAAATTTCAATTTCACGCTCTGTTAATTCATATTCAGAATAAAACTCATTAATTTCATTTTGTTGGCATTGTAGAGATTTTTCATTATTCCTATTTTCAAAATTATTTTTTTTAAGAATCACATTCTTTTTATCTTTTATAAAACTATCTATAGTACAGTATTTCTTAGAAGCAAGCAAATACCCGAAAGATATAATTAAGTACGAGGTGGTTAACCAAATATTTATATTATCCTGTGATAAAGTTATTTTATAAAGGCAAAGATT
>CAYWVS010000122.1:0-4861 GCA_964461765.1 uncultured Anaerovorax sp.
GATTAGCACTACATCGTTCATTGTTAGAAATTCATGAGGGAAAATAAGCGGCTCACGGACTTCATTAACTTGAAGGCTATAGCTCTCAAGTTCGTTAGTGTTTGTTTTATAGGTTGTGCTAACACTCCTGCCCGGGACGATTACGCTTCCGGACATTTCGCTCCAATATTTCATACTTTCAGGTTCATCAACTTTTAGGATAGCCTTGTAGGAACAAGTGCCGACTATTATCCTCCGACCTGCTACGCCATATATTTCGTCGAGCTGTGAAATCTCTTGTATAACAAGGCAGAAAGTTACTCCACGGTCGCGCAGTGTCGCCAGCCCGAACCTTATTGACGCAATCCGACCTAGACTTGCAAACTCCTCAAGTAGGACGAGAACCGGCGGTAATACATTTCCCGAGTTGGTGAATTTGTTTGAACGCCGTTGAAGGGTTCTGATTAATTGATTAATTAACAACTTTGCCATCGGCTCCCATGTATCCAAATTCTCCTCCGGCAATTGTAAAACTATTATTGTTGGGATAGTCTTGCTGTTTAGGTCTTGCCAGTTAATCATATTTTCCTTGCCTTCGCTACTAAGAGCAAAGCCTACAAGTGGGTCAGCCGCCAAGATAGCTAAGTCTGTCAAGTCCATACCGATGCCTGCCAAAGTTTCAGATTTTAACCCTTTTAACTTACTTATAAACATTCGAGCAAGTTCGTTTTCACTTGCTTTTATCAGTTTAATTAGCTCTTTAACAGATAAAAGCTGAATGTCTTTCATGGTTTCACTAAAGGTAGAACCTTTGTCTACATAATAGACAATAATCCCGGCCATTAGATTTTGTGCTGATTTAACCCATACCTTGTCTGTGCTGCCCGGTAATGTGTCTATCAGCGAAAGAGCCAGTTCCTTCGCATTGCGAGCTAAGTTGCTCTTGCCATCCGAAAGCAGAAATGCGAATGGGTCATAACCACAAGTATCATTCTTTAGCGGATTAAATACAAAAACTTGTTTTCCAGTAAGATAACACCGTTCCAATAAATCACTCTGAGGTTTTACGTCGATAATAACGATATGTCCTCCCCACGTTCTAAGTGACGGCACAACCATCGCCGTCGTTTTGCTACTTCCCGGTCCGCCCATTAACAAAATATGCCCATCATCATTTTGGGATTTACCTACATAACACTCGTCGGAAAGGTTTAACTTACCAAAAAAGAAGCCACTGTCTGTAAGCGGGTTGAGTAGCATATTATCAGGTACATTTTTTCCTTCTCGTATGGCTGTCGATTCAAGCACCAATTGTTTTTCAAAGTTGTAAGGTATTTCGTTTTGAAGCAATTGCGACGGTGTGTGCGTAACACTGTAGTCGGCATCATCACAATCAAGAAAATTATCACATTCATCGCAAATGCCATTACAATCGTGATTATTCTTATCCTTAAACTCATTAGCCATAGCACGCAGTTGTTTTAAAAATTTTTTCATTAATTTCACCCGCCTATTATCTTAAATTCCCATAAACGCCGCGCGATGCGGCGTTTATGGTTGTGTCTGCTCTTGTTGCATATACAGTTTTTTAGGAAAATTATTCACCTTCACTAATCCTGTAATTCTTTAGGTAATGCCCGATTTTCCTGTCTCGCTCAAGCAATCCTTTTTCCCTAATAGCGCGGACAAATTCTTTTAATGAAATATCGGAAATGCCTGATTTTTCACACCACTTGAGAAAATCTTTATGAAAATCCGATGTTCTCGTGCGACTCTCATTATTGCTTGTATTGCACGGAACTAAGCGTTTTTCAATGTACAAGCCTACCGGATCATTATTCAAGCGATACTCACGCAACAATTCTTCTACCCTTTTCGGCGGCTTTAACCTGTTGGCATCGGCAATATAAAGTCTGTAGCCTTCCAACATCCAATTCAAAATTGCACTTCTGCTGTTGTCCTCGCGAAACAATTTTTTTAACCCTGGGTCTTGCTCGTCTGCGTTGAAGTGTCTATTAAAAGGGAGCAATATTATTCGACCACTGGAAAACAGGGTTCCATCTTCGATTGGCGGAAGGTAGTTGGTGTTAATGTAGATAGCATACTGGGGGCGGTATTCAAAGAAACCCTGATATATCCTCCGCGCCATGACCGTATCGCCTCCGGTGATTTGTTTCACTAACGCCGAGTTTAACTTCATATCCTTGGGTAGCTCGCTAGCGTTAACGAACCTGATGCCGGCAAGTTGGGCGATGTCATCGGAGTGGCCACTTCCGTTAGCCTTACGGTGTGCTAACGTATCGGGTTGTATGGTTTTTGCGTAATCGCCCAACATATGGTATGTGCTTTCCATCAATGTACCCTTGCCGTTGCGGGTTGTCGGACCATACAAAATGAACAAGCATTCCTCTGAAACATCGCCTGATAAACCGTAACCCAGGCATTTTTGAAGATATACCGCTAATTTCTGCTCACCGCACATAATTTGATTTATAAATGTGTCCCAACGCTCACATTTAGCTTGCGGATCGTATCTAGCATTGACTTTTTTTCTTAAAAAGTCGGTAGGGTTGTGCTGGTTAAGCTGACCTGTTTGCAGGTTAAAAGTACCGTTTAGGCAATTTAACAAGAACGGGTCTGTATCAAAATCACTTAGACTTAGTGAATAAACGTCTTGAGCCTCCTTAATAATTGTCTCACGTTTCGACCTTTTGGAAAGTTCCTTGACGAATTTGCCGTCTGAACACTCATCGTCTGGACACTTAGCAAATAGATGCTTTGTTAAGATTTTTGCGCATTGTCTTGTGAAAACACTACCCGTATCTTCTTTCCAAATGCAACCATCGTAATAGAACCAGCTTTTAGCATCTTTAATATACCGTAACCGGTTGCGAAAAGTTTCCGCGAACAGATACCCCATCCCTATGTCGTTTTCTGGGTATTTACGCTTATCTTCAAATGGGTCTATAAAGTCAACCGCTTCAATCTCAGAATTCTCAAAAATAAGTTTTTCCACATTTCCTGTCACTACTGTCACCACATCGTTCAATGATACCAGCTTTGGGTTGGCGTTAGTTGTTTCTGTCGCCGATTTCACGGAAGTGTCGGCATCATCAGACGCCTCCAGCTTTTCAGTGGCGTATTTGCTAACAGGTTTCATTGTGAACCCGCCATTTGTATTGGCAGTGCTCATAAAATCCCCCTTTCCATATTTGGTTTTTACAATTTTGCTATCACTCCTATCACAGTTCCATAATTTTATGTCTTCTGTGATTATTAAGATGAAATAATTATATCATATATATAATTAGTATGTCAATGTTACCAATAATATTGTCACTCATACTAACAACATATAATATTATCCTTGACAATATTGTATTTAGGGCTTATAATATACTATATATAAATTTAATGTATTACATTATTAATGTAAACATCCATAAAGCACAATAATGTTATTGTTTAAGGAGGTTAGGTGATGTCGAAACTAAAAAATAAAAATATTTTTAATGACGATACTTTCTTTGATTTTACTGCTTGCGACTGTGAGATGGGTTTCACTCCAGAGTCAAGAAGTGTAAAAAAATACACTTTTCACTTATATCCAAAAAAAGAAAGTCCTCGCTATGTATACGGAGACGGTAAAGAACTTTTGCTGATTGAGAAAAAAGGTGGCAGAGAAAGTAAAATTCCGGTATTACCTGATTTGCTGGCAATTAAAGATGATGACGTGGAGAGTGCCAAAGAATTTATAGAAAAGCACGGCTTTTTGTTACCGATTTCAATAGACGAAAACAATTCTATTGAAGCTGATTCTGTGTTCGCATTAATTAAAAGGCTAAAGGCTCTTTTCTTACTCTTATCCGCTTTAGGGGATAAGAGTGTTAATTATGAGAAACTAACAGGGCTCACACTATATTTACTGCTATCACCACAGACAAAGATTGAGTTATGCAACGGTAAAAAGAGGTATTCGTCTTGCCCTCATACTGTAAGTCAGCTTTTACAAGGTAACTATAAAAGAAATGAAGATTATAGTGGACCTAAGAATACGGATAGTAATAGCGAAGAACTGTTTAACAGTAATAATGGGAGTAATATAGTAGACTTTGTCCGCCCACCGCATACATGGTTGGATTTTAATGAGTACAATTATGCTATTAGTCATTGTGGCGATAACCCCGAATCTTTACGTGGCAAAATAACTCTTCTTTTTAAAGATGCAACGTATGTTGACAGCGATTGTTGTTTAGCCATTGATTTTCTGTATCATTTTATTAGGGATGTCGGAGAGATTGAAAAGTGTACTCATAATGGCGAGCTGATATTTGTAGGAAAAAATGTGTTGACATCAGAGCGATTTAAGAATAATTTTGACGAACAATTACAGGCAGCTATAGTAAAATTAGCGAAACATGTTCTTAAAACCGAACTTGAATACAATCTTCGGGGTATCGCACCATTATACGATACTGAATTGATGGTTCCTAAATTGCACGTTAAATACCTGCTATCCGGGTTGTATTTTTCTCTGTTTAATATGCAAACTAAAGAATATGAATATCGGATATGCGAGAAATCCGGATGCGGACGCTATTTTTTCACTAAAAAATCTTCTGTTAAACAAAAACACTGTAGTAAAAAATGTGCGGGTGCTAAAGCTTCAAATGTTCATAGGCAAAAAATGAAGGCGCAGAAATCAGATAAGTAGATATTCTTGTTAAAAAAACAACACACAAGGTTTGAATGTCCTTGTGTGTTGTTTCGTTGTTGTTCAATTATATATTATAAACAAGAGTTAAAAGCCCCTGCCAGTTACGGCAAGGGCTTCTCTACATTTTATGAATAGGAGGTATTTACTTGAAATAGCAGTCGTAGA
>CAYWVS010000123.1:0-1454 GCA_964461765.1 uncultured Anaerovorax sp.
TTTCACAGTATAGCATTCAAATTACAATTTTATTTATATTGTAATTTTTTTTTTTAAAAAATGAGCAAGACACTGCAAGCCTATCCACTTCATATTTATTCACAGGCATTTGTCGCTGTTCAAAATATTTCATTACAAAACCAAAGGCCGTTTTTTCTGCAATGGTACCGATGGTTCCCGCGCGAAAAACATTTTCTCTTCCAAAAATTTCTTCCACATACTTATGTGCCACCGGCTGGTATTCCCCTGCAAAATTCAAGTCGATATCAGGCTCCTTGTCCCCTTCAAATCCCAAAAATACTTCAAAAGGAATATTAAATCCATCTCGCTTATATTCCGTTCCGCATTTTGGGCAAACCTTATCCGGAAGGTCCACACCGCAGTCATAACTTCCATCTAAGATAAATTCCGAATTTTTACACTCCGTGTTGGGGCAAATGTAATGGGGAGGCAAAGGATTAACCTCTGTAATGCCACCCATGGTGGCAGCAAAGGAAGAGCCTACCGATCCCCTGGAACCTACCAAATATCCGTCAGAAAGTGATTTTTGCACCAACATTTCCGCTGAAACATACATCACAGCATATCCGTTATTGATGATGGAGTTTAGCTCCCTATCCATACGAGCTCGAACTAAATCAGGCAATGGATCTCCATAGATACTTTTTGCCGTCTCTTCGCATTTTTCCCGCAGCAACCGATCTGCATCATCTATCTTAGGAGGAAACTTACCCTGAGGCACAGGATACAATGAATCAATCATATCCGCAATTCTATTGGGTGCATGAATGACCACCTCTTCGGCGGTTTCTCGTCCCAAATATTGAAATTCCTCCAACATTTCCTCTGTGGTACGCAAATAGAAGTGCTGATCTCTGTCCGCGTCCGTATAACCTTGACCGGCCATAAGAATCTTTCGATAAAGGGCATCCTCATGGTCTATGTAATGGGCGTCGCAAGTAGCTACCACCAGCTTACCCAACTCCTTCCCCAGATTCACAATGTCTCGGTTTACATTCTTTAGATCCTCCATGTTGTGAATATGCTCTGCGTTGAGTACAGGTTTTCCCGGATCTCGTGAGTTGTCCCTGTCCACCAAAAAGATATTGTTACTCAGAGGTTGGATTTCCAAATAATCGTAAAAGCTTGCTATTTTTAGAATTTCTTCTCTGGGTTTACGCTGGGCGATGGCTCCGTAAACCTCACCTGCTTCACAGGCTGAACCCAACAAAAGACCTTCCCTGTGAGCCATTAACAGAGACTTAGGGATTCTGGGCTTTTTGTAAAAGTAATGCAAATGGGATAAAGATATTAATTTATATAAGTTTTTTAATCCTTCTTGAGTTTGCGCCAAAATTACAATATGGTTCGTACCCTTGGATTTATAATCAATCTTATGAGTTTCATTTTTATCTTTCTTCTGAGAGGATGTCCTTTTTTCTACCCCATGTGAA
>CAYWVS010000123.1:1554-4785 GCA_964461765.1 uncultured Anaerovorax sp.
GAAAATTCTTTAACTTCACCTTGTGAGGAAGGCTTTTCTACCCCTTGTGAAGAAAATTCTTTAACTTCACCTTGTGAGGAAGGCTTTTCTACCCCTTGTGAAGAAAGCTCATTAACTTTACCTTGTGAGGAAGGCTCTCCTTCCCCTGAAGATTCACATTCGTTCATATGCGAAATTTGATCTAAATCGTCATATAAATAACCTTCTACCCCGTATATTACCTTGATATCTAACTTGCCATACTTGGCGGTTTTTGCCGCTTCCGGAAAGGATTGTACCACTCCGTGATCCGTAACAGCCACTGCCCTATGACCCCATGCGGCAGCGGTTTTTACCAGATCCTTTGCTTCTGCAAGACCATCCATGGCACTCATCTTTGTATGGGCATGAAGCTCTACTCGCTTGATGGGAGCATTGTCTTTCCTCTTTTCAATCTCCGTCTTTTCCAAATCCTTCATCATGATGGTTACCATATTCTCATAGGTGTCCCATTCCGCATTACCCCGAACCTTGACAAAGCTTCCCGGTTTGATATTTTCGCTGATTTCATTCCATTTATTTTCAGATACAAAAGCTTTGACACAAATGGAGGTGGTTTTATCCGTAACCAAAAGTGTCACCAATTTTTTGCTGTTGTTTATGGTTCGAGAATCCAGCTTAAAGACCATACCCTCAATGGTCACTGTTCCACTATCCGAAGTGATTTCCCCTATGGGTATAGCCCTGTCACTGTTATTTTTCCCCATGATGCGGTTTCCCTCCATGGGAGTTTCTTTTTCTCTTCTTTTCCAACCGCCTCCGTTACCGTTTCCACCATTATTGCCGCCGCCGTTTCCTGCACTAAAAGAATTTCCACCGGAAACTGGAGCTGCATTTGGAGAAGCCTTGACCGCCGCCAAGGCTTCTGCCCGTAATTTCTCCGTTTCTACGATCTCTTGTGCCATTTTGGCCTTTCGCTCTTTTACAATTTCCTTATAGTTTTCATGATGATTTTCAAACTTTACATCTAAATCCAATTGAAAATGTTCCTTCAAAAGAGCTTCAAAGAGCTTAGCCACCTTATCGTTAAGTTCACTGACAGCCAAGTCACCTAAAGCCATAATCGTTAAACTTTTATCAGCCTTTAAATAAATAAATTCTTTAGGAAAAATTGTTTTAGTGAGAACTCCATATTGCTCACTGGCATCCTCAATCATATAGGGTATGTAAAGTTTAAAGATTTCTTCCTCCGTAAGGATGACGTTCTCATAAATAAAATCAAAGCTTACCCCCCTTAACCCTTGAATATCATTGGTAATCAAAGAGGATATCCGGTCTCGATCCTTATACGGAAAGATAAAATTCAATCTAATGGACACGGAAAGAACAGCTGTCTCCTTGGAGACAACTGCCTTTTCAATCACATATTGGTAGTCGGACTTAGAGTGCTTCCCTATTTTAGTCCAGTTAATAGTATTTTCGATTATGGTTTTCAATTTATTCCTTTACCTTGGTTTTTCTAAAATTTACTTTTTACCTTAGTTTAATCTTTTTAAGGTTATTCCTTCACCTTTGCATAAACTCTTTTATCTTCATCCTTCATAATTTCTGTCAAAGAGGTGGCCAATCCGGCCATACCTTGAATATCGGATGGAATGATAATCTTCGTTGCCTTGCCATTTGCTGCAGCTTCAAAGGCTTCTAAACTCTTTAGAGCAATGACTTCCTTGTTAGGTGCTGACTGAACCAACAATCGGATACTGTCGGCGGTAGCCTGTTGTACCAGCATAATGGCCTGAGCTTCCCCTTGCGCCTTCTTGATTTGAGATTCCTTGCTGGCTTCTGCTTCCAAAATTACAGATTCTTTATTGGCTTCCGCATTCAAAATAGCGGATTGCTTATTTCCTTCTGCAATCAGTACAGCTGCTTTCTTTTCTCCTTCAGCTCTGATAATGGCTTCCCTTCTTTCACGTTCTGCCCTCATCTGTTTTTCCATGGCCTGTAGGATATCCTTCGGAGGCAGGATGTTTTTCACCTCAACCCTGTTGATCTTAATACCCCAAGGGTCAGTGGCTTCATCCAGCACAATTCTGATTTTCGTGTTGATGACTTCTCTACTGGTTAAAGTTTCGTCCAGCTCCAATTCTCCAATGATATTTCTCAGGGTAGTGGCTGTCAGATTTTCAATAGCTGCCATGGGATCCTCTACTCCATAAGTGTATAGTTTAGGGTCTGTAATCTGAAAATAAATAACTGTGTCGATTTCCATGGTAACGTTATCCTTTGTAATAACGGGTTGGGGTTCAAAGTCGATAACATGCTCCTTTAAAGACACTTTTTTAGCAATTCTGTCTATCAAAGGCACCTTAAAATGAAGACCTACATTCCAGGTCCCGCTGTAGGCTCCCAAACGCTCTACCACATAAGCTTTTGCCTGAGGTACAATGCGAATATTGGTTGACACTAAAGTAATAATAATGATAATAACAAAAATCCATAATAAAGTTGATACGATTGATGCGATATCTAAGAACATCAGTTTATTCCTCCTTGCTCATTTTCCTTAGAAAGGTTATTTTTAGGTTGGGGCTGAATGGGAGAAACGATGAGCTTCACTCCTTCAATCCTCATGATTTTTACTTCGATTCCCTCTTTGATAGTCATATCCCCATCCTCTGCTTTTGCAGACCAGATCTGTCCGTTTACCTTTACTTGCCCCATGCTAAAGGGAACTATGTCTGAAACCACCAATGCAGTCTGATCCAATAAAGCCTCGGTTACATCCTTAGTATGAGCCAAATTTAATTTTTTTTGTGTAATTGGACGAGTAAATACCAAGAGTACAAAGGAAGTCACCAGAAATCCGATCAATTGAATCGTTAGAGAACCTCCTGCTTTGGCGATGATGCCTGCCACCACTGCACCAATAGTAAACCAAATGGTAGTAAGTCCGAGAGTCACCCCTTCGATGATTGCAAATATTATAGCGATAATGATCCAGATTATAGGTGCTGTCAATGACATATTTTGTGCCTCCTTTCCAAAACTCTTATGTATAAGTATTATATCAGAAAATCATCTAAAATAACAGTGTGAAATTGAAATTCCTTTAATTATTATGCCCAATCATAAAAGTAGTCCTCATGAGAATTTAAAAGATAACAAATAATCTTTAAAATTTCCTGTGGTGCCTTTTACCCACAGCCGATCATAGCCACGGACAAGGCTACAACCAAAAATAATACAAATAAT
>CAYWVS010000124.1:0-4740 GCA_964461765.1 uncultured Anaerovorax sp.
CACTCGAGGTAATTATGCACCTACGGATTTCCCCACGGACTGTATGATTGACGGACAGGGATTTTTCCTGGTAGGTCCTGCTAAATTTGATGCCACGGGAAAGGCTGTAGAAATAGATCCTAAGAATCCCACAGCCCTGAACTTAACCAGAGTGGGAAATTTTAAATTTGATGAAGATGGAAGACTGGTGGATGGTAACAGAAACTATGTTTATGGTTTTGCTTCTAAATTTGATACTGACGGTGATACTACTGCTACTCCACCTATTGCTCCAGGGTATGTATTTGACGATGCCAACCCCGGCAATCTCGTACCTATTACCAAGCCTTTAGGATATACTTTAGATGCAACAGGAGGTACAGCTACTCAATTAACTACTCAAATGGAATTATCCAGTATTACTATAGGGGATGACGGAACCGTATCAGGATCTTATAACGGGCAAAATGTAATACTCGGAAAAATTGCGGTTGCCAATGTTCCCAACCCAAACGGTCTTGAGATGATAGGTGGATCCTATTATAAAGCAAATGCCAACACAGGAACCGTTACGGCAGAACTGCCGGGCGAAAACTCTACAGGAACATTGCAATCCGGAGGACTTGAATTGGCAAACGTAGACTTGGCCAAGGAGTTTAGTGAAATGATCACCTGTCAGAGGGGGTTCCAAGCAAATACCAGAATTATTACAGTATCCGACGAAATGCTTCAGGAGCTAGTAAATCTGAAGAGATAATAATTACATAATCTAAGAGCCATTGGTAGGAGTATTCCTGCCAATGGCATCTGATAAGGGGAGGAAAAATGATTAAGCTTACAAAATTAAACGATGAGGTTATTGTTGTTAATAGCGATAAAATTCAAAGCATTGAAATGATTCCTGAGTCAAAGGTTATTCTTACTAACAAAGAATTTTTTGTGGTAAAAGAGAAACCTGAGGATATTATTGAAAAGATCATTAATTATGATGCCTTAGTTGCAACTAAAACTAGAAAGATCATAGTAGAAACACGAGGATAAAACTGAATTTGTAATGCTTGGGAGGAAAGAATGGACTTAACAACAATTATAGGAATAGTTGCAGCCATTGTCCTAATTGTTAGTGGAATCGGTTTTGGAAATATTACTGATTTCTTAGACTTAGGGAGCTTTTTAATTGTAATTGGTGGAACCTTTGCCGGCTTGGTCGCGTGCTTTCCTACACGAATATTAAAGCAAATTCCAAAACATTTAAAAATTGCAGTAATGGGGAATGAAAATGATCCCATGAAAACAATAGACAGCGTGGTAGAATATGCCATGATTGCCAGAAAAAATGGATTGTTGGCACTGGAGGAAAAGGCAAACGACTCAGAAGATGTTTTTTTGAAACAGGGATTGTTTTTAATTGTAGATGCTATTGATACAGATAAGGTGAAGCAGGTTTTAAGTGATGAATTAAACTATCTAAACTTAAGGCATGAAGAGGGTGCTAACTTCTATGAAAGAGGTGCGGCATTTGGTCCTGCATTTGGACTTTTAGGGACTTTAATTGGTCTTATCAAAATGTTAAAGGCCATGAGCTTTACTGATGGATCAGGAGCTGAAAATTTGGGAATTGGCATGTCAATGGCATTGATCACTACTTTTTACGGTGTTTTGATTGCCAACCTTTTGTTTACTCCCATTGCGAACAAATTAAGATTGAGACATGAAGAAGAGATTTTATGTAAGGAATTGATTATTGAAGGGGTTCTATCCATTCAATCCGGAGAGAACCCAAAATTTATCAGAGAAAAATTAGTATCCTATTTACCTCAGAAGTTTAGAGATACCATGCCTGAAGAAGAAGGCATTATAAAACCAAAAAAAGAAAAGAAATTTAGAATTGATAAAAAGGAGAAGAATAAAAGTGTCAAGGCTGAAGTTTAACCTTGATTTTTAGATAGATTGGTGGTAATATGACTACAAGAAAAGTAAAGAAAACCATTCAAGCAGGTTGGATGGATACATATGGTGATATGGTTACATTATTACTATGTTTTTTTGTAATCCTGTTTTCAATGTCAACCATAGATGCAGCAAAATGGGAAATGTTGGTGAAGAGTATCAACCCTTCATCCCAAAATGTTTCACAAATTGTGGATGAACCCAGAGATAACGAAGGAAAAAATCCTTTAAATTCCAGTGGGGAAGGGTTAGCAACAGATATTAAAACCTTTGATGACATTTATTTTAATTTAAAAAATTATGTGGAAGAAAATAACTTAACCAAAGATATTGAAGTTTTAAAAGGTGATAATTTTACCTTTTTAGTTTTTAAAAATAATATATTTTTTGATGGAGATAGTTATATCTTGAAACAAGAAGGTGCTACGGTTCTTAATCATTTAGCCGGTGCTGTGGAGGTTGTTTCTCAAGAAGTGGGGGAAATTAGAATTATGGGGCATACTAATCAAGCAAACCCTAATACACCTAATGATATCGCCACAGATCACTTTTTAGCATCCAACAGGGCAACCCAAGTTCTAGTATACTTGGAAAGGCTTAACGTAATTGATGCCGGTAAGCTTTCCTCGGTGGGATATGGACAGCATCATCCCATAGCAGGGTATGTAAATGCAGATGACCGTTCAAAAAATAGAAGAGTAGAAGTATTATTGCTTCGAGCCGGAGCAAAAGACTTAACGCTTGAGGAGATTTACGATTCAGCAAGACCTGAGTAAAAAATACATAGCGAAAAAGTAGGAGACATTTATCCATGGGTGAGGTTTTAACACAAAGTCAAATAGATGCTTTATTGGCTGCCGCAAATAGTGGAAGTATGGTTGAGGAAAAAAGCTCTAACGATTCCACTAGTAATTTGAGGAAATATGATTTTCATACTCCTAAAAAATTTACTAAGGATAGGCTTAAGCTGATTAGCAGTGTTTATGAGAATTATGCTAGAATTATCACTTCTTATTTAACAAGCCTACTAAGATCTTCCTTCAATATGGAACTCATGGATGTAGAAGAGCAAAGATATTATGAAGTAAACAATGCATTGACAGAAACAGATATTGTATCTATGATTGATACAAAGTTGGAAAATAGTAAAGAAGAAAGCAATCCGGTGATTATGCAATTTTCCAACCAGGTAATGCATGCAATGATTGACAGAATGTTAGGCGGATCGGGAATTTTAGATGAATCAGAGGAAATGGAAGGCTATACGGAGATTGAAATTTCCCTTTATGAAAGTATAGTAAAGCATATGGTTCCGGTCATGAAAGATGCTTGGCAAAACTATGTTAATATGCAATTTACTTTTAATAAGATTGAAACTAGTCCTAAGCTGCTACAAAGTATAGGTGTTGATGAAATTGTAGTTATCGTAGTATTTGACGTTGAGTTTAAAGAAACTAAAGGACAATTAAATTTATGTTTGTCCGGTGAATTAGTAGAAGATATATTTAAAGCTTTTGATAAGCTTCTTGAAGCAGGAAATAAACGTAAAGATATTCAAAACGAAAAATATCCGGATGCGATTTTTGATAACATAAGAGATACTACATTGACTATTGAAGCTAAGTTGGCTAGATCAGAAATCCTATTTTCAGATATGTATCATTTAAATGTTGGAGATATTATCAATCTTAACAAGAATAAAGATTCAGATATATATTTATATATTGAAGATGAGCCTTGGTTTAAAGGTAAATTAGGTGTACACAAAGGGAACATGGCGGTTAAAATAATGGCATCCGCTGCCAAAGAATAATTGAACCGGAGGAAGAATAATGAAAGAAAAATATGCAGACTTATTTAGCCCAATGGAAATTGATGCCATCGGGGAGATAATGAATATTAGCTTAGGCTCATCTGCAACGGCTATTTCAGACCTACTCAGTAAAAGAGTTAATATCACAACTCCCATCGTAGATGTTTTATCTATTGACGAGTTTGAGTTTGGATCACTTGAGCCTGCTATAGGTGTTGAAATAACTTATGTTCAAGGGTTGGAAGGCAATAACATTATGTTGCTGAAAAGACTGGACATTAAAAAGATACTGGAAATCTTAATGGGCAGTGAAATCCCTGACGAAGAATTTGTTTTAGACGAGATTAGTATCAGTGCAGTATGCGAGGTCATGAATCAAATGATGGGTGCATCTGCTACAGCTTTGGCAGACTTTCTAGGTTCACCGGTTAACATCTCCACTCCTATCACATTTGAAGTAGATAATGCTCAAGATTTTAAAAATAAATATTTCTTAGCTGATCAGCCCATGGTAGTAGTGTCCTTCCGATTAGAAATTGAGGATACATTAAACAGCGAATTTGTTACCTTGATGGCCATTGATTTAGCCAAGAGATTAATTGGAGGATTCTCCATATTTGGTGGAGATGTTCCTGAGGAAGCACCCCCCATACAACCAAGTACACCGCCACCGGCACCAGCACCAGCTCCGACACCTGCTGCAGCACCGCCACCTCCGGCTCCTATGGCACCTCAAGCACCACCGCCTCCGGCTCCTATGCCTGGGCCACAAATTTCTACCCCTGCCTTTGCAGAACCCAGAGTTATTTATACGCAACCTGTTCAAAATGAGTACTTTGGCTCCGGTCCGAGACCTCACGTTTCCATTTCCGATGAGCAAAGTGCAAACCTTGATTTAATCATGTCAGTGCCATTGCAATTATCTGTTGAAATAGGCAGAACAAAAAAACAAGTAAAAGAAATACTTGACTTTAATCAAGGAACATTGGTAGTATTAG
>CAYWVS010000125.1:0-4732 GCA_964461765.1 uncultured Anaerovorax sp.
AAATCATAGATTGAAGAGAATTATTGACATTCGCTGCAAGAGGTTCTTTAATCCCAACAATATCGATGACCCATCCAACCTGACCTTGAATGTGGAAACCACCATTTCAGGTGCCACTTTTATACAGTCTTCCTGTGGCGAGCAGGTCACTGTAGTCGGTCCCGATGGAACTTATTCTGAAAAGGTGCTGTATGCAGATACCGAGGAATGTGACGAAAAATGCATGGGAACACCTATTTTCGGCACACAAAATATTAGGGTGACAGGAGATGTTTTGGTAACCCTGGATTTGCTACTTACTGACAGATGTGACCGTGAAGTGGTCTTTACCGTTTGTGCTAAAGTGAATATCGCCAACGATAGACACCCCTTACTCTTAACAAATTTCTTTGAAATGTGCTTACCATCCACCATTAACACTGCATTTTTACCACGTTTTACAGAATTTTGTAATCCAGCTTGTGAAACAAGACTGGCCACCAACAACATAGGAAGAGATTTAACCATATGTCCTGACGGAACCATCAAAGGCAATTTGATCATTGCCCTATGCGTAACTTGCGAGAAGAAGATTGTGGTTCCGGTACAAATGTGTGTATTGTCAACGGGATACTTGCAGTTGCAGCCTCAGGTGGCTTCTATTTGTGGATCTTTCCCACCATTATATCCTAATCAGATCAGACCTAGTGATACGGTTGAAAACTGTGGATTAGTGGAAAGTGAAAGAGATGAAGCAGAAAATTGTGAGTGTGAATGCAATTTTGACCATTATGAAAATGGGAACCACTTTGGGGGTGGAAACCATTATGAAAATGGGAACCGTGGATGCGGTTGCAGAAGATAATACTTGATGATATCTCTGTTTTAATTCCTGACTAAGGGGCCTCCCATTGAGTGGAGACCCCTTAAATATTTCATCTATTTTTCAGCACTTTTTATATGTAGAAAATATCGTCAAAGACCATATGACGAAATATTACTTTTTGTACAACTCAGTCAACACTTGATACATGGCAGTATAGATAGCCAAACCTCCACAGACAATGCCTTCATATCCGGCAATAATGGTAATGCTGTGGTTTCCTGTGAAATCCCCTGCTGCAAGCAGGAAGAAAAGCAATGTCAAAGTTCCAAATACCATCTGTAGGTGCTTGGTCAATTTTAGAGTTCCTATAAACATAAAACCTGTAAAAAGTCCCCACATAAGTAGGTAAAATCCCATGGAAGTTTTGTCTGCACTTTCTACACCAAAAGGATTCCACCAAATGAAAATTAAAGAAATCCAAAACAATCCATAACTGGTAAATGCTGTAGCACCAAAGGTATTTGATTTTTTAAACTCTACGATCCCTGCAATCACTTGGGCAATTCCTCCATAAGCAAGTCCCATGGCAACGATCATAGCTGAAAGAGGAATGATTCCGGCATTATGAATATTTAGCAAAATAGTGGTCATTCCAAATCCCATGAGCCCTAAAGGTGCCGGATTGGCGTAGACGTCCTTAATACTTACAACTGATTCTTTTAAATTTCCTGCATTTGTAGTAGTTTGTTCTTTTTCCATTTCTTCCTCCTGATTTGTGTTAATAAATGCTATATCTATATATTCCTTATGAGCCTCAAACCTGTGGTTTTTGGTTCTCACAGGGAATTGCCACTTGGCATAGTCCACATCCGAAAATATAATTGCTGGTGTCAATGTCCTCCTGCTGTAGCTCTTGTAATTCATCTTCGTAAGCCCCACAAGCTTGTTTATCGTGTCCATCCTTGGTGATGGCATGAATAGGGCATCTTTTTATGCAGGCACCACAACTGCCATCCTGAAAATACAGGCACCATTCATTATGCTTTATGTAAGGTCTTGGAGTTACCTCCAAAGGAGCTTCCACTACCATGGTGGTGATTCTTAAAGCTTTTCCTCTTTCCGTAATCAATCCCTCAGAAAGCCCAAAGGTTCCTAACCCTGCCGCAAAAGCACCATGCCGATGAGACCAGGTGGACGCTTTTCCCAAATTAGGTGAAATTTCCCAAGAAAACTCCGGCTGCAAATCCGTGGAAACAGCTCTAATGCCGTCCTCTTCCAGTGCCTCAACCAATCTTCGGCTAAATTTTCCAATGAGAGGCTCCCACTCTCCTCTGGAAACGATCCACTCTCTAGAGGGACAAGTCGTAGCCTTTCTTTGTGCTTCTCTCGTTTGCTTCACCTGGGGAAATACCATGGAAACCACACGCAAATCCTTAGGATGTGCCTTACGTTCCCCCTTTACCTTTCCATATTTCAATTGAAACATTTCAAGGGGTGTCCAATGAAACTGTCCAATGTGTTTCTTTAAAAAATCAAAATAGGGGTCATCTCCGGCCGCTATTCCCACCAAAGGGGCATCCCATATGGGTATTTCGGGCATTCCCAATGCTCCAAAGTGATTTCCATCCAAGGTATTAAATACTTGACTAATGATGGTCATTAACTTTTCTTTCTCCATTTCCACTCCTTGTTTTAATGCTTGGATTCTCCACCGCCACCCTCTTCAGTTTCAGGTTGTGGAGGTTCTATTCCCATGAGTCCCAAAGAAGCAGTAATTTCTTCTAAAAGGGACTTAATTCCTGACCAACAAACATTTAAGGATTCCTCGCTCAGCTTGCTGATATACCATTTTCCATCTATTTTTGTACATGTTATCTCTATGTTTGATTGCTTTAGAGGAAAAGCCAACTCTTGCTTTATCTTTGCTACCTTTACAGCTAAGTCTGCTTCTAATACCTTCTTTTCCGCTTCTAACTTAGCCTCTGCAGCTTTTGCTTCCTCTGCTTTCTTCTTTTCCTCTTCCTTTAGCTTTTCTTTTTCTTCCTTCGTCAGTTTTTTCTCGGATTCGCCACCACCTTCTCCTTCTCCTTCTCCTTCCCCAGTGCCGGAGGATTCTCCCGAAGATTCAGATTCAGCTTTAGGCTCCTCTATAGTCATGGTGTCAGGAGCCAATATTTGACTCACTAAAGTTGGAACTTGATCCCCCGTTACTTCTTTACCGGTTAGCAATTGTTCCACGGCTAATCCCACAGCAAGATCATTTACCGTTTTAAAGGCTTTATCCCATTCCACATAGCTGCATACCACTGTTACCAATGCTGTATCTCCATCTTCCTTCGCCTCGATTACCGAATACACCATATCCTTATTTTTCTCAATGACAAATTCACTCAAAGAAGCACCGACGCCACCCTCACCCTCTGTTAAGGCAATGGCCTCTTCCACCTCTTTTTGTCTCTCGGGATCCATAAGTTCCTGTATTTTCTTTAAATCAAATTTTTCAATAGCTTTAAAATATGCATTGACTACCCCTTCCGGTCCGGAGCCTCCCCCTATGAGTCCCAAGGATGTTACAGCAAAACCTGCACCGCCTAATACTAATATCAAGCCGATTATTAGAAAGAGTTTTTTCTTTTTGCCCTTCTTGCCTTCTTTTCCGCCTTTTGCTTGTTCTTGTTCCCCTTGCTCACCTTGCACTGCCTTATTCCCTGAAAGTGCCTGAGCTTTTTCTCCTGCTTTTTTTGCTTTGGTTTCAGCCTTTTTTAATCTGCCCTCTGCTTTTTTTGCTTTAGCTTCGGCTTTTTTCGCCTTTGCAGCATCTTTTTTTGCTACAGCTTCTTCTTTCTTTGCCTTAGCAGCATTTTTTTTATCTTGGGCGATGGTCTTTTTTAATTCTATTAATTGTTTTTTTGCCGAACTTTCATTTTTTTCTTTCATAAGATTCTTTCCTTTGTCTATATTTTTTTATACCTGTACAGCTGTAAAAGCAACCACTGATCTCGGTATTAACTCATAAGACTCTACCACCGTATGATCATCATTCTTTAAATATTTCTCCTGCAAATCCTGTCGTCCTGTATCAAAAGCAGGGATCCAACCATAACCCTTTACCTCTGGGAGTGTAAACACTGCACCCTCCCAGTGTGCATTTATGGCTACATAAACTAAATCATCAGATTCCAAATCTTCTTTTCTTCCTGCAAATAGCACAGCCGCATGTCGACAATCCCATTGGAAATCGTTGACCCAAGGCTGTGAAGAGTGGAAACTCACGGAGGGTAACCCACAATGTGCAGATAAGCTGTTGCTTCTTAAAACCTTATGATCCTTCCTAAATTGTATCATAAATTTAAAGAAATCGTTTATTTCCTTTTTTTTCTCTAAAAGTGACCAATCTAACCAAGAAATTTCATTATCTTGGCAATAAGAATTGTTATTTCCGAATTGTGTATTGCCAAACTCATCACCTGCTAAAAACATAGGAGTTCCCCGACTGCACATCAATACCGCACATGCATTTTTAATCAACCGATTACGTAACTCCAGGACTTGAGGATCCTCGGTTTCCCCCTCCCAACCGCAGTTCCAACTTCGATTGTCGTTTGAACCATCTGTATTGTCCCAACCATTTGCTTCATTATGCTTATCATTATACGCGTAAAGGTCATACAATGTAAAGCCATCATGACAAGTTATAAAATTAACAGAAGCATTTTCTCCCCTTTTTTCTGGATTATATAAATCCTTGGAGCCTGCCATCCTTTCCATTGCTGCTCTGGCAAAACCTTCGTCTCCCTTGAGAAAGCTTCTCATATCGTCTCTGTATTTTCCGTTCCACTCTGCCCATCGGTTCCATGCGGGAAAGCTGCCTACCTGATATAAACCTCCTGCATCCCAAGCCTCTGCAATGAGCTTAACACTGCCAAG
>CAYWVS010000126.1:0-4600 GCA_964461765.1 uncultured Anaerovorax sp.
ATTTTATATTAGCTTTAGATATTTAAATATTGTACCTTTTTAATTGACGCTTACGATGGAAAGATATCTTTTTCAAATTTTCTCTCTTTATAAATTTCCAGAGCCACTCAGATGGTCCTCTATAATACATGGGAGATCCAAATCATTCAACATAATATAGTTAGATCCTTCCCACTTATTCCCTAAAAGGATACGGCTCTGGAGCTGCTTATGCTTTAGTTCTTTTAGTAGGGATACTATCTCACCGGGATAGAAATCATCCTAACGCTTTTTTTCGTTTTCGGAGAATCAACATACTCCCCAACACCAGGCTCATACATCCTTACTTTATTTATATTCAGAGTGCCATCTTGAAGATTGACATCATCCCAGGTAAGTCCCATCAGCTCAGCAAGTCTTAATCCAGAGAAGATAGTCAGCATAATTCCAACCTTATACTTAAATTCAGCTTCATCAAGTTGCTCAAATTTATCAAATAATATGGATAAATCATCTTTGTTATAGAACTCAGCTTCTTTTTTATTAGTAGCAGGGAGATCCATATTCCCGCAAGGAGACGATGAAACTATGCCCACCTTACAGCTGTATCAAATATGAAAGAAACAAGGCTATAGGCATTTCTGACTGATTTAGAAGATAACGTTTTAGATAATTCATTAATCCATTTTTGAATATTAATAGGTTTTATTTTTGTTAATTTTGCCTGTCCTATATAGTCCTGAACATTGTTTTTAAAAACTTTTTTATATCCAATGACCGTCGACTTCTTTAGTCTGGGTATTGCATATTCTTCAAACCATGTTTTGTAAAACTGTTCTAAGGTCATGTTTGATTCCACTGAGATTGATCCACTTAAACAATCTGCATAAAAAACAGCAAGCTCACGTTTGGCGGCCGCTTCAGTGCCACTGAATGTTTTACTTTTTCGAATTGGTTTCCCATTAATATCGGATCCGAGGGAAACGGTCAGTTTGTATTTATCTTTTCCTCTATTCGTAATTGTACCGGGCATTTTTGCACCATCCTTTCTATTGCAATTTATAAGCTAAAATGGTACAATTATATCGTTGTCAGCTGTACCAGTATAGCCGATTTATGCATTAGCTCCTGTTCCTGCAGGGGCTTTTGTTATCTAATAGGAAATATCGATGGGAAAAAAGAAAAGAAAAGTCATCCAAAGAAAGAAGATGGGAGTGTGAAATGTAATAGATTTATCTTTAACATATTGACAACTGCATACGATTACGCTATTATAGACCGACAGTCGGTTTATATAAGGAGATTATTATGAGAATTTTAAAGGAACCTGAGGAACGTAAAAATGAAATACTGGATGCCGCACAGGAACTTTTTGCTCAAAAGGGTTTTGATGGCACAAGTACAAGTGATATTTTAGATAATGTCGGGATTGCACGCGGAACGTTGTATTACCACTTTAAGTCAAAAGAAGATATTATGAATGCTTTAATTCAACGGTATAATACGCAGATTCTGACAGCAACAAAGAAAATTTCAGAGGATAAAAGCACACCCATATTGGAGCGCATCATAGGAATTGTCGCAGCAATTAACGTAAGTGGCGGTGAAGGTCAAGAAATCATAGAGCATATTCATAAACCACAGAACGCGCTAATGCACAACAAAATTCAGGATGCAATTGTTAATAGCATAACACCTATATTAGCTGATTTAGTTCGTGAGGGCAATGAACAAGGAATATTTGACACACCTTTTCCCTATGAATCTATGGAAATGGTTATAATTTATCTGACTACGATTTGTGAGCGAAATAAAGTTCAATTAATAATCGAGAAGCAAAAAGAACACATAAATGCACTTGCTTTTAATATAGAAAGATTATTCGGAGCAGAAAAAGGAAGTTTTAGACATGTTGTTGAAGCCGTTTGTGATGGCATTGAGCCGGTAATAAATAGTTCAGAAAAAAGTGAGGTAATTTACAATGCAAAAATTCTTTAATTTGAACAAAGCGGTTAAATTAGTAGTCGTTTTTATTGCAATTATTCTTATCCTTGTTTTAATATTGTTGCTGTATAGAATGTATCGTCAGAATGAAATAACATCATTAAGTAATAAAATTATAGACAATAGTGGCTTTAGTGAGCTGCGAAAAATAGATTTAAATGGTTCTGAACAATACATATACATTGAAGCAGCGGATAAGAGTAAGCCTATTGTTTTATTTTTGCATGGTGGTCCGGGAGCACCATATCCTTTTGGAGCAAATTCAAGGGGATTATATCCCAAAATATCACAAAACGCTGTAGCAATTTATTGGGATCAAAGAGGAACAGGTAAATCTTTTAACAAAAGTATTACTGCTGATGAGTTGACAGTGGAGCAGTTTGTAGCTGACACTAATAGCTTAGTGGATTATCTAGTCAAAGAGTTTGACCGCGATAAAATTTATATTGTAGGTGTATCGTGGGGAACAATTCCTGCTCTCAAAGTAGTAGAACAAAACCCTCAAAAGTTTTATGCCTATTTTGCTTACGCCCAACTTGTGAATATGAGTCAGGCAGAAATACAGGCTTATGAATGGATGCTGAACACAATTGAAAATAAAAAAAGTCTTGAAAAGCTAAAAGAAATAGGAAGTCCGCCTTATAGCAGTAAACAAGACATAGAAGCATTTAGCAACATTTTGATGAACGATAGTGAGGCAGCCAACAAAAAAATTGACGGAAAGAATAGTGCTAATATGCTGAAGCTCCTATCCGGAGTCCTATTCTCACCCGATTACACATTGAGTGATATATGGAATACTATGGTATCTGCAAATGACTTAAATATGAATCAATCCAATTTGCCAAGCGAAATGAGAAAGATTGATTTTAATGAAGAAATTAAAGTCATTGATGTACCCATATATTTTATTCATGGTAAACACGATATGATAGTTCCTTTTGATATTACTTTTGACTATTATAATCAGTTAAACGCCCCATATAAGGATTTCAAAGTTTTAGACAAATCTTCACATCTTCCGAGCGATAAGGATTTTGAAATTGTTATTGACCATATCAATAGCATAATTAAATAAGTGTATGGTATAGATGAGCCAGAAATTTAGACCGTCAAACAAAATTAAAGGAAACGAGGTAAATCATTGGAAACAAAAAGTGAGCTTCAATGGGCAAGAGTTTATTGGTTGGGAACAATATTGCAAATGGCAATTATCTGCGCAGTTATTTTGATGCTGCGAGCAAATCATATACAGTATCCAAAAATACTAAATATATTATTTTTAGTGTTAGGTGGGGCTTCATCAGCTGTTTGGGGAATCATTGTTTCAAAGAAATACGGACGTGTATACTCCTATAAACAGATTTTAGTAGACTTTTTCAATATCAAACAGCCCTTGAGATTTTATGGCTTAATAGCTCTGTTTCTAATCTTGTTATTTGGATATCAAATATTTGCCGGCAAAATAATGTATGGGATAAATTGGTATGATTTAATTGTGTTTTTTGCTGTGGCAATTGTTTTTGGAGGCATAGAAGAAATTGGATGGAGATACACTTTTCAGCCACTTTTAGAGAAGAAGATGCCTTTTGAAGTTGCAAGCATTATTACATTTCTATCTTGGGGTATTTGGCACTATATGTATTTTTATCTAACCGATAGCATTTTATCTGTGCAGCACGATGTATTTCTTATAGGGTTATTAGGTAGCTGTTTTGTTTTGGGAGCAATATATCGGGTAAGTGGCAGCTTGTGGTTGTGCGTAATGTATCATTGCCTTTTTAATGTGTTTTCACAAACAATGCTCCCAAGCAGTTTAGGCTTTGCGATAATTAGTAATGGATTATGCATTTTGTTAGCAATTGCTATTACTAAAAGCTCTATCCTAAGCAGGTTTTCGGTATCAAATAATCGCAAGCCATTGTGAGGTATCATAATTGGTGTGAACCTGCTCTATTCAAAAGCGATACAGTACGTTTAACAAAGCAGTTTAAGTTTCTCTGGCAAATGATGTGTATGATGTGTGCGGATATTATTTCATCACTTATCGCCTTGTCTATTTGCTGCTTGCCCTCGAAAATATTTCCTTTGCCTGTGTTAAGAAGCAGGAAGTACAAATGGTTTTAGCTACAAAGCTTAAACAGGTACATGCTGTACTTCACAGAAGCACTTATGGCTATCAATTGCATATTAGAAATGGGGATTAAAAAAATGAAGCAAACTATGAAGCCCAGCAAATACCTTTCAGAAGAATTAGGCATTGAATTAAGTGATTTAATTAGTGAACAAATAAATCAATATTCTAACACAATTATGCTACCAGAAGGATACATCGTACTACACGAGGGTGAAAGATCATTGAATCTTTACTTTATTTTGCAAGGTGCTGCGCGTGGATACTATATTGATAGTAAAGGTAATGATATTACAAAATGCTTTGCAAGTGAAAATCAGTTTTTCTCAACCGAGGGGTTGCGAACAGGCAGAAAATCTTCTTTTACCATTGAATGTATCGAAAACTGCAAATGTATACAAATACCTTATGAGGTACTGCAGCGTTGTTTTGCACAAGATTCAAATTTATTTAACTTTGCCAATCGCCTTTATTTAAATGAAG
>CAYWVS010000127.1:0-4367 GCA_964461765.1 uncultured Anaerovorax sp.
AGTCCGAAACTCGTCTTTTAAAAACTTTTTATTTATTATGTAGGAAATATGGTCATAGACCAGATTGGCTGAATATCAAAAAACGTACCTATCAAACGTCACTTCATAGGGACGCAATGATTTCGTCATTTTCAAATTTTTATTATTTCACGTATTTAGCTAATTCTTTTTCCAATTCTTTAATCCGCTCCTGAGATTCTGCACGACCTTTTTCAATGCCTCGCTCTAAACCTTCTTTCATCCCTTTTTCTATCCCTTTTTCTATCCCTGCCTCATAACCCTTCTCATATCCATCTTCCTCTCTGATTCTGCCGTATTCCTCATCTGAGAGTTCATGAAATATCATATTCCTCACCTCCGAACCGTGTCTTAATAAAAATTCCCTTAATACTCCCTGCTCAATACAGGTATTCATGGCTTTTTTTATTGCAGCTTCCAATTCTAACCCTTCCTCTGTTTTGAATCTTCTCACCATATGTACAAATCGGCTGTATTCACCCAATGTTTTGCATCTATTTAAAATAGCAGCATGTTTATCATAGTTGACATTTAATACTCTTATTTTTAACTCTAAACTGGATTTTCCTGTCCCCTCCAAATATGCATCTGACAGCCGCAGTTCTCTTTGTTCAGGAAATTGCCCTATACCGTTATAGAGTACATAGAATTCCGGAAAGGGAATCCGTATCAACTTTGTACCGTATAAGTTATGGTTAGTTACGATCTTTTCATAAACTCTGGCGATATAACTGAGCATTCGAAGGGGCATATTGGGATTTTCAGTGGATTGATGTTCGATCAAAACCACAAACCGACTATCATCTATGGTAAAGGCTAAATCATTTTTCACTTTGCCAAAGATAGCATCCTCCAAGGTTTGGATTTCTATCTTTACATCTGAATCATAATCAGTATTTTCCAGTGCGTTATAAAGTTCTATAAGTTTTTCCTTGTCGCTGAACAATAGACGGAAAACACCATCCCTATATTTTTTATTGGCATAATTGATAGTGCTGACATTACTATTATTGCCACTACAATGCTTACTGCTTTTATTGTTGTATCTTGTGGTTTTATTTCTGCATCTTGATTTCATTATATGCCTCCCATGCAAATATTTCAATGATTTTTGTGACTTCTCTTATGAGTTTCTTAATGCTAAATACTCATAAAAAAAATAACAATATGTATTTAAATAACTTTAATAACATATTATGGTAATTATATAATTTTGTCAAGATTTATTTATATAAGCATCGAATCACCACATTGTTGATTTTTATTTTTAGTATTTAACAAAGAAATTTTTAATTTAATTAAGACTCTGATGAATAGTTTGATCTTCAATTTGCCTTAGACAGCGGTGACTTTAAATATCCCATTCCTCAAGGCTTTCTGCCTTTTGGAGAATACACGCCGGAATCCATTTCGGCCATGGTAAATCTAAACCAAGGAGATACCATGGAGCTCACCGCAGATGTGCTGCCGGATAATGCAGTAAATAAATCCGTCATATGGACAAGCAGTAGCCCTAACATCGCTTCTGTAGACCAAGACGGTGTGGTGACAGGATTAAGCCCTGGGGTAGTTAAAATCAGAGCAACAGCCTCTAATAATATTTTTTCTGAAATAGCTATTAAAGTTAAGGAAAAAGCACAAGAGCCGGAGCCAGACCCAGACCCGGGTGAAGAAACTCAAAGAGAATGGATTAAGGTCAATGAAAATGATACATCAATAGACTATACCGGTACTTGGGTAGCTCATAATGACTACACCCGTTACTACATGGGAGACGTGAAGTATAGCAACAGTATTGAAAGCAGTGCTTCCTTTACATTTAATGGCACAGGGATACGTTATTATTCTTCTCGTCAATATAATGCAGGATTTGTGGATATCTATATTGATGATGTTTTGGTAGCTGAAAGTATTGACTTATATAACGAGGTTCATACCTCATCTGAGCCTATCTTCAGCAAAGAGGATTTAAGCGATGGGGAACACATTATTAAAATTGTAGTCAAAGGTGAAAAAAATCAAGAATCTCAAGGTGCATACGTATTATTAGACTTATTTGAGTATTTTGGTAGAGAATAAGGGGCATGTATATTAAGCAGGATCTAA
Organism: uncultured Anaerovorax sp.; assembly: GCA_964461765.1. Classification (GTDB taxonomy): domain Bacteria; phylum Bacillota; class Clostridia; order Peptostreptococcales; family Anaerovoracaceae; genus JAVVUJ01. The sequence continues at coordinate 2,125 of CAYWVS010000127.1, forward strand.
CAATACTCGTGCAAAAAGAATTTATAGTACAACTAATTGGAAGATGATTTTCTTTATTTTGCATATAGCGTCAATATTTTAAGATAATAACTCAAATTGAAAAGGAATATGCTAAAACCTAACTTTATTTGTCTAAAAGGAAGCATAACAAAACACAAGCCTGCCGTTTGGTAGGCTTGATGTGATTTATGGATAATATTACGCTTATTCTTAGGTTAAGATATTGTCTGATTTAGGGGCTGCTGAATAATAGTAAGTAGTAAAGAAACAAAACCCAGAAATTAAAAGCTCAGATCAACCGTGATTATGAGAATTCCTCTATTCCCTCTTCCATGAAACCCAGTCATGAAAAAATCCCAAACAACCGTGAAAAGGCAGGAAGAAAACCGGGAGGGCAACCTGGACATAAAGGACACGGCCGAAGAAAACTGACTCCCACAAACAAAATTGAGATTCCTGCCATGGCAAAGCATACAGAAGACCCGGATTTGAAACCTACAGGGAAAATCATTACCAAGCAGATGGTGAACCTACAAATCCGGGTTACTGTGGATGAGTATAGTATTTTGGAGTTTAGGAATATCCGTACAGGGCAGCGGGTTCGTGCAGAGTTTCCAAAAGGGTAGTCAATGATGTAAATTATGGGAGTGGAGTCAAGGCATTTGCTTTCCTGTTAGGAGGACACTTTTGTGTTTCCATGGATAAAACACGCGAATTCCTAACAGAATTGACAGAGGGTCAGCTTGCTATCTCAAAGGGTATGGTGAGTGGACTTTGCAAGGAATTTTCAAAAAAAACTGAGTCTATGTAAAAGAAAGCATTTTCAGATCTTCTTCTTTCCCCAGTAATGAATACTGACTTTACCAGTACTAGAGTAAATAGTAAAACGGCGCAAGTGGCTATCTGTGCTACAAAAGATAAAGTCATGTATTTTGCAAGGGAGAACAAAGGACATAAAGGTGTAAAAGGAGCCCCTGTGAAGGATTATCAAGGCATTCTCATCCACGACCATGAGAAAACCTATTATCATTGTGGTAGTAATCACCAAGAGTGCCTGGCACACGTACTCCGTTACCTGAAAGGTAGCATACAAAATGAGCCCGAAAGGAAATGGAATCAAGTGATGTGGGAACTGCTACGAGAAATATCCATTATCGGAACTCAAAAAATCCGGGAGAGGATCTGGAAGCCAAAAAAATATGTGATTTTGAAAGTAGTATTGAGAGATCCTTTCAAAAGCACAGAAAGAATATGAGTATGAGCCACCAAGCAAGTACTACAAGGGAGGCTATAACCTATATAAACGGCTAAACGCATATTATGGAAAACCACCTTCTATTTCTCCATGACAAAAGGGTATCCTCAAACAATAATTTGAGCGAACGACTACTTAGAATCTTTAAATGCAAGCAGAAGTAGGCAATGACATTCAGAAGCTTTGACAGTCTTAATTATCTTTGCAACAGCTTGAGCATCATCGCTTTGCTACGCATACAAAACAAAAATCTTTACCTTAGTATATGTTATATTGGGGTGTGACCAGTAACCTTTCAACATCAATTTAACTTTGTTATGATAAATTTTTTATTATCAAATTAATAATTTTATGTTATAATTTTTTTAATATGGAAAGTATATTGATTTTTCAATGCTACACTATAGCATGAGAAGCTAAGTTTAGACGAAAATAGGTGGAAGAAAAATGAATGTAATAATATTAGCAGCGGGTAGATCTAACAGATTAGGTAGTCTAACAGAGAATATGCCTAAATGCTTATTAACGATAAATGATGAGTCTATACTAGACCGGCAAGTTAGGATACTAAAAGAAAATGGAATATCAGAAGAAAACATTTACATAGTAGCAGGTTATAAATGCGAATTGCTTTTAAATAGATATAAGAACGTTATTATTAATGATATTTACGATAAAACTGATAATTCGTATAGTTTGGGTTTGGGTTTAAAAACTATTGGAGATAATGATGATGTTTTAATTCTTGATGGAGATTTAGTTTTTGATGGGGAAATAATTAATAAAATTTTAATCAACAAAAATGATAATATGATTTTAACAAAAAAATCAGTAGACCTTCATGAAAGTACAGGAGTATTGATTGATGAAAAAAACCAAGTAATGGACATTAGCAAGAAGGTCGTGGATAGTGGATTAATTTATATTAGTATCTTTAAAATAAATAGAATATTAATCAATGAGTTTATTGAATTGTTAATTTCAAAAC
>CAYWVS010000128.1:0-4318 GCA_964461765.1 uncultured Anaerovorax sp.
CCAAGGTGTATACTGCACCTGCAGCCGATCTCTTGGTAATGGCTACCTGCTGTATCTCCCCCGGTTTATGCCCGGCCCCCTCCAGCTTTTTCTGAAGCTCCTCAAAGGTAATCTTTGCCTCCCATGGATATTCGGGAGCATAAGGATCCGGCACACCTCTCAGATATGGTAGGGATGCATACCACACATCCTCCGCATTTTGTGTATGCCCGCCGCTGTTCTTTGCATAATAGGCAGTAACGGGCTTTCCTCCGGAGAAAATCATCAATCCTTTTGTTTCATCTGCTCCCTTATTGGTGTTGGCATATTCTCCGGAAAATCCGTTATAAACTTGACAATGGGTAGTGGCACAAAGGTTAAAGCCGGCTGAATTGTGAGCACCTACATTGGCACCTGCATAACTTCTGGCAGCCACAGCCTGCGCCTTAATAGCCTCCATTGGGCTGGAAGCTCCTATTTCCGCTGCCAAAACTCCATAGACATAATGCTCCAAATCCAGGGAATTAATCACAACCACCTTATCGGAATTTTTCAGGAGCATGATACCTCCCCGATAAGGCTTTTCATCATACTTTACGGTGCCTGCCCCTTGATAATCCGAAGATAAAATCACTTGATCTTCTTTTAAGCTTTCCACAAGAACCTTTCCGTCAAGTTCCTGCAATTGAATATTACCACCATCATTGATAAAAGAAAGACGATTGACATTTAAAGGAGTAATTTCTTTAAATCCGTTTTGAGAAAAGCTGCCTAATACCAAACCGCTTTCTGCGGATATGATACCCTGCACAACCGAAGAGTTTCCATATTTCAACCCTACCTTAATGTAGTCCAAGGTAGCCCCGTAAACCGTGCTCCCATAAGAACTCATGCTCCCGAAAAATATTACAGCTGCTACCAATAGAATCCGGCCTTTTCTACGACTTAGTGCCCTCACGAGTTCCATGCTCCCGAATTCCTTACGTCCCCGTTCTTTACTTTTCCACAAGTACATGGCTATGCTCCTTTTCTAACAAAAACTGTTACAGCATCCAATTGTTTTAACAAAAACAGTTACTACTTTACATTTTCTAAATAAGAAGTTCTATCAACATTTCTTATTCTCTAATGTTGCACTGGTAAAATACTGGCATTTAAGAAAAACTCAATTGATCCTCCTCAAAATCGATGCCCAAATGCTTATAGGCACTTTGAGAAACCATCCTTCCCTTCTGAGTTCTGTGCAAAAACCCTGCTTGGATTAAATAGGGCTCGTACACATCTTCAATGGTGACTTTTTCCTCTCCTAAAGCGGCGGCTATGGTATCGATACCCACAGGGCCTCCCTTAAACCGCTCTATTATCATTTTTAGGATTTCCCGATCCAAACCCTCCAAGCCTTCCTTATCAATGCCCAAAGATACGAGAGTCTCCTCCGTAATTTCTCTATCAATCACTCCGGAACCTCGCACTTGGCTGAAATCCCGAACTCTTTTCAAAAGTCGGTTGGCAACCCTGGGGGTTCCTCTGGATCGCTTTGCCATTTCTGTCAAAGATTCTTCATCAATTTTAACATCTAAAATTTCAGCAGATCTTTTAATAATGAGCTTTAACTCCTCTAAGGTATATAGTTCAAATTTGCTGATGACACCAAATCGATCCCTTAGTGGTGCAGACAAGCTTCCAGCCCGAGTAGTGGCACCGATCAAAGTAAACTTGCTTAAATCCAACCGAATGGATCTGGCTGAAGGCCCCTTTCCGATAATAATGTCCAAGGCATAATCTTCCATGGCAGAATAAAGCACTTCCTCTACGGAACGATTGAGCCTGTGTATTTCATCAATAAACAAAACATCGTTTTCGCTGAGATTGGTCAATATAGCAGCCAAATCCCCCGCTCTTTCGATGGCAGGTCCTGAGGTTATACGCAAATCCACCCCCAACTCGTTGGCAATAATCCCTGCTAAAGTGGTTTTCCCCAATCCTGGAGGTCCATAAAAAAGTACGTGATCTAGGGGTTCTTTTCGGAGCTTTGCCGCTTCGATAAACACCTTCAGGTTTGTCACCACATTTTTTTGACCTATATATTCTACCAACCGCTTGGGTCTAAGGCTTTGCTCTACCGCTTCTTCCTCTTCCCCACAATTGGCATCTGTAATCCGCTCATCATATGTCATAGTTTTTCTTCCTTTTAAATAGTCAACTCAAACTCATAGTCTTAAAATCAATTATTTTAAATTATTAGTTTTATGTAAATGATATCGGGGTCAAAAGCCTAATTATTAATTATTTTAAAAATTAAACATATTATATATTATTTTATTAAATTAACACATTATATTGTGGCAGTTTTATTATTTATATCTTTTGACTCTGGTATCATGTAAATTATTTAAGCTCAATTTATTTAGTTTTTTTATCATATTAGTTTTTTTATAATAAGTTTATAATTTCTATAGTTCATTAATATTTAAAACTTTTTTAAAGTCAAATATTATAACTCAATACTAAATCCGTTTGAGTGCCAATTTGATATAGTCCTCCGTGGATAAATCTTTTTCTTCGATGGCCGCCAAAGCACCCACAGCCTCACTCTTGCTATATCCCAAGCCCATGAGAGCCTCCACGGCTTCGTTTTTGCCTCCCACAACTACAACGCTGTCCATGGTCTCTGTCAAACCTCCCACAGCCCCAAGCTTATCCTTCAGCTCCAAAATAATCCGCTCTGCGGACTTCTTGCCAATACCGTTGGCTCTGGTCAAGCTTGCCACATCACCAAACACGATGGCTTTCTTTACTTGATCCACGGGCATAACGGAAAGCACAGCCAAAGCTGCCTTAGCACCTACGCCGCTAACGGTCATAAGTTTCTTAAAAAGATTCATGGATTCCTTTTCTTTAAAACCATAGATGCTCACGTCATCTTCTCTGACGATGACGGTAGTGTACACAAGAATTTCCTCTCCTTCTTTTGCCAAATAAACCCCGGAGTTATCAGGAAGAAAGAGTTCATAACCAATGCCATTGCACTCCAATACCGCCCCGCCGTCAAATTTCATAGTAACATGCCCTTTTATGTAATGAAACATATCTTTACCTCATCTGCCTTTTATCATTAATACAAATTTTTTTTGCATTTATAAAATGTCAATAAAATTTCTTTATACCGTCATGCCCATTATGTATCCCTGCTTCACCTACCAAAACGCTTCATCTTTTGGTGATACTCCGCAGAGTGACCGTGACAGATAGCCGCCGCCAAAGCATCCGCCGTATCATCGGGTTTGGGAACTTCTTTTAAATTTAAAATAGTTTTTACCATCATCTGAATCTGTTTTTTTTCTGCCCGTCCATATCCCACTAATCCCTGCTTAATCTGTAGAGGCGTATATTCAAAAATTTCTATGCCGGAGTTGGCGCAAGCCACTAAAGCAGCTCCTCTAGCTTGCCCTACCAAAATGGCGGTTTTTACGTTGGTGTTAAAGAAAAGCTCCTCTACTGCTGCCACGTCTGGCTCAAACTCTCCGATAATTTCCATCAGGCACGCGTAAATATGCTTCAATCTATGGGGCATCTCCATGGACTTATCTGTCTCTATGGATCCATAGGTGCAAACGGAAAAATGATTGCCCTTCTTTTCCACAATCCCGTATCCCAAAATGGCATATCCCGGATCAATTCCTAATATTTTCATCTATACCTTTCGCCTATTGGATATACCATTTAAATTCTCCTTCATGATTCCTTTGCTTTCACTTCTTAGTCTTTTTCGCATATCCTTTGTACTATTCTCTATCAAGACTAAGATTCAAATTATTATGTCATAGCATTGGAGTCTTACTTATAGTTATTTTTTAATTATCTCCATAACTTACTCTATAACTTTTTACTTATCAATTATATTAACTTATCTAACTTATCTAACTTAGTTCATTTACTTACTTACAACTTATATTTTTAAATTTATTTCTACACCTTAAACTTAGAAACAAGCCCTCTAAGCAAGTTTGCTTGACTGGATAATTCTTCACTGGCCGCTGCACTTTCCTCACTGGTTGCTGAATTTGTCTGTACAACAGAAGAAATTTGATCTATACCAGTTTTAATCTCAGTTAACGCTTTAGATTGTTCACTTATCTGAACAGATATTTGTTTAATGGCCTGCCCAGAAAAGGAGGCCCTGCTTGCTACCTCAGATAAAGCTTCTGAGGTTGTGTTGGCAAGAGAAGCACCTTTTTGAGCGGCATTGACAGAGCCTTCTATTAATCCGGCTGTATTTTTTGCAGCTTCTGCACTTTTATTTGCTAAATTCCGCACCTCGTCAGCTACAACTGCAAAG
>CAYWVS010000129.1:0-4292 GCA_964461765.1 uncultured Anaerovorax sp.
TCTTTACCCCTGATTTAGAGGCTCAAATTAAATCGAGAATTTTGGAACCTACGCTAAAGGGCTTTCAAGAAGACGGTTTAAATTTTAAGGGCGTTCTTTTTATCGGTCTGATGATTGGAGAATCGGGGGCAAAGGTCATAGAATTTAACAATCGGTTTGGAGACCCGGAAACCCAATCTGTATTACCACGCCTGGAAACGGATTTGGTGGATATTTTTGAGGCTGTCATTGAAAACAGGCTTGATCAAGTAAATATAGAATGGAAAAAAGAGCGTGCTGTTTGCGTGGTGTTGGCTTCAGGAGGATATCCGGGAGACTATGAAAAAGGTAAGGTCATCCATGGATTAGAAGAAATATCTGAAAAAGCAGTTATTGATGATTCCTTTATTTACGTATTTCATGCGGGTACTCGTTTTTCTTCAGCCGATAGAAATGTCATTGAAACGGATGGAGGGCGAGTGCTGGGCGTTACAGCCTTAGGAGCTGACCATGAGGAAGCTCGACAAAAGGCATATGCTGTCCTTGCTCATATAAGCTTTGAGGGAATGCAGTATAGAAGGGATATCGGTGTTATTCGATCCGTAAAATAGAAAACCTTTTTTAGATTACTCCAATGGTTAAGATAAGGGCTGAAAAGTGTATTAAATTTAATTTGAAAGTTGATAACAGTTCAAATTCCAAATTAATCGTTTATAGGCAATATATAATATAAGACCTGGATTTCAGGTCTTATATTATTGGAAACTTATTATAGCCTATACAATAGTCTTAACCTAAGACTAATAGCAGCTAGTCGCTCAGACTGCACTGGGAGGAGTATCCAAAGCTAATGCTCCATAAATTGTAAGGCAAAAAATCACTACAACCAATGTCAGAAACAGGATATTTTTATAGCTTTTATTAAGCACATTAGCACCTCTTTCATAATAAGAAAACTTAATAACTAACTTTAAAAATAATTAGGTAAACATAATAAAAAATAAGTAAATACACGCAGGAATTTATATACGTTTTAAAAATCCATATAAATATATAAACTTATATTGATTCCATATACTAAGTCAAAAAATATCAATAATAGAATTGATCACAATATAATGTATCAATTTATTAATGTGTTAATATATAAAATGCTTAATTTTAAATATTTAACAATATATGGCTTAATCTCAGTATCATTTCATAAAGTTAAATGTTATTTTACTTAGTTAGAATCATATCAATCCCGCTTTGTAGCATTTTTTCTGAAAGCTTACCCGGTTGATAGGCTACTATAAAACCATCCTTATTGATGAATACGGATGTGGGAAGTGAATTGGCCTCGTAAGCATACGTAGCTTCCCCCATGGTATCAAAGAATACGGGGAAGGTGAAGCCTTCCTCTTCTACATAAGCTTTTGCCTTTTCCATGGTCTCTCGTTGGTCATCCGTACTATTGATCATAAGAAATTGAATCTCTTCCCCATATTTCTCATACATATCGTTAAATAAACCCATTTCTGCCACACAATAGGGGCACCAAGTAGCCCAAAAGTTAATAATGATGGGTTTTCCAAGGTATTCTGAAAGTTGAATTTCCTTGCCATCGTAATTTAATACGGTAAAGTCTATGGACTCCACAGGTTGGATGGAACTAAGGCCTTGGTCAAAGCCGTTTTTAGGTAGTGTGCTCTGTGATAAGTTTCTGTATAGCATATAAGCAATGCTCATAAATGCTATGAATATAACCATAATTAAAATGGTTCGGGTATATTTTTTCATTACAACCTCCTCTTTAAAGTAGCCCTAAAAGAAACTCGAAAAGTCCTGAAGCCATTAGGATTCCTATAACAATTAAGAAAACTCCTGAGAAAATATTCACTGCATGATAATGTCTCTTTATAAAATCAAAAGTAGCGGTCATATTATCTATTAGTAATGAACAAAACAAGAGTGGAAGACCTAACCCCAAGGAAAAGCATAACAGCATTAATATACCCTCTATAGCGCTTCCCTGCTGCCCTGCCAACATTAAAGCAGAGCCTAAAAACACTCCGGTGCAAGGAGTCCATCCTATAGAAAAAATAGTTCCCAATAAAACAGCAGATAGAAAGCCACGAATTTTCCTTGGTTCTTTAGCACTGTGGTGGTGGGCAAAGTGGAACTGGGGTAAAACTCCTAAAAAATTCAATCCAAATAAAATCACGATAATACCGGTAATCAAATGAAATTGAGTCTCATATTTCAACAAGAAGCTCCCTAAAGTACCGGCAAAAGCACCTAAAGCTACATAGACTAAGGTAAATCCCACTATGAAACCTATAGTGTTTTTAACGATTCGATATTTCTCCAAATCCTTTGATGCATCCCCCGCCATATAGGCAAGGTAGATAGGAATTAAAGGCAAATGACAAGGTGATATAAAGCTAATGACACCCTCTATAAATACAATAAAATATTGCAATGTGGTAAATCCCCCTTTTTAAACTTTAGCCAATAACCGAGTTGACCATAATACCGTTAAGGTATCCTTTTAGATTTTCCAAAGCTACATGAAATAAACGCACTCCGGCATCCTTGGATGTCCAAGCCGCATGTGGAGTAATAAAGCAATTTTTTGCCGTCAGTAAAGGATTATCGGAGAGTGGTGGTTCTTCAGCTAAAACATCCAACCCTGCAAAAGCGATCTTACCGGAGATTAATCCATGAGCCAATGCCGATTCATCAATTAACTTTCCTCTGGCAGTATTGATTAGAATTACACCATCCTTCATTTTATCAATTGCTTTTTCATTAATGATACCCATATTGTGGGCTGTTAGAGGGCAATGCAAAAAAATGACGTCTGATTGCTTGTATATTTCTTCTAAGGGTAAGTAGTGAACTGCCTTCCATTCCTCTGTATAAAGTGGATGCTGTGTGGAAACGAGAACCTTCATTCCAAAAGCTAAGGCTGTTTTAGCACTTCTTTTGCCGATGTTGCCAAACCCTACAATTCCTATGGTTTTATTACACAGCTCCATGAAAGGAAAATCCCAGTAGGGCACATAATCTTTACCTTTCTGCCAGTTTCCTTCCATTACGTATTGGTTGTGAATACTCAAACGACTTGCCCCATACAGTAGCAGAGAAAAAGCATATTGGGAGACTGAGTCAGTACCGTATGCAGGAACATTGCATACTGCGATTCCTTTCTCTTGGGCATACTCAATGTCCACGGAGTTAATACCCGTAGCTAAAATACCGATAAATTCAATGTTAGGGCAAGCATCCATAGCATCCTTTCCAATGTAGGTGCTATCTGTAAACACGATCTCCGCATTTCCGATTCTTTCAATGACCAGTTCCTTGGGCGTTCGCTCATAAAGCTCTAAATGACCCAATTCCTCAAACAGATTAAATTGGTCTTTTGCTGCATATATGGTGTAGCCATCTAAAATTACAATCTTCTTCATTGCGTAGGTTTATCCTCTTTCAATTATTTTAAATTTTATTTTTATTCTAACATAAAAATAACCAAATGAATAGTTGAATTCATAAAATTTGGTATTTGGATTCCCTTATCCATATGATATAATCAAATTCTATTGAAACAATTAAAAGGAGATTTTTTTATGACGTTGCAAATTGCCCCCATAAAGTTTGAAGAAGATAAATTATATATTTTAGACCAAACCCAATTGCCCAATCAAGTGGAATTTATAGAGATGGAAACCAAAGAAGACATCTGGGAAGCTATTTACCATTTAAAGGTTAGAGGTGCACCTGCCATCGGGGTGGCGGCTGCCTATGGGTTATATGTAAGTGCATCAAAAGTAAAATCTGAAGATGTTGAATCTTATGTAAGTGAAGTGAAATCCATTAAAAACTATCTGGCGTCCGCAAGACCTACGGCGGTCAATCTTTTCTGGGCATTAGATCGGATGGAACGAGTTATGGATGAGTACGTTTCCCATAACAAATCTTCAATATCTATTCGAGGCATTCAGGATATACTAAAGAATGAAGCGGTTCTGATCAGAGAAGAAGATGAACAAGCTTGTCTGTCCATGGGGAAATTTGGATTATCCTTGCTCAAGCCGGGGATGGGGATTTTAACCCATTGTAACGCCGGATCTATCGCTACAGCAAAATACGGTACTTGCTTGGCACCCCTATATTTGGGTCATGAACAGGGATATGATTTTAAAGTCTTTGCAGATGAAACCAGACCTTTATTGCAGGGAGCGAGACTCACTGCTTGGGAGCTACATCGGGTGGGAATTGATGTAACTCTTATCTGCGATAACATGGCCTCTCAGGTGATGAAGAAC
>CAYWVS010000130.1:0-3591 GCA_964461765.1 uncultured Anaerovorax sp.
AAAAAATTCTGCGGCCTGTTCACCGGACATAGGCCAAGGAAGCTGGGGCATATCCTGCACATACACAATCTCCGTCCGAGAATTAGCACCAAGATTTCCGCCCAAAGAAAGCTCACCTTTATCGGGCTTCAAAAGCCCAGCCATAATTCTAAGCAGGGTTGTCTTACCGCTGCCGTTTGGACCAAGCAAGCCATAAATTTTACCAGGATGAAGCTGTATGCTTACATTATCTAGTGCATGCACACCCTTATAAAGCTTTGTTATGTTCGTTATGCTATACATATTAAACCCCTCTTCCATAATATTCCGCGATAATTCGCGTCACTTCTTCTTTTCCATATCCCAATTCCGACATCTTGCTCAGATAGTCCATTGTAAACGAATCGCAAAACTCTCTGCGCAGTTTATCCACCAAACTTGAATCGCTTGTTACCATAGAACCCTGTCCGCGTAGCACGTTTGTCACACCTTCGGCTTCCAAAACCGAAAAAGCTCTAGCCATAGTGTTGGTATTAACCTGCCATTCCGACGCAAGCGTGCGTATGGATGGGAGTCGTTGACCAACGGTATATTCACCGCTTATTATGCTCAGCTTTACGCGTTCTACAATCTGCCGGTATATGGGACGCTCATTAACGTACTCCATAGGAACCTCCAGTCTAAATTTTTCTCACGAACTCTGACGTTGTTATCTTGTATCAGTGTTGCAGTGTAATATATACATAGTACACCGTGACAGCGATTTTGTCAAGCAATTATTTTGGTTAAAAACAATAGAAATTTATAACAATTTCTTTTTGTGACACTCTGCGGTCAGAATAATATCATTCCTGTTTGGAGGATATAGAATCCTAAAGATCTTTTGGGATTAAGCAATAATGGACTTGCCCAACCAAACGCCGAACAGGCAAAGGGCTACGCTCAGGAGGATATAAAGAGCTCCCAACATGGTTTTGCCCTGGGAAATGAGATTTACGGTTTCCAAGGAAAAGGCGGAAAAGGTGGTAAAACCTCCCAAAATCCCCGTAACTAAAAACAAGTAGGCGCCATGGCTCGTGAGGTTTGTATCGGGGGGCAAGGTTTTTCCAAGGTAAGTAAAAAGAAGCCCAATGAGGAAGCCGCCAATTACATTGACGGACAAGGTTCCCAAGGGTAGAGCGCTATTTGGAAAGCATTTGGAGGTCAGCAGACCTACTCCGTATCTGGTGACGGCTCCCAAGAATCCGCCTAAGCCTACGAATATGAATGACATGTTTTACCCCTTTCGGCTTAAATTTTTTCAAATTGTTATTACAATGGAAAATAAAATAATATTTTTCTTTTAGGTTCTATCTAAAAATATTATATGTTAGACTAATTTTAATCTCCAAGATTAATTTTGCTACTTTAAGTTAACCTTTAAGATTTATTTTGTTACTTTATGTTAACCTTAAAATTATTTATTTTGCACTTTAAGTTAATCCTCAAGATTTATTTTCTATATAAAAGTACTTCAATATTTATTTTGCTGTTTTAAGTTACCCCTTATTTTTATGTTTGGGTATTTACTTGGATACTATTTTACAAATATTATAGCAAGAAAATTATAACTTAATCAATTAAGATATTTAAATTTTGATATAGTTTATTTCTTAAATAATTTTGAAATTATATAACTGGTTCATTTGTTGCATTTGATTTTACAATGAACCCCAATTATATAAATTTAAAAAAATTAAAAAATCTATTGAATAAAAAATTAAAATATTATATAATTATCAATTAAGGATTTGGTGAATTATGGCTATCGGAAGAACGAGAAGAGACAAATTAATATCCTTTTTTATAGGAGTAACCGTGGTGGTTGCCAGCTTAGTTGCGGGTTATTTTTTAATGCTAAAACCCAATGCACCCACAGATGGAAACCCCTCTCCCAACGTGCCCACTCAGCAAAATCCCAATGGGGAAATGGATGATGAGGAAATTCAGGCGGCCAAAGAAGAACGCTTGCTTTTGGAAGCTAAAGAGCAGGGCTTCTTGCTATTAGTCAACAAAAATAATCCTTTGCTTCAGAACTATCGACCTGATGATTTGGAGCCCATTAAGTATTATGCGGCTGAGAGATCTCCAGCTTCTCGTTTTATGCGAAAAGAGGCTGCTGATAACTTTCATCTGATGGTGGAAGAAGCAGAAAAGGCAGGGCACACCATTATGATGACTACCGCTTTTCGGGATTACAATTTCCAAAAGACACTTTTCGATAATTATGTGGCAAAAAACGGCTTTGAAGAGGCAAATAAATTCAGTGCAAAACCCGGGCAAAGCGAACACCAAACCGGTTTGGCTGTAGATATTACTTCTCCTAATGTGAACTACCAACTGACATATGATTTGGGAAACACGGAAGAAGGCAAGTGGTTGGCTGAAAATTGTAAGAACTATGGATTTATTCTCAGGTATCCGGAGGGTCAATTTGAGATTACCGGATATGAATATGAGCCTTGGCATTTTAGATACGTGGGCAAGATCGCTGCGGAGCTGATTTACCAGGAAGGGACAACTTTGGAAGAATTTTTGAAAAGTAGATCCCTTTAAGTTAAAAATGAATTGGTCATTATCCTAAAAAGTACAATTAAATAAGAGAATTATGTATGTTTGAAAATGGATTAATACAAAAATCATTTTAATGATATATTTTATTTAATAGTCAAAATTATAGGAGTATTTTATTTATTTAATAGAACATGTAACAATAAAATATTTTGATTAAAACTAAAATGTTAAACTTACTGATTTAAAATTAATTTTTACAGATAAAAAGAAAAGGAGGACTTAAGTGGCAAAATTTTTTAAAGAACCATCAAGAACATTCAGCGAGTACTTATTGATCCCGGGATACTCATCCAAGGATTGCAATACCGATAACGTATCTTTGAAAACCCCCGTCGTCAAGTTTAAAAAGGGAGAATCATCTTCTATCAATATGAATATACCTTTAGTCTCCGCAATTATGCAGTCCGTCTCCGACGATAAAATGGCTGTAGCTCTTGCGAAGGAAGGAGGTATTTCTTTTATTTTTGCATCCCAAACCATTGAAAGCCAGGCTGAGATGGTGCGAAAAGTGAAGGGTCATAAGGCGGGATTTGTCACTAGCGATTCCAATATCAAGCCGGATCAAACACTGGCTGATGTCATAGCCTTAAAGCAAAAAAGCGGTCACTCTACAGTAGCGGTTACAGACGATGGGACGTCAGGAGGCAAAGTGCTGGGCATCGTTACTAGCAGGGATTACCGTATTAGCCGAATGTCCATGGACACAAAGGTGTCGGAATTTATGACCCCTTTCGGATCTATGATCTACGCTAGAGATGGTATTACATTGTCGGAAGCAAACGACATGCTTTGGGATCATAAGCTGAACGCTTTGCCCATCATTGATGAGAACCAAAGACTGGCTCACTTCGTATTCAGGAAAGACTATGATAGCCATAAAGAAAACCCCAATGAATTGTTGGACGAAAACAAGAGCTATATCGTTGGGGCGGGGATTAACACCAGAGACTATAAAGAGAGAATTCCTGCGCTGATTCAAGCCGGAGCCGACGTGCTTTG
>CAYWVS010000131.1:0-3584 GCA_964461765.1 uncultured Anaerovorax sp.
TACGCAATCGGGTACGATTGTCAGCCCGCCCATTGTACGGATTGGCTCTTTAGAACAGCTAACCGTTTTGAGAGATACACGCTGTGCACCCTTTTTGAAAAATCGACCAGAATTCAGCTCTGAAGTAACATACCCCAGTTCCCAGTCGGCTAAAGTATCAAGAACGTAGACATAGATTGTAATCATAAATTTCCTCCATTTTTAATAATAGGTAGGTGTCAATAACTTTTGAAAATGTCCCTTTAGGAAACCCTATTAATTTTATTAATAGGTAGGTTGATTTGTTTATTTTTTTATAGTACCATATAATAGTTGACAGCAGTATGGCAACAATTAAAAAAAATATACGGCCCATGCCGATGTCCCAAATAGCCTTAAACTGTGACTATGAAGGAATCTTCACTATATCTGTGAAATAACAGTATTGGCACATTAAGGGATTCAGGCATGAAAATATAAGCTATCTCGAAATTAAAATATAAAATAATATTAAAGGTATTTTTTTAATTAGTGAAAGGAGTGTTGTTATAATTATGAAAGCTGATGCACCTGAGTTACTCTTTGCCACGCGGGATGATTTTCGGAACTGGTTATGTGAAAATGCCCCAACCAGCGACGGCATATGGCTTACATTTGGAAAGACAAAGGCAGTTGTTACTTTGAGTGCTAATGATGCTTTAGAAGAAGCGTTATGTTTCGGATGGATTGACGGACAAATGCAAAGCATTGACAACTCCAAATATCGAAAATATTTTGCTTGCCGTCGTCCAAAAAGTCCATGGTCAGAAAAAAACAAGAAGATAATAGAAATGCTTCGAGAGAGAAACCTGATGACCGACTTGGGTGAAAAAGCGGTGGAAACCGCCAAGCAAAACGGTATGTGGGATGATTCACCATCAGGTTCGATAAGTGATGAGCAAATAGCGAATTTTATTGACAAACTATCGGGCTTTTCTCATGCACGTGAAAATTTTATTGCAATGTCACGCTCTGCTAAGGTAGCTTATGTAAGAAGATATTTATCGTTTAAGAAAGAAGAAACTCGTCAGAGAGATTTCGAAAAAATAGTTAATATGCTGAATCAAAATCTGAAACCTACAATTGGCAGTAAAGGTTAATAGCCACATTATGAGCCACCTTGTACGCAAGAATATTTGCTCCATAGTAGAAAAAGAAAATTTATCTCGAAGTATTGCCTTTGAGCATAAACAAATGAATTTTATTTTGCACAATGAGGTGTTTCAGCTATATAAATAAAATGATTCCATATAGGATGAAAGGGGGGTAATAATGTCAAAAATAATATTGAGTACAACGCCATGGGATGATGACAGTATGCAGGATTATCAATGGATAGATGAGTATTTGCTGAAACAAGCATCTACCGAAAAAGTTTTTCAACCAGCTTGGCAAGCATATAGATATCTTCTATGTAACAAAATGTATGCCTATATCGGAATTGATGACCGAAACAAACGCCCTATTCTTACATTGAAATTGGAGCCTATGCTTAGTGATATGTTACGCAAGGAGTATCAAGACATTGTACCCGGTTACTATATGAATAAGTTACACTGGAGCACGATTTATGTTGACGGCACTGTGCCAAATGATGTAATTTTAGATATAATAAATACATCTTATACATTGGTATACTCATCGTTGAGTAAAAAAGCACAGCGAAGTCTATCGGTAGAATAAAAGTAAAGTTTGGAGAATAAGCATATAGCCTCAACAGCAAATTGCTCATAATCCGGTGTAAGAACATCCTCAGAAAAGTTGAGTTCATTTTATTGGTTTCGCCTTGTAATCACCGAATCAATCAAACCATAGGTTTTTGCTTCTTCAGCTGTCATAAAATAGTCTCGGTCGGTATCGCGCTCTATTTCTTCAACCGTTTTTCCTGTGTTATCAGCAAGTAACTGATTTAATCTGCGTTTATTTTTCTGCATATAGTCAGACATTATTTTAATATCACTGGCTGGGCCTTTGATTCCACCAGATATAGCAGGTTGATGAATCATAATTTCAGCATTTGGCAAAGCAAATCGTTTTCCACGAGTGCCTGCCGCAAGTAAAAAGGAACCGAAACTTGCAGCGAGTCCGACACAAATAGTAGAGATATCACATTTTATATAATTCATTGTGTCAAATATAGCAAAACCCGCTGTTACAGAGCCACCCGGGCTGTTAATATAAAGACTAATATCTTTGTCAGGGTCTTGAGCTTCTAAAAACAATAGTTGAGCTGTAACCAAACTGGCGGTGGTGTCGTTGACTTCCTCCCCTAAGAAAATGATTCTATCACTCAAGAGCCTGGAAAAAATATCGTAGCTTCTTTCTCCTCGACTTGTCTGTTCAATAACATATGGAATTGTAATCATGCAGCCATAACCTCACAATTCAATTTAAATTTATAACGCATTGTTATACTGTTGTTTATGGTAAGCCTGTTCTGTTTCGGGGTGTAAATTCGTTTCATTCTATATTGTTGTGGCGTGCAGTTATATAGTTGCCTAAATGCAAGGGTAAATGATTGTTGCGAATCGTAGTTTGCTTCAAAGGCAATCTCAATGATGGGTTTTTCAGTGTAGACAAGCTTTTTAGCTGCCTCAGTAAGCCTCCGCATCTGGATGTATTTATGGATTGTGCATCCTGTAATTTCTGAAAATAATCTATTTATATGAAATTTTGAATAGCCAACCCTTTCTGCAATTTTATCTAAAGGTAATTTGTCATTCAGATTATTCTCTATATAATCTACAACTGTGGCAACAGTATTAGTGTTCTCCATTATTTCACACCTTTCTCAGTAATAGATACAATTATAACAAATTTACTTGGCTATGTCTTAATAAAAATTGCTATCTTTAATTTTATAGAAATATAGTTATAAAGAAATCTCATTAAATTGTCTTATGCCTAATTACTACGTAAAACAAAGATAATCCAGAGTTACCATCATAGCTTACCTTTGTCAGTCCCTCATACCATCACAAAGACCCTTTTTCTAACTCCAAAATCTCTTGCTCTTTTGCAAGTTCAGATTTCAATTCTTCTTCATTAGGCATATATAGTTTATACTTAAAAGCAAAAATCTGATTGTTATCTTCAGGTAGTGTGTGTTTAACAACTGAGTCACTTTTAACTATCCTATAGTTATAATAGAAACAAAAAAACGCCACTCATGAGATACACTCTGACAACTGGCATAAACATTATAAACCCTTATAAATAATCACTTTATGGTGCTTATTACTTCTCAACCCTTGACATCAAGACAACAGTCTCCGCAGTCGGTTCTAAGCCAAGCAAAGCATGGAGAACCTTTGCATGAGACGTACATCTGCTTACTTCGTAAGCAGTGTTACGGCTTCCGCAGTCGGTTCTAAGCCAAGCAAAGCTTGGAGAACCTTTGCATGAGACGTACATCTGCTTACTTCGTAAGCAGTGTTACGGCTTCCGCAGTCGGTTCTAAGCCAAGCCAAGCTTGGAGAACCCTTGCATGAGACGTACATCTGCTTACTTTGTAAGCAGTGTTACGGCTTCCGCAGTCGGTTCTAAGCCAAGCAAAGCTTGGAGAA
>CAYWVS010000132.1:0-3540 GCA_964461765.1 uncultured Anaerovorax sp.
GATTTTATATTAGCTTTAGATATTTAAATATTGTACCTTTTTAATTGACGCTTACTTTAAGAAGCCTTGCCAACAAACAATAGCCAGTCTTGGTGATATCACCCTAACTGGCTACTGTCTTAAAATCTTTGAGAGTAAGGAACCGTAGTCGTCACTCTTCATACATATTATCGAAATCAGACATTACATTTCCTAATTTAGGCTTTACACCATATTCGATAGGTATTTTATAAGATAATGTTTGCTTAATCATAATCTCGCAGCTGCAATTGTCACAATCAGTCTGCTGAAATGTTATCACTGGTTCATTGCAACATTTCACTTTCATTTTACCAACCATTACCTCTGGGGTAAGGCTTATCGGTAGACCAACATCCACCGATTGGTAAATGACACTTGAACAAGAATCGTTATAATCTAGACATTTTTGTTGCATCTACCGACACTCCTTGCTTATTTTTTTAGTTTCCAGCCTCGTTTACTTGAGGTGTTGTTGCTGGATCGGAAGAAACTGGTTCGGAAGAAACTGGCTCAGTGTTTTCTGGTTGATTAGGTTCACCAATATCAGGCAAATTGTCACAATCAATCTCTTCTGCTGTTGCACCAAGGCAATCAACATAAGTGTCACCAACGGTAGCTTCAGCACCGAACGCTACAGGAATGGCTACAACTATATTTTGACCGATCGTAAAATTACAAATTCCATTTTTGGTACCTTGACCAATAGATTTTCCGGATTTCACAATTGGTGTTCCACAACATCGAGTTGTAGTAGAACCAGTTTTGGCAAATGGTTTTACCGTAACTGGAACATTAACATTTACAGCTTGATAACCAACAGCAGGACATGTTTCGTTTTCCTGCAAATCAACGATTTTTTCTTCACTCATTTTCAAGTTTCCTTTCTTCGTAAAACAAACTAGTATTTTGTACCGAGCAGTACTAATTTAATGCCGATGTTATAAACAACAGCGGCAAAGAATGACACGACCTTGTTTTCGCAAGGCAGAATGATAACATTGAATATGATTTAAAAATTATTAGAAGTTTGCTAAAACATTGTATCGCTGAAATTATACTATGCTAAAGACAGGTGTTAGGTTACAGGGTACGATATATAAAGTACCTGAAATTATTTTAGAGATTTGCAGAAAATCTCTTAACAAAGTTTTAAGACAATTGTATATTTTTATTATAGACAATCGTCCTGAAAGGAGTTGAAATATAGCCACGCTACGCCGGATAGCATAAGCAGAGCAGCGCTAACAAGCAATATAGGAATAAAAAGATTGGACTGAAAGGCTTCGAACACGACTCCGTACATCACTTGCCCTAATGGTGCGGCACATTGAGCCACGGCAATAATAATTGCCATAACTTTTCCCAAGTGCTCATTAGGGGTTATCTTCTGCACTTTGCTGATAACAAAGATAGAAAGAATGGTCAAAATCATTGCAAGGGGAATGATCCCGAGCATAAATAAGGCAAATGATGGGTAGTATCCGAGATTCAGGGTTAGTGGCGCTACAGACAATGCCATAGGTAAAAGCAATACAGCCGTAGCAATAAGCCATCGGTACACTGTATTCATTCCTAACCTTTTTGTAAAAATGCCTACGGTTAAAGCACCTAAAACACTGGCAAAGTTGATAAGCCCCATGCCCACACCATACATCGTGTCAGTACTTTGCATCGTTACGCGAAAGATGATAGGAGCGCCCACCAATAAAATAGGAGATAGAATTAAATTAAGCAGTACCGCCAATATTATAGATTTCAAGATAAAGGATTGCTGAATCACGTAAACAAATCCGAATTTCAAGTCCTTTGCTATGGTAGGAATTATATGTTCCTCTTGTTCTCGTTTCACAAATGGTATCCTAATAAAAATCTCCATCACAGCGGACAAACAAAATGCTAAACAGCTTGTGAAAATAAGTGTACCTACACCCACCCAACTATATAAAAGACCTCCTAAAATTGGGGCCGCTACGGCTGACAATGATTGCACCGCCATTACAATACCATTTGCACTCTCGATTTTGTTTTCTGGGACCAATAGGGGAATACTGGCGTTTACCGCAGGAGTATACATTGCACTGATAAACGACAATAACACCATGACTGTACCAATTAGGATTACCGATAGATTTCCTGCTGACATTAAAATAAACAACACAAGCACAATGAAACTACTGATAAAGTCGTAAATTACCATTAAATTTCGGCGATTAAAGCGGTCAGCGATTGCTCCTCCCAGTGGGGTGAGGAGAAGTGGAATATTTGATATCGCGAAAAGGGTAGCAAACAAATCCGCTCGCCCTGTTAAATCCAAAACATAGAGTGAAAGGGCAAACCGCAAAAGAGATGAACCGAGTATAGATACAATCTGCCCCAATATCATCAAATAGAAATCTCTGTTATAAGGTTTTTTATTACTGGTTAAATTCATAGCTACCTCCTGCCTTGCATGTAATTACCAATGTGGCTTTTTCCAAAATATTTAAAAATATTTTTTATTTTTATTGTTAGAGCAAAACTATACGGACAGTTTTCATTTTTATGTTTCTTTTTTTAAACTATACGTTTTATTCCTCCAAGAAATTGATGATAGATTTGGCTAAGGTCTGAAACATTTCTGGTACATTAACATCGATCTTTGCATCTTGATTGTTATCACCAATAGAACCTATTGCTACGCCCTGCGAGATCCCGTCAATGGCAACGCAGGTAAACATAACAATGGAATCCACAGGAATGGTAGGGTGAAATACACCCTTATGGATGTTCTTTAATACATATTCCAGAATTTTATTCTGCGCGTATTCAATGCTTTGCTTAAAATTTAGTTTTGGGAATATTGAATTTCTCTTTTCCGTATGGTAAGCGTAGGATACCAAAAGTTCAAAAAATAGTTTGCCACCCACTGAGTTTAATAACTCGCCAATATATTCTCCAATTGCAATAATACATTGCATCAAAATTGCTTTTTCCGATTGCGCTGAGGTTAATAAATCATCAATTTTTTTCTCTAACAAGGTATCGGTAGTATTTCTGTTGATGAAGTCCACATAAATTTCATCCACATTTGCATAGTACCGATATATTGCGCCTTGGCTAAAACCAGCCCTTTTTATAATATCTCTCATTGTAATTAGATAAAGGGGCTTTTCTTTTAATATCTCACCCGTAAATTCGAGAATTAAATTTTTTTTATCTGCTAAGTATTCGTCCGTAACTTTTGGCATAAAGAGTTCCTCCCTGCAATTAAAGTGACTGTATGTCATTTATAATGATAAAACAGAGAGGAGAAAATGTCAACATAAAAATGACGATTTGTCACTTTTGTAATTTTTTGAGTTTCTTACGAATCCGTATAACGAAATGTCCTTATAGCCAACGACAAAGTAACAATCAGTACCAAACACAACAGACCGATATTGAGAAAGTAGCCATGAAGATCTGAGGAAAGCCCGTTTCGCAAACCATTGATGAACCATTGAAAAGGATTGAATTTCGCAATTGTTTGTAACCATGCGG
>CAYWVS010000133.1:0-3399 GCA_964461765.1 uncultured Anaerovorax sp.
TCCCTTTGCTTTTCTGTTGGAGTATCATATCTTTTAAGGTTCTTGCATTTGCCGGGTCAAGTCCGCTGGTAGGTTCATCTAAAAACAACAGCTCCGGATTGTGGAGCAAAGCTCGTACAAACCCTAACCGCATTTTCATTCCCTTAGAAAAACTGCCTACCTTTTTTTCTCCATCCCCTTCGAGTCCTACTTTCCTCAGAAGCTGTATAGGATCAACCGTATCCACAGAATAGAGCGAAGAAAAAAAACGTAGATTTTCTAACGCCGTAAACTTACTGTAAAAATTCGGAAATTCAAAATCTACTCCTATTTTTTCAAAATAATTACTTTTTCTGTTTTTCATCTCATCACCAAAAACTAAAACAGAACCACGGTAATTACGCAGCACACCGGTTAATATCTTTTGTATCGTGCTTTTGCCCGCACCAGATGGACCTAAAAATCCAAAGATTTCTCCTTTATTCACATCAAAGCTGATACCCTGTATCGTTTCTGACTTTGCACCGGGATATTGTAAAAAAACGTCCCTAACACTGATCTCTTTCATCGCACACAATCTCCTTTAATACCCCGTCCAATATCATCGTAATGGCCTCACTGTTGGGTTCGCTATTGTCCCCCGCATCACTTTGCAGACTCAAAAAACCGATTGCCAAGATTTGCAGGATTTTAGTAACTGTATCTACCTCACATTTAAAATGAACGCCATATTCCTGTAATTTTGTAATTTCATAGCTATCGTCTTTCGTGTGTGCTGCAAGTACTTCCGGCGGCAACTTCCGGTATAGATATGCGGCAATCTCGCCGTCATTTTGTTTTAACATGGGATAATGGTCTAACTTGGAAAACATCCAAAGGATACTTTGCTTTGTCAGTTCCACCGGCGGCAATGTTTGGTTTTCCCTCAAAAATACATCTAGGTCACTCCATAACTTTTGTTGGAGCCGTGCTGTAATGTCAAAATATAAATGCTCTTTATTGGTATAAAAAGCATAAAAAGAGCCTTTTGCAATACCAGCCGCCTTAACCAAATCATCCACAGTTACCTTTTTAATACCATACTGAGTAAATAGGCGTTCACCTTCAACAAATAGCTTTTCCTGAATAATCGCCTTTTCGCTCTCGTTAAATCTTGGCATGATGCACCTCCAAATCAATATGACTAAATTTATTTTTTAGTCATATTGATTTTATCATTTAACTTTATTCATGTCAATAAAATTATCAAAAATATGTTGAACTTGTGATAATGTCCCCATATAATTTACTTAAGAAAATGTCTCACTATATATTACTTAAGAAAATGTCTCATTATATTTTAATTGAAGAAATGTTTCATTTTACAATATTATCTAAAAATAAAAATTCAAATATTACATTTTTACAAAAACAATTGAAAAAACTGAAGGTCGAATATTTTGCTTATTTACTTTCGATTTAAATCAGAATAATTTGTTGAAAAAATTTACACAATTTATACAATTCAACCCTTGACAAAATAATTTAGCGACATTACAATGGTATAGTTCGCTTTGTTATTTTTTTAACACATTATAGATGCTTCACTGAAAGGAGAAATGATATGAGTAGATTTACTTTACCACGAGATATTTATTTTGGTAACGGTACGCTTGCAGAACTAAAAAACTTAAGAGGGAAAAAGGCCATCGTTGTTGTTGGCGGAGGCTCCATGAAAAAATTTGGCTTTCTTGATAAAGCTGTAAACTATTTAAAGGAAGCAGGTATGGAAGTACAGCTTTTCGAGAACGTAGAGCCAGATCCGTCTATTGAAACGGTCATGGCAGGTGCTGCGGCAATGCGTGAGTTTGAACCTGACTGGATTGTGTCCATGGGAGGCGGTTCACCTATTGATGCCGCAAAAGCAATGTGGGCTTTTTACGAATACCCTGAGACTTCATTTGAGACTCTCGTAACACCGTTTTCCTTCCCAGTGCTTCGTCAAAAGGCACGTTTTGTAGCAATTCCTTCCACTTCTGGAACCGCAACTGAAGTAACAGCTTTTTCTGTTATCACCGATTATGAGAAGGGCATTAAATATCCTCTGGCAGATTATAATATTACACCAGACGTGGCCATTGTTGACCCTGAAATTGCAGAAACTATGCCCCCTACATTGGTAGCACATACCGGAATGGATGCTTTAACTCATGCATTTGAAGCTTATGTATCTACCTTAAATTCAGACTTTACCGACCCACTTGCATTAAAAGCTATTCAAATGGTATTTGATTATGTGGAAGCCTCCTATTCCGGAGATAAAACTGCAAAGGCAAAAATGCACTATGCACAATGTCTTGCCGGCATGGCCTTTACCAATGCATTACTGGGAATCGTTCACTCTATGGCGCATAAGACAGGTGCGGTATTCTCTACAGGACATATTCCTCACGGATGTGCCAATGCCATGTATTTGCCATATGTCATTCAATATAATGCAAAAGAAGCTACCGGCAGGTATGCTGAAATCGCTAAATATTTAGGATTTACCGGAAGTAGCGATGCAGAATTAGTAAATGCACTCATTGAAAAAATTAACGATTTAAATAAAAAGATGAATATTCCTAAAACAATGCAAGAGTTTGGCGTAAATGAAGAAGAATTTTTAGAAAAGCTACCTACTTTTTCTGCCAATGCAGTAGGAGACGCCTGTACCGGATCAAATCCCAGAAAAATAACACCGGAACAAATGCAAGAACTATTTAAGTGTTGCTTCTATGGCAATGACGTTACCTTTTAATAGTAGTGGATGCAAAGTTGTACAAACTGTGAAAACAAGAAAAAAATTTAATTTTTAACAAGGAGTCTAGGGCATATGGAATTGCTCTAGACTCCTTTATTTTAGATAATGATTTAGAGAGCCAATTAAAGTATTGATTATTTAAACTTTTAAATTAAACCCATTTAATTGCGAGGTATCATAAGCGCTTATTATTTTATCAAGGGCAACTCTTTTCTCGATATAAGAAGCCTTTTCAGAAACCTGAGTCATAGGGCTGTCCTTACCATGAAACAGACTCTTTAACTTATTGATATCGGCAGTTTCTAATTGTTTAGTATCAATGCCTAACGAGCCATCCTTATTGTATGTAATCCCGATATCAGCCAATTTATCTTTTATGGAGATCAATTGATTCTTCATCTCTTGCGCATATCCTTTATAGGAAACATTCCCGGAATCTTGCATAGTTGAAATCAATGAATTATAATCAGAAGCAAAACCTTTTATTTCGTCAGTGATGGCTTTATCAGGCTTTTCTTTGCCATCAAAAAGATTTCCCTTGTTAGCATTTAATAATTTATTTGTATGCTCGGATAAGCTTTTAGCCCCTGTCTTTATTTTGTCATAAGTATTGGTTGTAATGTTAGACAAAGGATTTT
>CAYWVS010000134.1:0-3207 GCA_964461765.1 uncultured Anaerovorax sp.
ACCTTTTTTGATATTCCAGAAATATCGCAAGCGATATTTCCTACATAATAAGAAACCAACCTTTCAAAGGTTGGTTCATTAATGTTTATTCGGGAAAATTAGTGCTTATTAACATTTTTAAGTATCATTCTTTTAGCAAGTCTTTGATCTCATCTAATAAAGCCTCGTCTATTTCTTCAAGACTCTTATGATTTCTGCTCTTGGTCTCTGTCCTTTTAATATCCTCTTTTTTATAGATGCTTAACTCAGTGCTTAATTTTTCTTGCTTATCCGCAGTTTTTTCTTCAATAATCATCCTCACCTTGATTTTGTTTTCCAGAATGTTAGAGTCCATTACCAAAGCCATGCCATCCGGAGTCAATATTTTCTCCCCAACGTCGGGCATACCCTTACGAAGCTCTTCATAAATAGCATTTTCAAATTTCAAGCAACACATGAGTCTTCCACAAATCCCTGAAATCTTGGTGGGATTTAAGGAAAGATTTTGCACCTTAGCCATTTTAATAGACACGGGTTCAAACTCAGGAAGCCAGGTGTGGCAGCAAAGGCCTTTTCCGCAGGTTCCAATGCCGCCTACCATCTTAGACTCGTCCCTGACACCGATTTGCCTCAGCTCGATCCTCATCTTAAAAACCCCTGCCAGATCTTTTACAAGCTCTCTAAAGTCAACCCGGCCATCAGAGGTGAAATAAAAGATAATTTTGCTGTTATCAAAGGTATGTTCTACATCGATTAATTTCATATCTAACCGATGCTTGTTAATCTTTTCTTGACACTGCTCTAGAGCCTTCAATTTCTTCTTAAGGTTTTCCTTATTTTGAGCGATATCCTCTTCGGTAGCAATTCTAATAATTTTCTTTAAAGGAAACACAACTTCCTTTTCTGAAACTTCCATTACCCCACGAGTAGCAACACCAAACTCCAATCCTCGTGTAGTTTCTACAATCACATTGGTACCCTGCTGTATATCAAGATTATCAGGATCAAAATAATAGACTTTTCCCGCTTTTTTAAACTTAATTCCCGCAACTTTAATCATGCAATCATCCTCCGATTTGTAATATGCATTTTTTCAAAGCATAAATCGTATTTATATTCCTATTGAGATCTAATCTGGCTTCTTCAATACTGTCGATTATATTATAAATTTTTTCTCTTTTATATAAAATATTTTTTTCTTTTAAAACATTACTCATATTATCTGAGTTGCCCATTGGGGAACCTATATAATTAAACAAAAAAATATCTCTATACCATTTTTCAAGGCAATCTAAGAATATGTAAGCATGTGCTTTTTCTATAACCTTCTCTGATATTTTTTCTGTAATATTGATGAAGCTATCCCCATTTAAAATTCCATCCTCCACATCACGAGCTAGCTCCACCCATTGCTGATCAAAAGCAATATCCTCTTCATTAATTCTAAGAATGGTGCATCTAGATCGAATAGTTTCCGTAAGATGCTGAATATTCTCAGAAAGTAAAATTAATACAGCATTCCCTAATGGCTCTTCCAAGGTTTTTAAAAGTCTGTTTTGTGCCCTTAAGGTCATCTTGTCCGCATCCTTGATAATTACCACATTTCGGTTGCCGTGGTTAGGTTTTTTTCTGATACACCCTTGGATTTCCTCTATAGACTCATCCTTAACAGAATTTCCTTCTGCTTCTACGTAGTAGATATCCTCGTGATTTCCATGTTCAATTTTTGCACCACTATTAACATCATCAATTAACAGTCTTTTTAAAAATTCATTAACCAAACTCAGTTTTTTGCTCTGATCTTTTCCTTCTAAAATATATGCATGAAAAACTTTATCATTTTGGCAAAATGACATCAATCGTTCTGTTATCTTCATGACTGCCCCTTAAAAAGAAGTTTATCAATATGTTCAACGATGGACTGATGGATTTTTTCTATGCTTTGAGTTCCGTCCATGGGTA
Organism: uncultured Anaerovorax sp.; assembly: GCA_964461765.1. Classification (GTDB taxonomy): domain Bacteria; phylum Bacillota; class Clostridia; order Peptostreptococcales; family Anaerovoracaceae; genus JAVVUJ01. Next base: position 1,942 of record CAYWVS010000134.1, read on the forward strand.
CAATTCTGTTTGGATATTTTCGTTCCAACTCCAAATAGCCCTCAAATACATCGTTATGATATTGAATTTTTTCCATCTCCAATCGATCTTGAACCTCCACCTCAATTCTGGATTTGCCAATATGAGGGGCAACCTTTAAAAAGAAGGTTAAATTAGGTAATATCCCTTTTACTGCATACTCATTAATTACTTGTACCTGTTCACCTAGCTTTCTTCCATAACCTTGATAAGCAATGCTGGAATCCATAAATCTATCACAGATAACCGTTATGCCCTTCTCAAGGTTAGGAATGATTAACTCTGAAACATGTTGTGCCCTGGAAGCCGCATATAGCAATGCTTCTGTCAGGTGATCCATTTCCCGGTTATCTCTATCTAAAATGAGGGTTCTGATCTTTTCGCTGATCCTGGTTCCACCGGGCTCCCTGGTAATGACAGCTTCGTATCCTCTTTCGTTTAAATAATTCTTTAGCAGGTGAATTTGTGTGGTTTTACCTGACCCATCCGGGCCTTCAAAGGTGATAAATAAACCTTTTTTCATTTTGTCTCCTACTTTACTTTGCTCATGTATTCATCCAGAAGCTTTGAAAACATGATGAATCCGACATACAATATTGGCATACAAAGTAAGGCTACAAAGGCAATTTTTAAGATTCCCATAAAACCGTTGTCCTTTCATTTTTTGCCACATTTTGGCTTTGGATTCAATAAGTATATCATACTTTTGCTTTTTAGCCAACCAAAAAAAGGACAAGTTTTCACTTTGTCCTTTTCATTCCTTTTCATTTTCTATTGATGAGTTTCTAATACCCTTTACTACAACCGCCTTAACTGTGTGCCAAATCTCTTCATCCCTTATATAGACGAGCTCAAGGCATCATCAAATGCCACCTTTGACACAGGGAAGTTAAGTCTTTGAATGTAGGCTAAAGCGTCCTTGGCACCATACATGCGATCCATACCGCTGTCTTCCCATTCAATGGTAATATTACCTGTATACTTCATCTGATTTAATTCTCGGACAATCTCCGCAAAGTTCACATCACCATGTCCGATTGAAATAAAGTTCCAACCTCGTCGAGTATCCCCAAAGGAAATATGAGATCCCAGAAGACCCCCTCGCCCATCCCTATTGATCTTTACATCCTTCATATGAACATTATATACCTTTTCCCCAAAGTCCTTCAGGAAGGTGGTGGGATTTACCCCTTGCCATAGCAAGTGACTAGGGTCAAAGGTTAATCCTAAAGTGTTTCTATATTCAAA
>CAYWVS010000135.1:0-3194 GCA_964461765.1 uncultured Anaerovorax sp.
GAATGAGAAACTTATCCAACATCTTGGGAGACATGAGCGCCTTAATGGCCATGGGCATCGGAGTCACCTTTATCCTGCTCATCGGCAGCATAGATCTCTCCGTAGGAGCCGTAAGCTCTATTTCCTGTGTAGTCTTCGCCATTTCCGTAGGATCGCTGGGTTGGGGCGCATATCCTTTAGCCTTATGCACCGGCATCTTTACAGGTATCGTAAGCGGAGTACTTTTTGTAAAAGTGAAGATTCCCTCCTTTATTGCCACCTTTGGCACCATGAGCATTTGGATGAGCGTGGCGTTACTCCTTTCCAAGGGATCCCCTCAACAGATTGTGAGGGCAAACTGGCAATACATGGAGTGGTATAAGGTTAAAATATCCTTTATTCCCCTTCCCTTTATTCTGGTGTGCTGTGTTCTTCTGCTCCTGTTAGTGGTGGAAAAACGCACCAAATTCGGAAGAACTCTCTATGCCATCGGAGGAAATGAAAGTGCAGCCAGAATGGCAGGACTTCCCGTAGATAAAACGAAAATTTGGGTCTTTATAGCAGCAGGTTTCTTTGCCTCCTTTGCCGGAATATTCTTCGCATGCAACTTGAAGAGCGGAATCCCCACCGTTGGAGAACCCTTTACCCTCATGGCCATCGCCGCAGTAGCTTTGGGAGGAACTTCCCTTTCCGGCGGTAAAGGGGGTCTTTTAAAGACTTTTGCAGGAGCAATCCTGGTTACTCTGATACAAAATGGAATGAACGTTATTGGTGTCAGCGCCTTTTGGCAGCAGGTTACCTTTGGTGTAATCGTATTGGCCGCTGTTTATCTGACTACAGATAGAAAACGCAGAAACCTAGTCATTAAATAAACTTAAAAGGAGGAGTTTCATATGTCTATGTCAAAAAGAATGGAAAACCTTAAGAAAAGACTTTTCGAAGTAGAGTTTCACGATCCCGGCACCTGGCATTTTAAAGATACCAACATTTTGGATTCTTGGCCGGAAATCACTTTAGAACCCATGGTGGTTCGAAAAGGATATGCACAAAAGTACATGGGCGAAAATTTACCTGCCATCATTAAACCCGATGAGCTCATCGTGGGAAATCCCAATCAGAACAGCGTTGGTTGGGGTACTGTAATGCCAAAATATTACACTGCTGAAGAAGGTGCCTTGGCTGCCACCTATCAGCTGAATGAAGCCTCCGTATGGGGTCACCATCCTCCCCAGTTTTGGAAGATTTTAAAGGTTGGAGTAATAGGCTTAAAGGACGAAATCGCACAAGCTATCGAAAAAGAGTTGGGCAAGGAAAAACCCGATGAGATGTCTCTAAACAATTTTAAGGCCATGTTGATTTCGCTGGAAGGATTGGTTGCTTTTGCCAAAAGACATGCCGAGGTGGCCTTAAACATGGCTTTTAAGTGCGAAGACCCTCAGCGAAAAAAAGATTTGCTAAGCATTTATGCTTGCTGTTCCAACGTTCCTTTAAACCCTGCACGAAGCTTTTTGGAGGCGGTACAATCCTTCTGGTTTACTTATGCCATGATTAACAGCGGCGGTGAGTATATTCCACTGGGTCGTGCAGACACCACTCTTTACCCATATTATGAAGCCGATCTAAAGAATGGAACCCTTAGCAAGGATGAGGCCAGAGATATTTTAGCCAGCTTCCTGACCAAATGCAACGAACGTGTCATCCAGGATACTAAAAAAGCAGAAAATCACTATGACTTCGGATTATTTTCTCAGGGTTCTATTCCCGATAAAGAAAGTGAAAAGAGTGGCATGAATCAAACGGGTGGTTATCTCGTTCGAGCCCTCACTTGGCAGGAAAACGAAAGCATCAACAGCGAAGCCAATTATAATTACGGTCAATCTGGAAATGACTGGCTTATGAACTGCATGGTTGCCGGTGTTAACCCCGACGGAACCGATGCTACCACAGACATTTCCTATATGTTTGTTGAAATTATGAAGGATATGCAGCTACTTATGCCCACATTAGGGGCCAGAATACATAAAAATACTCCACCTGAATTTGTAGAAAAATTGGCAGATGTACTTAGATACGGTCGAGGAGAACCCATGATTTACAACGACGAAACCATCGTTCCCGGCTTTGTAGATCTGGGAGTGCCCATTGAAGATGCAAGGGACTATTCCAATGATGGATGTTGGGAATGCCTGGTGCAAGGGCAGAGCCATTTCAGCTATGCTCATATCATGAATGTACGATGCCTAGAGTGGGTACTTTTCCAAGGAGAATCACGTCATAATCAGAAGCTGGAAGGTCTGGATACGGGAAACCCATTGGAGTTCAAAAGCTTTGATGAAGTTTACGAAGCCTATGTAAAACAAACCAACCATTACATAGATATGCAATGCCAGAGACGTTTGGATAACTTTGGCCTAAGCTATATGATTGCACCGGATCCTCTCATGTCTACCCTCATCGGAGATTGCATTAAGAGCGGAAGAGATCTCAGTCAGGACGGTGCAAAGTATATCTTCCACTGTATCCTTCTAACTGGGTATTCCAGTATTCTAGACTCCTTGATGGTTATTAAAAACCTTGTCTTTGAACAGAAACTGATCACTTTGGAAGATTTGATTGTAGCATTGAAAGATAATTGGAAGGGTCACGAAAAATTAAGAGCTACGGTGATGAACCACGCACCCAAATATGGTAACGACGATTCCGATGTAGACGCTATAGGATGTAGACTTATTAAAGACTTTCAAGATCATGTTGCAAAATGGAATGAGAAGAATCTTCGAATTAAGTTTCCATGTGGCATAGGTACTTTTGAAAATTATGCAGCTTTGGGCAGAGAGATCGGACCTTCTCCTGACGGAAGATATATGGGTGACCCTTTGGCACCAAACTTCTCCCCTACCCCCGGCGCAGATAAAAACGGACCTACCGCTGTAATCAAGAGTGCTACAAAACCTGATTTAACCAAATTTTTCAGCGGTGCACCCTTGGATCTTTCCATCAATTCTTCTGACGTCTCAGGGGAATCGGGATTACAGCGAATGACCGGTATCATCAATTCTTTCTGTGAGCTTGGGGGACAGATTATGACCATCACCAGCAACAATGTGGAGGATTTAAAGGATGCGCAGGTTAACCCCGATAAGCATCGCGGTCTAATGGTCAGAATGGGTGGCTTATCCGCTTATTTCATCGCCATGTCTCCCGTGCAGCAGGAA
>CAYWVS010000136.1:0-3148 GCA_964461765.1 uncultured Anaerovorax sp.
ACTTCACAAAGAACAACATTCTGACTCAGTCTGCTCAGGCTATGCTTGCTCAGGCCAACCAGATCCCTCAGGGCGTTCTTCAATTACTTAGATAGTTTATGATAGACAACCTTGGTAGTTTCTTGATAAGTATATTTGAAAAGTTTATGGCGAGCCTAGGCTCGCCATAAACTTTTCTTTAAATAACGTTATTTTTTAGGAAAGTTATTCTTCCAATTCTTTATGCGGCCAAACCAAAAGTAATCGTTATCCCACATCTATAGAGTGGTCTATAAAAACATTGCCATGTAGAGCGGAAAGCTTTCGATGTTGTCTTTCTTTCCCACATTCTTTGATGATAATTTTATTCCTGCACCTACTCCTTTAAAGTTCATCACTGCTGCCAGGGACTTGGATTTTGTGTTTTCGGCAGATTTGACCTCCACAGCAACCGCCTCTTTATTTCTACGAATAAAAAAGTCGATTTCAAGACGATTATCTTTTTCATAATAATATAGTTTTTTACCGGCTTTTACAAAAAAATCAGCAATAATATTTTCATAGATAGCCCCTTTATATATGCCTAAGTTTCCATCGATAATGTCTTCTTGGGAACCATCTTCAAGCATTGCCATCAAAAGCCCCGTATCTCGCATATAAACTTTAAATTCATCACTTTTTGCGTTGCCTTCTAAGGGCAGCTCCGGTGCAGAAAGATTATAACAGAAACTAATAATACCCGCATCAAAAAGCCACATTAAGCTACCTCCAAATTTACGTGCCGAACCTCCTTTTTCAACTAAAGAATATCTAAATTTTTTATAATCCTTTGATAAATGTTTTGGAATTGATAAAAAACATTCACGTGCTTTTGTTTTTTCGCTACCCTCAGCATATTTTCCGATATCATCGGTATAATCATTGACAATTGCCTTTTGAATACGCAAAACATTTGAAAAGTTATGTGTAGAAACAAATTCCTGCACTACTCGTGGCATGCCACCAACCACAATATATTCCTTAAAAAGTTCCATCATTCGATCGTGCATAGCCGCAGGCACAGCCTGTGCGTGATTAAAATAATTCTTAATATCTTGAATCGAACTGTCAGAAACTCCATTGGCCCATAAAAACTCCTCGAAATCAAGGGAATGCATTTCTATTTGATCAACATACCCTACCGGATATGAAATAACTTCTTTATAGTTTATTCCAAGCATTGAACCGGAGGCGATTACATCAAATCGCTTATCAATGGCCAAAAATTTAAGTGCTGTTCGTGCTTTGGGGCAATTTTGAATTTCATCTAAAAAAATTAAGGTTTCACCGGGAATCAAATTTGCATTTGGTACACGTAAAGAAATTTGTTTGATGAGGTTATTAACATTTAAATCACCATCGAAAATAGCCATATAACCCGGATTTTCATAAAAATTAATTTCTACTAAATTTTTATAATTTTTTTCAGCGAAGGCCTTTATACTAAATGTTTTTCCAACTTGACGAGCACCTTTTATTAAAAGACAAAGACGGTCTTCATTGTTTTTCCAAGATATAAGTTCTTCATTTATCTTTCTTCTAAGCATATCCTTTCACTCCTTTAATAATTTAAAGTATATCAAATATCTTGCAAAAGTCAATAGTTATACATATTTTATACACGAATAATAGTTATTTATTGCATAAATTTTATATTAATATTTGCAATTAATTGCATATTTTATGCACATTAATTATAAAATCAGAATATGACTGGATGTTTATAAATAAATCTTTTAATAGATTTTAGTCATTTAACATTAGGAAAATCTGAAGAGTTACAGTTAGAAGAACCGCGATATAAATTTCCATATTATGTAATTATATATAATTAAACCAATTATAACTTGTTTTTAATTTAAAAAATTTGATATTTTTTATGTCGAGCAATATTTTCCGCATTGGTCAGGGAATATTGAAGGAATTGTCTATTTGTCGTGCACGTAAAGGTCTCTTTTACTTCTCCCGGTATCTTCTTTAGCTCTAATATATGAAACTCCAATTTGTCATTGTACAAAAGTCTTTTTGATCTTCCTTTAAGTGAAAAGAACTATAGCAGTGAGGTTGAACACCGGAAACAAATTTCAGTTAAGGCTTTGATGCTTTAACTACCTTTGTGAAGGGTCTTTTAGTTTATATTTAGCACATAAATTTTCATCAATTAGGAAATTGCAACAGCGATTTTTCAATTCAGGTCTTGCCTTACCTGAAGTTATGCTATGATAAAGCTTAGTTGCCTGTAGAATAATTTTAGAATAGTTGGCATTACACCACGAAAGTTGATTGGAAAGAAGATTTTTATATGCAATGTCGTCTTCTACATCTGACTCCAATATTTTTATATTAACTTTTTCTATACTTTCTTTATGTATTGGGATCATATTATTAAGATTAATTGCTCCCCAGATACCATCATAAATTTTTAAAAAATCAATTTGATTTTTCATATTTACAATAATCTTCATCTACTGTGTAAAAAGAAAATCTCATTATTTTTCCTCCAAAAAAGGACGAGACATTGCTCGACCTTTTTCTTAGCTCCCACTCTTGGTAGGGTACACCGCTTTTTGAGCTCCCACTCTTGGTAGGGTACACCGCTTTTTGAGTATTTCTACTCTTTGATATTATTATACTCAATGCAAAAAAATATGTCAAATAAATTGTAAAGGAAATTTCTGTAAATTTTCATTGATTTTTTCGTCCATTTATATTTGAATTATTTTTATTGATAAAAAATTGTTATTTTTAGTAAATTTGAAATATATGAATTTTGTTTTTTTCTAAAAAATGGAAAATTTAAATTATTCGTTGTTATTTCAATCTTTTTCAATTTTTATGCCAAATTCTTCTTGTTAATGCAGTCTATTTCCGTGCGATATATATACTGTGAGGCAAAGAAAGCCCACATGAAAACCGTAACTTCAAAGAACCATTCAGTAATAAAGATAGGGCTAACCTGCTACGCAGGCAAAAGGCTTAAGTAAGAAAAAGGGGTTGTCTTTTAGAAGTTACTTTTGAAAAATTTAACTCAATCATAAAACAAATGTTTTCATGATATATACTGACAAATGAAATGGCAAGGAGTTGCCACAGCTAGTTTTAATTCAAGGAGGAATTACAAAAATGATTA
>CAYWVS010000137.1:0-3047 GCA_964461765.1 uncultured Anaerovorax sp.
ATTAAAAACCTCCTCTATACTTGTTCCACTATAGTCCTTACACTATATGAAGGGAGGTCCTTCCATATGACATTTAATTATGAGAATTTTATTTTATTTTTCAGCTTTTCATTCAATTGCTTCAACATAATCATTTATTTCCATAAATTTTATTTTTATTTTTTACTTATAGTTGACTAAATGTTGCTAAGAATATAAACTATTCCATAATATGAAAAATCAATTGAAAATTATTACTTATAGAAAAGAAATGCTTTCCTAAAAAAAGCAATTTGGGAGGAAACGGATGAAATCAGAGCAAGTGAAACAATATCTGGAGCTAAATCACTTAGAAAACATCGAAAAGGCTCGCCAAAACCTCAGGGGCATCATTAAAGAAACTCCTTTGATGTTCAGCGATTTTTATAGCAAAGAGTACGGATGTCAAATTTACATTAAGCCTGAAAATTTACAGGTAACGGGTTCCTTTAAGATTCGAGGAGCCTATAACAAGATTGCCAATCTTACGGAGGCAGAAAAGGAAAAGGGGATCATAGCTTCCTCGGCGGGAAATCATGCCCAAGGAGTTGCCTTTTCTGCTCATGCGAAAAATATCCGGTCCACCATCGTAATGCCCAATGTAACCCCTCTGCTAAAAATAGATGCTACAAAGGCATACGGTTCTCAAGTGGTCATTCACGGTGATGTGTATGATGAAGCATACAATAAGGCAATGTCACTGTCTGAGGAACACGGCTATACCTTTATTCATCCCTTTGATGATTACGACGTCTTATGCGGTCAGGGTACAATTGGCTTAGAAATTCTAGATGAGCTGGAAAGTGTGGATGAAATTTTGGTGCCTGTGGGAGGCGGCGGCTTGATTGCAGGAATCGCATCGGCAGTAAAAGCAAAAAATCCTGCTATAAAAGTCATTGGAGTGGAACCGGTGGGTGCAATGTCCATGAAAATTTCCATTGAAGAAGGTCTAATCACTCGATTATCCTCCCTGAAGACCAGTGCTGAGGGTGTAGCTGTAAAGCAACCGGGAAAACTGCCCTTTGCAATGGTAAAAAATTTTGTTGACGAAATCATCTCTGTTTCAGAAAAGGACATTATGGAAAATGTACTGCTTTTAATGGAGAAGCAAAAAATTGTTTCAGAAACAGCAGGCGTGGTTCCCTTAGCTGCTTTGAAAAAGGTAGCCAAACCCGGTAAGAAAGTGGTTTGCTTGGTTAGCGGTGGAAACATCGACATGGTAACCATTTCCTCCATTATCAACCAAGGTATGATTAGCCGAGGAAGAATTATGTGCTTTTCTGTGGATTTACCGGATAAGCCGGGACAGCTGTTAAAGGTTGCGGGGCTTTTAGCTGAAAACAACGCCAATGTTATCGAATTGGAGCACAACCAGTTTAAGGCATTGGATCGTTATTCCAACAAAGTGGCCTTGGAGGTGACCGTAGAGACCAACGGTCACGACCATATCAAACAAATCTTAGATATCCTAGAGGATCATGGCTTCGATGTCCACAGGATTTATTAAATCAAAGGCAACCGTGAGGGGTCGCCTACCCGGATACAGGGGGCGGATATTATCCGCCCCCTGTATCACAATTAAAAATAGAGACTCTCACAGTCTCTATTTTTAATATTCAAATTATTTCTTTTATTATTTTAATAAATCATGACCTTTTAAATATCCCCTTACTTAGCATAATCCACTGCTCTAGTTTCCCTGATTACGCTGACTTTAATCTGACCGGGATACTCTAATTCACTTTCGATTTTCTTACTGATTTCTCTGGCCAAAAATACGATACCTTCGTCGTTCATCTCATCAGGCTTCGCAATAATTCTAATTTCACGTCCTGCTTGAATGGCAAAGGATCTTTCAACCCCGGAAGTAGTATTGGCAATTTCTTCTAATTTAGTCAACCTCTTTATGTAGGTTTCTAAAGTCTCTCTCCTTGCCCCAGGTCTAGCTGCCGATAAAGCATCTGCCGCCGTGATGAGAATAGCTTCCATGGTCTTCGGTTCATAGTCCCCATGATGTGCTTCCATACCTTGAATGACCACTTCGGATTCCTTATACTTTCTAAGTAAATCGATACCAATATCAATATGGGTACCTTCCACTTCGTGATCTATGGATTTACCGATATCATGAAGCAATCCGGCTCTCTTTGCAATCTTTGCATCCATTCCCATTTCACCGGCCATAAGACCTGCTAAATGAGCCACTTCAACAGAATGCTTCAGAACATTTTGTCCATAACTGGTTCGATATTTTAAACGACCTAACAGCTTCACAAGCTCCGGATGGAGGTTGTGAATCCCCACTTCAAATGTAGCTTGTTCTCCTGCATCTTTAATGATGTTTTCCACTTCTCTTCGTGATTTTTCCACCATTTCTTCGATTCTGGCAGGATGAATACGTCCGTCTACTATGAGTTTTTCAAGAGATAATCTGGCGATTTCCCTTCTAACGGGATCAAAACCGGATAAGATTACCGCTTCGGGAGTATCATCTATAATCAAATCTATCCCCGTAAGAGTTTCAATGGCTCGGATGTTCCTACCCTCTCTTCCGATAATCCTTCCTTTCATTTCATCGTTAGGAAGGGGCACTACGGATACCGTGCTCTCTGCAACGTGATCTGCTGCACATCGCTGAATGGCACCGGTAATAATTTCCTTGGCTCGTTTATCAGCTTCATCCTTGGCCTTAGATTCGATGTCTTTAATCATCACAGAAGCTTCGTAGCGAATTTCCTTCTCCACATTGGAAAGCAAAATACCCTTTGCCTCTTCCGCAGTATAACCGGAAATCCTTTCCAACTCCACCATTTGCTTTTCTATAAATCCATCTAATTCTTTTTGTTTGTCAATTAAAGATTGCTCTTTTTTTGTAATGCTATCTTCTTTTCTCTCAATGTTTTCGGTCTTTTTATCAATGATTTCTTCTTTTTGTATCAGTCTTTTTTCAGATCTTTGAATTTCTGCTCTTCTCTCTCTAACTTCACGCTCCACTTCACTTCTCATTCTGTGGGCTTCTTCTTTTGCTT
>CAYWVS010000138.1:0-2975 GCA_964461765.1 uncultured Anaerovorax sp.
CGGAGGTGGCATCGTAAGCAAAAAATCAGAACTGATGACCATTGGAGAAAACGGATTAAAGCTGAGTCCCATCACTCAGATTCTTATAGAAAAGTGCATTTCCGGCTGGAAGGAAATAGAATTTGAAATTATACGAGACAGCGGGGACAACACCATTGTGGTATGCTCCATGGAAAATGTGGATCCGGTAGGAGTACATACAGGAGATTCCATTGTAGTGGCACCGGCGGTCACCCTTTCTCACAAGGAATATACCATGTTGGCTGATGCAGCAAAAAAAATCGTACAGAGCTTAGGAGTAGAAGGAGGTTGCAATGTGCAGTTTGCCCTTCACCCCACCAGCTTTGAGTATGCGGTAATCGAAGTAAACCCCAGGGTATCCAGGTCCTCTGCTTTGGCATCCAAGGCTACCGGATATCCCATCGCAAAGGTGGCTTCCAAAATTGCCATAGGTTATAAGCTGGATGAAATATTGAATACGGTCACAGGTACAACCTACGCATCTATGGAGCCCGCTATAGATTACATCGTAGTCAAATTCCCCAAATGGCCCTTTGACAAATTTGTCTATGCAAAGAGGGAATTGGGAACACAGATGAAGGCTACAGGGGAAGTCATGTCCATCGGCACAAGCTTTGAGCAGGCCATTATGAAAGCTGTGCGTTCCATTGAGTTAGGGCTTGATACATTAAACTTGAAGAAATTAGCAAATAAAAAGAGCAAGGCGATTTTAGAACTGCTAAGCAATTGTGACGATGAGCGAATGTTTGTGATTTACAAGGCCCTAAAACTAGGGATTTCAGTAGATACTATCTATGAAAAGACCATGATTGACCCCTGGTTCTTACATAAATTAAATAATTTGGTAAATATGGAGGCTTCTTTGGCAGATGGTGAGCTGACAGAAGAAAAATATAAGGAGGCAAAGACTCTAGGATTTTTGGACTCCACTATTACAAGACTCAGCGGTAAGCAGCCTAAAAAGAAGTTACACGCTTCCTATAAGATGGTGGATACCTGTGCTGCGGAATTCCCCGCCCAGACCCCATATTTTTATTCAACCTTTGATGAGGAAAATGAAGCAAAGGAATTTATAGAAGCAAAGAACTCAGGAAAGAAAAAGATTTTGGTATTTGGTTCAGGGCCTATCCGAATCGGACAGGGAATTGAATTTGACTACTGCTCCGTACATTGCGTGGCAGCCTTAAAGGAAGCAGGATATGAAGCAATCATCGTCAACAACAACCCAGAAACGGTTTCCACGGACTTTGATATATCCGATCGACTGTATTTTGAACCTTTGACACCGGAAGATGTGGATTCCATTATTGCCACGGAAAACCCATGGGGTGTGGTGGTTCAGTTTGGTGGACAGACCGCCATTAAGCTGACGAAGCACTTAAAGGATATCGGCATGAATATCCTTGGAACCTCCGCAGACAGCATCGATGCTGCAGAGGATAGGGAGCGTTTTGATAAACTCTTGGAAAAATGTGAAATTCCTCGACCTAATGGTAGAATGGCTTTTACCACAGAAGAGGCAGTGAAAGAAGCAAAGACTTTGGGATATCCGGTGTTGCTGAGACCCTCTTACGTCTTGGGTGGCCAAAATATGATTATCGCCTACAAGGAAAGCGATGTGGTGGAATACATGGATATCATTACTTCTACAACTTTAACAAGCCCGGTGCTCATTGACAAATATTTGATGGGAACAGAGTTAGAGGTAGATGCGGTTTGTGATGGCGAGCGATTCCTGATCCCCGGTATCATGGAGCATATCGAAAGAGCAGGGGTTCACTCCGGAGACTCTATCTCAGTCTATCCTCCCCAGACCATCTCTCAAAGCGTCAGGGATACCATCGTAGAATATACGGGAAGATTGGCAAAAGAATTAAAAGTATTGGGTCTTGTGAACATCCAGTACGTATTATATGAAGACCAAGTATACGTTATTGAAGTAAATCCACGTTCCTCAAGAACGGTACCATATATCAGCAAAGTGACCAATGTACCCATTGTAGCTCTGGCCACAAAGGTGATGATAGGACATACTTTGAAGGAATTGGGATATGAAAGCGGTGTCTGTCCTGAAGGCGAATACGTAGCAGTGAAGGTTCCCGTCTTCAGTTTTCCCAAGCTGCATGATGCAGATGACCACTTAGGCCCTGAAATGAAATCCACTGGAGAGGTTTTGGGGATAGACAAGGACTTTGAAACAGCTCTTTTCAAGGGTTTGATTGGCGCAGGATACGAGCTTCATAAGGTGGGGAATTGCGTATTGGTAACTGTTAAGGACCAGGATAAACCGGAGCTGATTGCCTTGGCGCAGAAGTTCATCGACTTTGGCTACAAGATTTGTGCCACAAGAGGTACCGGAAAGTACCTCCAAAGTCATGGAATTCCGGCTATCATTATCAATAAAAACAATGAACCATCCCCCAATACTACGGACTTATTCGACAGCGGAGAAGTGGATTTCGTCGTTTCGACTTCCAAAATTGGAAGAAAGCCTGCCATTGAATCCGTGCAGATGCGAAGAAAGGCCATCGAGCGAAACATCGCCTGCCTCACCTCCATCGATACCGCCAATGCGCTGGCAAACTGTCTCCTGATGCATAAGACCATGGAGGATTTCAAAATGGTGGATATTGTGCAAATATAAGCTAATCTTCTTCGTAATTCTATAAAAACTATCAGCAGAGGGCTAAAATGCTTTCTGCTGATTATTTTTTAGGATACAAGCAAAGTTGCACTTATAATATTTTCTGGAATATCAAAGAGTATCGCTTAATTTAGATCCATGCTTTTACTAAAGTAGCTAAGACCTTTTTTTTAATTTTTTAACTTAAATCATAAGATAAATGAACCATAAAATAATAATTGCTCCATATACAAAATATAAATTGAAATTGCTACTCATATTAGATATAATATCAGAAGTGCAAAAGATTAATATAAAGGAGTGATTAAAT
>CAYWVS010000139.1:0-2884 GCA_964461765.1 uncultured Anaerovorax sp.
ACTTCTTAGTACCTGATGTATCCTATGTTCCTGAAATTATCTTCGGACAGATTGAGCCAATGCTCAGAAGAGGTATGAGACCTGGACAGGGATTAATCGAAACTATCTAATGCCATAATTAAAAACACCATAAAAATTCAAGGCACTCGCAGGATTGCAGAGTGCCTTGAGCAATAATGAACTTAAGAAAAGATTTTGGATTAATAGTTATTATTTATTTGTAATTATAGGAGGAATTGTTATGGGAAACATGTTAGGTTACACACCTGAACAATTTGCTAAGTTCAAAAAAGGTGCATGGACTTGTTTATTAGGTTTTTCGATTCTCTATTGCTTCTTATATTCAGGAAGATTGAACATGGGTCTTACCATACCCGCTATGGAAGAACAAGAAGGTTGGACCACAGGTGCTCTGGGAATTACTTCTGCCATCTTCTTCTGGACTTATGGAATGGGACACTTATTTAATGGTCGTCTGGGAGAAATTTTCGGTATTCAAAGATTTATCGTAGTAGGTGTTATCTTATCCGCTGCTGCAAACGTACTTATTAGCTTCCAAGCTTCCATTATGGTAATTGCTGTAATTTGGGGCTTTAACGGTTATTTTCAATCTATGCTTTGGTCTCCCGGTATGGCTTTGCTTGCCAATTGGTGGCCGGGAAATTCCAGAGGTTTCGCCACTGGCTTTGCTAATGCCGCTTCCGGTTTAGGTCAGGTAGTAGCCTCCTTCTCCGTTTTAGCTGCCTTTGCAATCGCACCACAGATGGGATGGAGAGCTGCATTTACTTTCCCTGTAATCATCATGTGTATCATAGTTGTAATCTATGCATTTGTTGTAAAGGTCAGCCCATCTAAGGTTGGACTTGAAGAGTATAAAGAGACGGATCCTGAAAGAGAAAAATTAGAAGAGGAATTGAAGAAGGTAGTGGCAGAGAAAGGTAAAATCTATCCTTACATATATCTTTTCAGCAAATGGAGATTTGACCTTTGGTTGATCATCATCGCAGGATCCAGTATTGCCAGATATGGTCTTCTCACTTGGATGCCTAAATATTATGTAAATGTATTTAATGTAGACTTAAAGGCAGGTATCTTAGGTAGCGTAGGTCTTCCTTTGGGAATGGCTTTCGGTACATTGATCGTGCCTTGGCTCACAGACAAATATTGCCCTACCAACAGAATTCCTGCAGTAATTCTATGCGCAGGTGTTGCAGGTGTTACAGTATTTATCTTCCCCACAATGGGTCCCGGTATGGGCGCTGCCGTCATGTTATTTATCGCAGGATTTTTCATCTACGCCATCAATGGTCTTGTTTGGGCTTATGCCACTGACGTAGGCGGAAGAGTATTCGGTGGAACTGCTGCCGGTATCCTTGACTGTGCTGCATATCTTGGAGCATCTGCTCAAGCATTATTCTTCGGATTCGCATTAAACACAGGAAATTGGAATATTGTATTTACTTCCATCGTAGCTACTTGCGTTGTAATTATCGTAGCTGCATTAATCGCTGGTTCCGGTTTGAAGAAAGAAAAAACAATAGTTTAAGTTATCATTTTATGATTCATGGATAAGGAGGAAAAATCAAATGGAGTATCCAAAAGTAAAAAGAAATGTGTTGTTAAATCCAGGTCCTGCTACCACTACTGATACAGTGAAATATGCTCAGGTAGTACCTGATATTTGCCCTAGGGAAAAAGAATTTGGCGACATCATGAAAAAAATGGGAGAAGATCTCGTAAAAGTTGTGCATGGGGATCTTGACAAATACACTGCAGTATTGTTCTGCGGATCCGGAACTGTTAATATTGATGCATGTATCAGTTCCTTGGTACCCGACGGAAAGAAGATTCTCATTGTAAACAATGGGGCATATTCTGAAAGAGGAGCAGAGGTCTGCGAATACTATCATATGGATCATGTGAATTTAAAGCTTTCTATTACTGAACCCATTGATGTAGCAAAGGTTGAGGAAGCATTAAAGGCCGACAAGGATATTGCTGTAGTATATTGCTGCCACCATGAAACAGGAACGGGGGTTTTAAACCCAATCAGAGAAATTGGTGCTGTGGCGCATAAATATGGCTGCAAGATGATCGTTGATACAACTTCTACATATGCAATGATTCCTATCGATATGGATAAAGATAATTTAGACTTCATTATGGCATCAGCCCAGAAGGGTCTCATGTCTATGACAGGTTTATCTTACGTCATTGGTAACACAAAGATGTTAGAAGAATCAAAGGACTACACCACAAGATCCTACTACACTAACCTTTATATGCAATATGATTTCATAAAGAATAAGGGCGAAATGCACTTTACTCCACCTGTACAGACTATTTATGCCACAGAGCAAGCCATCAAGGAATACTGGGAAGAAGGTGAGGAGGCTAAGTGGGC
Source organism: uncultured Anaerovorax sp. (assembly GCA_964461765.1). GTDB lineage: Bacteria > Bacillota > Clostridia > Peptostreptococcales > Anaerovoracaceae > JAVVUJ01. Next base: position 2,405 of record CAYWVS010000139.1, read on the forward strand.
CAGACACCAAAGCGTTTGGGAAGCTATCTACAAAGGACTTGACAGACTCGGATTTGAAACCATCATTCCAAGAGAAATGCAGTCTAAATTAGTGGTTTCTGTTAAATATCCTAATGATCCTAACTTCGATTTCATAAAGATTCATGACTATGTTTATGAAAAAGGATTTACAATTTATCCCGGTAAGGTATCCACATTGTCAACCTTCAGACTATGCTCATTAGGAACTATCGTTCCAGCGGACATTGATGGCTTTATGGTAGCCTTGGAAGAGGGATTAAAGCACTATGGCTGTCAGGTTCCTGTAAAGTATTAAGATTAACTTATTGTTGAGTAAACTAAATCAAAAATACAACTTTTAACAGTATAACAGTAAAGGCGTTTCCGTTTCGGAAACGCCTTTTTAAAGGTGCGCCCAGCATGGGCGCAATCTAACGGGTGAAAGTCCCGAACACGCCCTAGTAGTGGGAAGTGTATAGC
>CAYWVS010000140.1:0-2708 GCA_964461765.1 uncultured Anaerovorax sp.
ATTCCTGCCTTGCCCCCCAAGCAATCAGTTTTGCGCATACCTTATTATTGACAAATTGGTGAAATCCTATCCTAGTTTTTTTATCTCTTTTCGCAATCTGGAGATGATTTTTTTCTCTAACCGTGAAATGTAAGATTGGGAAATTCCCATCTTATCCGCTACCTCTTTTTGAGTCATCTCCCGCCCGCTGATGAGACCAAAACGCATCTCCATCAGCTGTTTTTCACGCTTTGACAGCTTTGCCAAAGCATATCCCAAAAGCTCTCGGTTGACCTCCTCCTCGATATGGGTAAACACCACATCGTTTTCCGTACCAAGTATATCAGATAGCAGCAATTCGTTGCCGTCCCAGTCCACGTTTAAAGGCTCCTCAAAGGAAAGCTCTCCCTTTCTGCGGTTGTTTCTTCTCAGGTACATGAGTATCTCATTTTCTATACACCTGGAAGCATAAGTGGCAAGTTTAATATTTTTTTCCAGATCATATGTATTGATAGCCTTTATGAGTCCGATGGCTCCAATGGAGATTAAATCTTCCACATTTACTCCGGCATTTTCAAATTTTTTGGCAATATAGACTACCAACCTGAGGTTACGCTCAATTAAAACCGTTCTGGCTGTCTCATCCTTCTCCATGAGCTTTTCTAAAAGTACCTTCTCTTCTTCCGCCGTAAGTGGTGGCGGTAAAATATCACTTCCTCCTATGTAAAAAATGTCTCGGGGTCTCTTTCCCCGAAGCCACTGTAGCATACGTAATAATATTGTTTTAAACATAACAGCCTATCCCCTTATCCAGTATGTCCCTGTGCAGTAAAATCTCGCAATCCTCTTCAGATACTTTAAAATGCCCTTTGTTGATAGCCAGATATATATCCATCAGCCGTCTTTCCTCCTGCCCCTTCCTCAAAATGACTAAATCCGGCTTTACTCCCAACATCATGCCTCTTTGGCCCTGCACCGAATTATATGGGATTAATCTCATGCGCTTTGCCAATTTTTTTTCATGTAAAGCATCGTAGCATTGCTGACCATCCTCCCATTGGTTGAGTACCTCAGTAATCTCAGATGGAAAAAACTCTCCCGCTAATTTTAAAGTAGCGATAAATGCCATATTGCCCGAAATGGGTTCTCGTAAAAAGTTACCGGAGTCTACCATTCCCTTTGATTTCACTTTTTTTTCTCCTATGAAGATTTCCACCTCAAAGCATAAATTTGATCCTACTACTCTGTCCTTCATCCACCCGGCAAAGCTACTTATCAGCAAATAGGTCAAAGTACATCCGGCTAAGACATTGAGATATGTAATATGGTTCAAATATACAAAGGTATTGTTAGTAACTCCATAGCTCCCTGTAAAATACATAAGGCCTATGGTAATGCCTCCCATGGCAAAGCTGCAAATGTAAAAAATACCCAGGAGCTTTATAAATGGTCTCCATTTTTTAGGTCTGAAAACAATTGCAATGATAAAAAATGAAAACAATAGTTTTGATAACAATGCTACTGCACTGTTCATCTCCACCGTAATGGTGAGAGAATAGATTCCGCATAAACATCCGCCCAGAAAGATGAATGGCTTTTTCCCATTGATTCCACACAATTTTCCCGTTAACAGAATGATGAGGATTCCGGTTATAAAGTTTTCTGCAATGAGATACTCCGCATAAATTACCACATGAAAAAACCCCCTTTCCATGCTGACCTATACAATTATACAGGGAAAGAGGGGAATTTTTTGTCAAAAACCGGTGTCGACCGGTAATTATTTTTTAGTATTTATTTAGCTTTTTTTGCCACTTCTACTAACTGAGAAAAGCCTTTGGCATCATATATTGCCATTTCTGCAAGCATTTTTCTGTTTATTTCAACACCTGCCACCTTTAAACCGTTCATCAATTTGCTGTAGGAAATATCATTCATTCGGGCAGCAGCATTAATTCTCGCAATCCACAATCTTCTGTATTCTCTCTTCTTGTTTTTACGACCTACATAAGCGGAACGAAGAGATCTCATAACGGCTGGATTTGCAGCTCTGAAAACCTTGCTCTTCAGACCATAAAACCCTTTTGCCAGACTTAATATCTTTTTATGTTTCTTTTTGGCGTTTAGCCCTTTTTTTACTCTTGCCATTTCTTCTTACCTCCTGATTTTCTATTTGTTTAACACTGATTTGATTCTTCTTAAGTCTGCACTAGTTAAAAGAGTAGCTTTTCTCAATCCTCTTTTTCTCTTTGCACTCTTCTTTGTAAGAATATGGCTTTTATAAGCTTTATTTCTTTTTACTTTTCCGGTTCCGGTTAATCTAAATCTTTTCATTGCGCCTCTATGAGACTTCATTTTGTTCTTTGCCATTTAATTCTTCCTCCAATGTTATTTATCATTTCTTGGTGCTAAAATCATAATCAAACTTCTGCCTTCAAACTCCGGTCTCTTTTCTACTACACCATCTTCTGAGATGACTTCTGCGAATTTTTTCATAACATCCTGTCCCTTGCTGGTGTAATCTCTTTCTCTTCCTTTAAATCGCAAGCTAACCTTAACCTTGTCTCCATCTTTTAAAAATTTAGAGGCATTGTTTGCTTTTACAGTCAGATCATGGGCTTCGATAAAAGTGCTGAGTCTAATTTCTTTAACCTGAGTTATCTTTTGCTTCTTTTTTGCTTCTTTTTCTTTTTTCTGAAGCTCGTATCTGTACTTTCCGTAATCAAGTA
>CAYWVS010000141.1:0-2477 GCA_964461765.1 uncultured Anaerovorax sp.
AAAGCTGGAGGGGGCCGGGCATAAACCGGGGGAGATACAGCAGGTAGCCATTACAAAGAGATCGGCTGCAGGTGCGGTATACACCTTGGAAATTAAGGGAAAGGAAAATACCGTTACTTTAAATAAGGATGGCGTAAGAACCACCTTGGGAGGAACCAGCGTAAAATCCCTGATGTTTTCTTTTGTGGACAGTGTTAATACCGGAGGTGCAGGCAGTTCTTCCGGCAGTGGGAATTCAGGTAATGGCAATTCCGGTAGCAATCAAGATTATGCCTATGTGGTTTCAGCCAACGGCGTAAAGGAAAAGATTTCTTCCGATGCCCTTTATATTTCAAACGGAAATACAAATGTCAAATGGGGAGAGGTATTCCCAAGAAGTATGGAAAAATTACCCGTTGATTCCACCATCGTTGAAAAGGTAACAAATGGAACCTTGTACCTGAAAGGAAAAGGGTATGGTCACGGTGTGGGTATGCAGCAGGATGGCGCTATCGCCATGGGAAAGCAGGGCTTTACATATGATCAAATATTGAAGTTTTACTATACGAATATAGATATAAAATGATTTTGAAGTTTAAATATTCCATAGAATAACGAGATTCATTGGTTTTGTAATTAAAATTTTTTATAAAATTATAAGATTTATTGATTTAGAAAATAAATTATTCATATTAAAAATAAGTTAAAAATTAAAATTAAATTAAATTAAATTATAAAGAACAAACTAGTCCACAGAGTCCTAAGAAATTATATCATTTGGAATCTAGAGAGGACTATAAATAAAATACTATTGTTTTAAAATATGAGGAGTAAAAACTGAATGCATATTGATGAATTTGACTACCATTTACCTCAGGAGTTGATTGCTCAACATCCCAGTGATAAAAGGGATGCCTCTCGGTTAATGGTATTGCATAGACAGACAGGGGAAATAGAGCATCGACATTTTTATAATGTGATGGAATACTTGAATCCGGGTGATTGCTTAGTTCTCAACAATTCAAAGGTCTTGCCGGCCAGATTGCTGGGGAAAAAGGAAATTACTGGAGCCGGGGTGGAGTTTCTGCTTTTGAGAAGGAAAGAGGGCGATGTATGGGAAACCATGGTCAAACCGGGAAAGCGACTTCATCCGGGGGATGTGGTTTCCTTTTCAGAAGGAAGGCTGCGGGCAAAGATTGTGGACTATGGGGAGGAAGGTACCCGTATTGTAGAGTTTTTGTACGATGGCTGTGAAGGATCCCAGAGGGAGGATGGAGGTACATCCTTTCTTGCTTTGTTGGAGGAAATTGGGGAGATTCCGTTGCCTCCCTACATCGAGAGAAAAAGCGATGGAGAGGATCGATGCAGATATCAGACCGTATACTGCAAAGAGGAAGGGTCTGTAGCTGCCCCTACGGCGGGGCTGCATTTCACAGAGGAACTTTTGGATCAGATCAAAGCAAAAGGGGTTCGGGTTGCTTACGTGACCTTACATGTGGGAATCGGAACCTTTCGTCCTGTGAAATGCTCCCAAATCGAAGAGCATAAGATGCATTTTGAGGAATTTGAAATCAATCAAGAGAATGCGGATATTATCAATGAAGTAAAAAGGTGCGGCGGACGGATTATTTCTGTGGGAACCACCTCGTCCAGAACCTTGGAAAGTGCCGCAGTAAAAGCTAATCAATCAGAATCAAGTTTTCTTTTGGAAGAGAACGATAAAGATAGTGATAAAGAAAAGGATGCGGAGGGAAAGGGTACCTTTGTGGTGTTATCCCAGCAGGGCTCTACGGGTATCTTTATTTATCCGGGATATCAATTTAAGATAGTGGATGCACTCATTACCAATTTTCATTTGCCAAAATCCACCTTGCTAATGTTGATCTCTGCATTGTATAATAGAAAGGATATTTTAGCCGCCTATGAGGAGGCAGTGAAAGAGGAATATCGCTTTTTCAGTTATGGTGATGCCATGATGATTATTTAGGAAATTGCCAGATATCAATGCAATCAAATATTAAAATGTATTTAGAATTAATCCATAATAAAATTATTCATTTAAAATGAATTGAAAAATTAATTATAATTAAGCTTATTTAATTTATAAAAGATTAATTAAAAAGTTATTTAAAAGACAATATCATATATAAAATGATAAGTAAAAAAATTATTAAATAATTTCATATTTAAATGCAATTATTTAAATTCAATTAAATCGATAAAAAATTACGAAATGAGATAGACAATGACAGCAATACAATTTGAACTGATTAAAACAGATGACCGATGTGGTGCCAGATTAGGGAGGGTGCATACTGCCCACGGTACCATTGAAACGCCGGTTTTTATGCCCGTGGGAACAGCTGCCACAGTGAAAGCTATGCGTCCAGAGGAAGTGAGGGGGTTAGGAGCAGAAATCATCTTATCCAACACCTACCACCTCTATTTGCGACCGGGTCATGAAATCGTCAGAGAGGCCGGGGGTCTTCATAAATTTA
>CAYWVS010000142.1:0-2474 GCA_964461765.1 uncultured Anaerovorax sp.
GAACATATTAAGCACCAATTGTATACAACAATACCTGCCGCTATCATATGCATTATATTGTATGTCATCTTAGGATTCCAAACCATAGTTGGCTCCGCAGAAGCTTCGCCTAAGGCCATAGCCATGATGGAATCTTTGGACAGCATGTATAATTGGAGTATTATCATGCTGATTCCCATGGTAATTATATTTGTAGGTGCATTTATGAGAAAGCCCACGGTGCCCACCATGTTGGTGGGAGCACTGACTGCGATAATTATTGGAGTATTGATTAATGGATTTACTTTACAATACGGTGTTGCAGCAGGAATTCAAGGGTTTAAAGATTTTATGACAGGAGTAGATGTGGCAACAATTGAACCGGCAGTCACCACTTTGGTAAATCGAGGCGGAATGAACGGAATGATAGGAATTATCACTATTATTTATTGTGGATATGCTTATACTTCCATCATGAGTGTAACGGGATCTTTAGAGATTATGTTCAGTCCTATGATTAATAAAATCCGTTCCAGAGGGCAAGCAATGTTAGGGGCAGTCTTATCTACATTCCTGTTATCAGGCATCGGAGGAACTTCTTACGTTCCCACTTTAATAGTACCTGAGCTTTTTAGAAAAGTATTCATACAACAGGGAATGAAGCTTAGAAACTTATCCAGAACCATTGAAGACGCAGGAACTTGTGCTAACCCTGTTTGGCCATGGAGCATGTCCGGAATCTTTTATGCCACTGCTTTTGCTGTTCCAACTCTCACATATGCACCTTGGGCATTTTTCTGCTTCCTACCCGCCATATTTGCCATAATATATGGATTTACAGGATTTGGTATCGCCAAGCTCACTGAGGCGGAAAAAGAGCAAGAGTTGAAAAGGATTGAAGCCATGGAATAAATCATGGTTACGCTGCTGAAGCTACATAAAGTAAAGTTTTGATATTTTATGAGGAAATATCGTCAAGAGGATATGAGGTCATATCAAAAAACGTGAAATGTAAAGAGTCGCCCCTTGCGAGGGACATGCGGAAATAGGAATCTTTGATTCCGTCATTTCCGCACTGTTTATAATTTATGAAATGTGGGTTTGCGTTGGTCGAAGGTAGTAATATACTTGAGACCAGCGTTTTTTGCGAATTAAAATGTATTCTAAATATACTGAATATTTGTTATGAAGTATACAATATTTCCTTGATACAGCATTGACTTATCCTACACATTTATTTAATATAGAAACAAATAATTAATTGATAAAAATTTAACAAGAGATTAAGGAGTAACTCATGAATTTTAATTTTACAGAACCACAAAAACTATTGCAGCAAACGGCAATGAAGTTTGCTGAAAAGTTCGTGGCTCCCATAGCCGCACAACTAGATGAGACGGGAGAATTCCCAAGAGAAACCTTTGAAAAAATGGCTTCCGTAGGATTTTCAGGAATGGGAATCGACTCCGAATATGGAGGTTCGGGAGCAGATGATATAGCTAAGGTTATCGTCATAAGCGAGTTGGCAAAAAAGTGCGCATCAACAGCAGCTACTCTTTCTATTCACTTAATCACACCCTCCATCATCCAGCAATTCGGTACAGAAGAGCAAAAGAAGAAATATCTGCCCAAGCTCACTTGCGGAGGATGTCTTAGCGCATTTGCATTGACAGAACCCAATGCCGGTTCGGATGCAGCTGCCGTTAGAACCACTGCTATTGCTGACGGAAGCCATTATATTCTCAACGGTACAAAATGTTTTATAACGGGGGGAGCTCAAGCGGATGTTTTAATCATCTTTGCTCTGACAAATCCCGAATTAGGACTTAAAGGAATGTCAGCTATCATTTTAGAAAAAGGCACTGAAGGTTTTAGCATCGGTAAGATTGAAAATAAAATGGGTATAAAAGCATCAGAAACCGTAGAACTCATCTTTGATCAATGTAAGGTACCAAAGGAGAATCTTCTGGGAAAGGAAGGTCAGGGATTTCGTATTGCCATGCACGCTTTAGACGGGGCGAGGATCGGAGTGGCGGCTCAGGCAGTGGGAATTGCAGAAGGTGCTCTGGAAGAGTCTGTTAAATATATGAAAGAACGAGTTCAATTCGGTCAACCTTTGACTGCTCTTCAGGGGTTACGTTGGTATATTGCAGAAATGGCTACAAAGACGGAATGTGCAAAATGGATGGTTTATCGAGCAGCTCATTTAAAGGTCACAGGGCAACCTTATACCAAAGAAGCAGCCATGGCCAAATTAAATGCTTCTGAAACAGCCTTATTCGTTACCAACCTAGCTCTTCAAATACACGGAGGTTACGGGTATATGAAGGATTATCCCTTAGAAAGGATGATGAGAGATGCAAAAATCACTCAGATTTACGAGGGAACTTCAGAAATTCATAAAGTAGTAATTTCCAGAGAAATATTGAAATAGGAGGGCAAAGTGAACATTATTGTATGCATAAAACAAGTACCAAATACCAATGAGGTAAGAG
>CAYWVS010000143.1:0-2458 GCA_964461765.1 uncultured Anaerovorax sp.
AAACGAATCCACCAAGCAATGCAGGAATATACCAGTTCCTATAAAAGTAATATCCCGTAAACCTTGAAGCATAATATCCAAACGAATGAGAGGCAACACAAACCAGAACAAAACTACATAAAAATAAGGATACAAAAAGTATTGCTAATACAGAATAAGAACCCAGAAGTCGTTTCAATTTGTTTTCACCACCTTATATCCCAATCCGTAAATAATTTTCAAATAACGCGGGTCTTTCGGATTGATTTCTATTTTTTCTCTGATATGTCGAATATGCACAGATATGATTTTCCCTATTCCTAAGGGTGGTTCGCCCCACACCTGTTCATATATTTGGTTGGCAGAAAAAACACGCTCTTGATTGCTGATTAGCAACTTTAAAATATTGTATTCCGTGGCTGTAAGAGAAACCTCTTCGCCATCAACGATTACTTGCTTCTTATTGTCATCCAGGATTAATCCTCCTGTTTGGAAAACATTTTGCTCCTCTTCATTTTTCAAGCCCCCCAGCCTTGAGAATCTTCGCAAATGAGCCTTTACTCTGGCAAGCAGTTCTATGGGATTAAAGGGCTTTGTTACATAATCATCTGCCCCCATATTTAGTCCCAAGACCCTATCGGTGTCTTCACTCTTAGCACTTAAAAATATAATCGGAAGATTACTTTTTTCACGAATTTTTACTGCAGTAAGGATACCGTCCATTTCAGGCATCATCACATCAAGCAAAACTAAATGTACATTATGCTCTTCTATCTTATCCAGTGCAATCTTTCCGTTAGAAGCCTTTATCACCGAATAGTTTTCCTGTACAAGATAAATTTCAAGTGCAGAAAGTATATCTTCATCGTCATCGCATATCAATATTGTATAATCCATCATTTTTGCTCCTTCACAGTGATTATATAGCCACCCCTGTTATCGCCGGAAATATCAAAGTCAGCATCAACAGGGACTTGAATCAATCCTTTTATTGGTTTTTGGTAGTAAACGGTATAAGTGAGACCATCAAGTTTGATGACATGTGATCCATTCTTTCTTAGCTCAGCCAGATACTCCTCTAAGCACATATTGTTTGTATAACAATAGTAGGCGTGGGGAATTCCCACATAACGATAATGCCAAGGCTCATAGCTGATCCCCGTCACATCCGTCTTATTATCAGGGTACCGAAGAATCAGCCCATATTTCCACACATTCTCCATTAGCCATTTTCCTGGTTGGGACTCCCCTAAGCGTTTGCTTTCAATTGCAGAATATGCAATATCAACTGCTAATCCTGTCTGATGTTCGCTAAAACCGGGTTTTTGAACGTAACTCTTATCACTTGCGTTGTTAAATAATTGTCTTTGTTCTTCTACAGAACGAAATCCACTAAGTACGAAAAAATTGTTAAATCCGGTATTTTTAGCATCTTCAAATAAATTATTTACTGCCAATAAGGTACTATGATTCATTTCAATATTACTGGCAGAGAGTGGGATCTCGTTAAATGCCGAAACCACGTGGGTAGAGGTTTCATCATCAATACCGTAAGTAGAGTTCACCAAGATCAGCTCATTGGTTAAATTGACCGAGGATACATCCACTTCTACCATTTTTGAACCAGTTTGATTAGCTTGTGGGATCTCTGAATTTCCATTGGATATACTTAGGCTTCCAAATTGCAAATACAAAAAACTAACCAAAACCAAAATGGTAAATGCAAACATTATGCTTTTTAAATACTTTTTCTTTTGTTTTTTCTTTCTCATCTAATCTGTTCCTTCTTTCAATTAATATATTTAGTATAAAGGAACATTTCAATATTCAAGGTTTGAAAAAGTTAAGATTTTACTAAGAATCTTGCCATTAATTTTGCTCAGAATAAAAGTTCTTTAATTCTTGTTTCATTTCCTTATCTAAATAAAACCACCTGACTCCTTGGATTGCCCCCTCCAAGGCACATAGACGATTGTAACAAGCAGTAAAGTCAATGGCTCTAATTTCCAGCCAGGCTTGTTTGCTACCGATTTCTCTTAACTGTTGTACAGTTTCGATGCCTACTTGATTCAGCTGCGCTTCTACTTCTTTACCGATATTGGGTAGCTTTGATATTTCTCCCATATTTTGATCCTCCGTTTTCATAATGTAGAAATCTTTGATTCCGTCATTTCCACGTTTTCCATATATCATAACACATAAGATCCACAACCGTATGTCATATTTAAATATAAATTTAATTGAATCTCCTATATTAGCTCTAAAGCCTGTTGTCACTTTTAAAAGACAGCAGGCTTTTCCATGGAATTTCTTACTTTTCATATTAACAAATATCATTTTTGATGTTTTGTGGAATATCAAAAGCAACGTTTTGCAATACAATTGATTTAAATCTTTATGATAAATTATTTAACAATCACTACAATATTTTTTCACTGTTATAGTAAAGCTCATCCGGACAAATATCTTGCCCCCTTGC
>CAYWVS010000144.1:0-2350 GCA_964461765.1 uncultured Anaerovorax sp.
AACTCCCCATCCATACGGGATATTATTTTGTTCCCAACCATGAAACCCACTGTAAAAATTTAAACTGAGGAGAAAAGTGATGAAGGCTATTCACATAAAGGAATTATTTAAAGAGATAGCTGCCAACCCCACCCAATACGATGAAAAGGATGTAACGGTAAACGGTTGGATAAGAAAAAACAGAAATTCAAATAAATTTGGTTTTATAGAATTAAATGACGGCACATATTTTAAACCGGTTCAGGTAGTGTATGAAGACAATTTAGAGAATTTTTCAGTGATTTCTAAATTGGGTATTTCTGCGGCTATCACTGTCCAAGGAAAAATAGTATTGACACCTGAATCCAAGCAACCTTTTGAAATAAAAGCGGAAAATGTAACGGTGGAGGGAGATACCCAAGCCGATTATCCATTGCAACCCAAGCGCCACTCCATGGAGTTTCTGCGGGAAATCGCTCATTTGAGGCCTAGAAGCAACACCTTTTCTGCTGTGTTTAGAGTAAGGTCTTTGATTGCTTATTCCATCCATAAGTTTTTCCAAGAGAATAACTTCGTCTATACGCATACCCCTATCATTACCGGAAGTGACTGTGAAGGGGCAGGAGAAATGTTTCGGGTAACCACATTGAATATGGATAATCCTCCTAGGCTGAAGAGATTGGAGGATGGTAGCTTTGACCCAACGAGTCCCATAAATTATGCACAGGACTTCTTCGGCAAGGAAGCAAGCCTTACCGTCAGCGGCCAGTTGGAAGCGGAGACCTTTGCTTTAGCATTTAAGAATGTCTACACCTTTGGACCCACCTTCAGGGCGGAAAACTCCAATACTGCCAGACACGCATCGGAATTTTGGATGATAGAGCCGGAAGTAGCCTTTGCTGACTTAAACGACAATATGGAGTTGGCAGAGAATATGATCAAATACATTATCAATGATATATTGGAAAAAGCTCCGGAGGAAATGAAATTCTTCAATGAGTTTATTGATAAAGGCATTTTGGATAGATTAAATAACATCGTCAATTCAGAGTTTGCCAGAATTACCTACACGGAAGCGGTAGATCTTTTAAAGAAGGCGGATAAACAATTCCAATATCCTGTAGAATGGGGTGTGGATTTGCAGACGGAGCACGAAAGATACATCACAGAGGAAATCTTTAAAAAACCTGTATTTGTAACGGACTACCCGAAGGACATCAAGGCCTTTTATATGCGCCTCAACGACGATGGAAAAACCGTTGCTGCCATGGATCTCTTGGTACCGGGAGTAGGCGAAATTATCGGAGGGAGCCAGAGGGAAGAGAGATATGACAATCTGGTGGCCAGAATCAAAGAGATGGGCTTAGAAGAAAAGGATTACTGGTGGTATCTGGATCTCAGAAAATACGGCGGTGTAAAGCATGCGGGCTACGGTTTGGGATTTGAACGAATCATCATGTATATTACCGGAATGAGCAATATTCGAGATGTAATCCCCTTCCCCAGAACGCCAAAATCAGCTGAGTTTTAATAGGTATAATGTATTTATAGGGATGGTTTTCATTTACCGTCCCTATTTTTCTACGTTCAGTCCATTACCCTTCTTTTATAAGCTGTGGGACTAAAATCCACAAAACTGGTCAATGTGAAATGTGCTTAGGAAAATTTAGTAGAATTTAAGTCAATATAATTTTTATTAAATTTTAAATTTGATATAGCATTTATAAATTTTATGTGCTAAAATATAAAAGTTGCTAAAATATCTCAATGGGAGGCGATACTATTGAAGCAGTTTACAGTAGTAATTGAGAAAGATGAAGACTTTGGTTTCGTTGGTCACATTCCCGCTTTAAAGGGCTGCCATACTCAGGCAGACACATTAGATGAGCTTATGGTAAGAATTAAGGAAGCGGCAGAGCTTTGCATTGAAGAAATGAAAGAGGATCTATACATTCCTGAATTCGTAGGAATTACACAAGTAGAGATTGCAATATGAGCAAATTGTCGATCATAAGCGATAGGGATATGATAAAGCTTCTTAAATCCATAGGATTTGAAGAAAGAAGACAAAAAGGAAGCCATAAATTTTTTAGTAATAAAGAAGGGCTTACAACAGTTGTACCTTTTCATAATTAAGATTAAAAACGAAGTTTAATTCGTGCGATTATCTCCGATATACAGATTACTCTGGAGGAATATGAAAAGCTGAGAGTTCAATTGTAAAAGTCTTGTCTTTATATAAATGTGGGTTAAGCAGATGCTCCACCTCGGATTCAAGTTTCCTTACCGTGTAAAAATGAAAGGAATCATAAATATGCGGACATGGCGGAACGGCAGACGCGCATGGTTCAGGTCCATGTGCCCGTTAGGG
>CAYWVS010000145.1:0-2303 GCA_964461765.1 uncultured Anaerovorax sp.
GGATGCTAACAATGACTCAAAAGAATCATATCAGAAAAATGTTCTATGAACAAGGGTTAACTATCAGTGAAATTGCAAAAGAAACAAAAAATGACAGAAAAACAGTGAGGAAATATTTAAATCAAGAGAATTGGTCAGAAGAGCCACAGAAAATGAAGAGTAAAGGAAAATCAAAATTAGATCCTTTTAAGGAGACCATCGACCAATGGTTGATGGAGGATAAAAAAGCCAGGAAAAAGCAAAGACATACAGCAAGGAGGGTTTACGATCGTTTAGTGGCCCTACATAAAGAAGATTTTCCTTGTGGGTATAAAACTGTAGCCAATTATGTTTCAATTCAAAAAAAAGAAATTTACACATTAAAAGAGGGATTTCTACCATTAGAACATATCGCTGGTGAAGCCCAAGTGGATTTTGGCAGCGCAGATTTTTATGAAAATGGGCATCTTTATTCCGGACACTATCTGAATCTGTCCTTTCCTAAAAGCAATCAGGGATATAGCCAACTGTTCAAAGGGGAAAATCAAGAATGTTGGTTTCAAGGGATGATGAATATTTTTAATCACATAGGAGGAGTGCCGGAAAGAATTTGGTTTGATAATGCAAGCGCCCTAGTAAAAAAGATTCTAAAAGATGGAAAAAGAGAGCTTACAGATGCATTTCTCAGGTTTCAAAATCACTTTGGCTTTGAAGCAGTGTTTTGCAATCCCAATTCTGGAAATGAGAAAGGCTCAGTAGAAGGGAAAGTGGGATATCACAGAAGAAATCTTTTAGTTCCCATACCAAAGATCGAAAATTTAAAAGAATTTAATAAAAACCTTCTGATTCAGTGTGATGAAGATGCCAATAGAGTCCATTACAAAAAAGAAGAAACAATTGCTACACTGCACTTAGAGGATCGAAAGAGGCTGCTACCCTTTCCCATCAGTAAATTTGAAGCTTGCCGATACGAGTTTGTAAGAGTAGATGCTTACGGGAAATTTAAACTTGAAAAAGGATTGCACGAATACTCTAGCGCCCCTAAGTATGCAGGAAGAAAGGTGCAAATTAAGATCACCGCATATGAAGTAATCGTATTGGACGACAGCCTTAGAGAGAGCATTTGGCATAGTAGGCTTTATGGCAGCAAGAAACAAGAAAGCATGCAATGGATTCCCTATTTAGAGCAGCTTTCCATCAGACCGGGGGCATTAAAGTATACGGGGATCTACAAAATGATGCCAAACCCAGTAAAGGAGTATCTGGAGAATTGCAGCAAAAGTGAAAAAGGAGCCATTTTAAAAACAATGGCAAAGATGAGTAAAGAATCTGATTTTACAAAAGCCGTTCAGGCAGTAATAGAAGCAGTTTCTTATCAAGCGGTGGATCCTGATAGCCTAATGGCTATTTACACAAGAATGATGACCCCCGAGCTTTCCATAAAACCATTGACGCTGCCAAAGCATGTTACCCCTTTAGAGAAGATTAAATCCAATGCTGAAGCCTATGATGAGATACTGAAGAAAGCAGGTGGATTACTATGTTAGATTACACCATTGCAGAATGCTGTAAGATCCTAAGATTAAGCCAAAACATAGTGAGTAACAGCCAAAGTGTACAAGCACAAAGCAATGAAGAATATTTACGAAAAATTTTTCAATGGAAATTGAGTACAGAGAAGAAACCAGACAGCAAAGGCTGATTAAAAATGCAGGCTTTTACAGTAGAAAACATTTCAACACCTTTTGTTTTGACGAGATTCACTTACCCACAGGAGTAGATCAAGATTACCTTAAGAATTGTAGATTTATTGAGGAAAAAAAGAATCTAGTGTTTTTTGGGAATACCGGTAGTGGGAAAAGCCACCTGGCTCAATCCCTTGGGTTAGAAGCATGTAGAATGGGCAAACCCGTAAAGTTTGTTCGCACAGCTGCCTTAGTCAATGGGTTATCCGAAGCAAAGAGCGAAAAGCGATTAAGTGCTTTCATTAAGAATATTATGAAGGCTGAGCTACTCATATTAGATGAATGGGGATACGTACCTTTAGACCGAGATGGGGCTAGGTTATTGTTTGAAATCATATCAGAGTGTTATGAGACCAAAAGCATTATTGTAACCACCAATATTGAATTTACTAGATGGACAACAGTGCTTTATGATGAGCAGATGACCAGTGCTTTGCTGGATAGGTTATTACACCATTGCTATCTTTTTATTTTTAACGGTGATAGTCATCGAATGAAAAATTCCCTCATTCGGTTGACATAAAAATTCCCCACGGGTGCCTGGGGAAAAAACTTTTGCAAAAGTGGGGAATTTTATCT
>CAYWVS010000146.1:0-2247 GCA_964461765.1 uncultured Anaerovorax sp.
TTTGCAGCAACTTTTCTTATTGAAAACCCTTTTACACCTTCTTCACTGATCAGCATTATTCCCGACTCAATGAGCTTATTTCGGAGATCACCATGATGATATGGCAAATCTTTCATATTTTTCATCCTCCCTCTAATCTTAAAGACATAAAGATTATATCTAATAATCTTAACAATGTAAAGATTGTAACACGTAATGTTTACAGTGTCAAGATAAAGTTAATATTAATTTATAGAATTATTAGTGATTTGGATTATTTTATTTGAAGACACCCTATAGGTAAGAATGCAATAAAGTAGTCAATGAAACAACAAATGGTTAAACACTACAAATGACACGACCTTATTGTTATCTATCATATGCACCCGCCTTTTGTGAAATTTATAAATCTTATTTGTCAAAACTTCTCGAATCTAACCGGCAAATTTAAAGCATATCATCAATAATTTAATTCCTCCATTTATCATAGTTGACTACTGCCGTGCTTGAATATACAAGTCAATATCCTCAACGATGTATCGACCACCGGTAGTGTGCAATGCATCGTAACAAGCCATAATGTAATCAAGGACATTGTACTCACTAAAAAGCTCCATAGTATTTTTTCCAGTAAGTGATTTCGCTTTTTTGTACTCTTCAATGCAATAAATCATAAACTTTGCTTCTCGGTTCATAATTACACCTCCTCGGGAAAGGTAATTCTTCCGGTTTTTTGTTCCTCATCAAACATATTGAAAAGGGTCAAAGGGCTAAAATGCCAAAGTTTAGTGTTTTCGTCTTCTAATAGATCATACACCTTTGAATTATAGAACTGCTCTGTGGCTTTAATTTCAGAAAGTTTATATTCTTTTACAATTAATTCAACCACAGCGGGAACAAGCAATATTAACATTGCAGTAAATTTGTCATTGTTCATATCGTTTCCCCCCTTGCTAAATCTAATGCTTATAAATTTTAATGTATTCATGGCTTCTTGAGTAGAAAAAACAAGCTGATTATATAATTCCTTTATCTTTAAAGCTTGCAATGCCTGTTCCTTTCCCAGTGCTCCGGACATATAAAGTAGCAAAGTCTGATAAACATCATCATCTGCCACCGGTCCATATATTAAATCATAAACCATTCCGCTATAAACCCCATTTCTGTGATCCGATACAAAATCAAGCCAAGCTTCATCAGGGCTATCGAATTTAAGGGTTAAAAACCTATCAAGCAGTCCCTCGTCAAACTCATAAACGTTCACCACTTTACTACCTGATTTTTGACGTCGATATACAATTTCACAAAAGCTGATGGCTTGTTGCTTATTAGTAGTGGTATAAAATCCCATACCGAAGTTACCACCTCCTTTATTCTGCGATTGGGACTTATTACCCTCCATCGCATTACCGTTCCACGTGTTATCTGTTCTTCCTGCAAAGCTACTCACGCTATTCTTCCTGCCCTTTTAATTCCCAATAGTTCTTACAGTCTTTTCTTTGTTCTGGCTGTTTTAAGAGATTACTTTTTTCGTACCTTTTCCATTGTTTCTCTTTGTACTCGTTATGAAATTAGTGTTTCCACTCTTTATTCTTGGATTCATTTATTCTGTTCTCAAAAAACTTTTCTTAGGCATCTTAAAGGATCTCGAAAATTCTTCTTTGAGTTTCATTTTCACCCTCAGAGGTATCAAAGATTTTTTAAAAGATTTTTTCTCTCTTACTACTCTACCTCTTTTATGCAACCTTATCAATTTACGACATCTTCCCATCTGCCATAATTTCACATTCTTTTTCCCTGACCCTTTCCACAGGATTCCGTAATGGTAATCCACCCTCCTCTATTTTATGATCATAGCAAAAACAAAGGAGGCTTTCTTTATGCCAAAATCAAACATTTCTCCTATTGAACTTGCCCATTTCCGGTTTGCTCTTATTGCACCGGTGATTCAGGGTACCTATTTAGACTCTTCTGCTTCTGCTTATTACAGAAGGGTCACACAAAAGCCCTTATCTCTTCCCGATGGTTCACTTTTTCTTTATAGCCCCGGAACTCTTGAAAAGTGGGTTGAGTATTACAAAAAAGGTGGTATGGATTCTCTTATGCCAAAGGTTCGCTCTGATAAGGGCTCTACACGTACCTTAAATGATTCTGCCATCTGTGAAATCTATGGCTTAAAGGAGAAGTATCATGTATCTTTTACCTCATCCCTGAAAATTATTTTCTTAACTCACTAATCAACAACCCGATATTACACCCAAGTTCATC
>CAYWVS010000147.1:0-2235 GCA_964461765.1 uncultured Anaerovorax sp.
TAGCTGTGGCAACTCCTTGCCCATATAAAGTGTCATTTTATTTTGTGTGGCTCATTTGCCTCACAGTATATATATCGCACCAAAATAGACTGCATTAACAAGAAGAAATTGGTATAAAATTTGAAAACATTAAAATATCAATGAAGTTTAATAATTTCCATTTTTTATGAAATATTTCTGATTGATATTAATAAATTTTAATTTAAATGATTATATTAATTTGCTTCAATATTAGTTCAAAATTTATATATAAAGAATAAGTAATTACATTTAAGTAATATTTAATATAAATATGTAACATTTTTTTGACTTATTTATATAAAATAATGCTTATAATAGTATAGATAGCATTACATCAATACCCTTATATTCAATATTTTGTATTTGAGAAATAGCCTATGGAGTTATTAGAATAAAGGGGCATATGGACGAAATCCTTATTTTGCCTCCAAGGGAAAAACTCAATCCTGCATCTTTTTAATTTGTTTTTTATTTGTGCGAAAATGAATGAGCTTTATTACATCTGCTAAAACATTGTTATCTCTAACCTCAATCATCATCCATTTAGAACCGTTTGAAAAAGCCGCTTCACTATAAAGCTTCTGAACATAATCGCTGCAAGTGGGAATAAGAAAATCGGCTTCCATTCTTTCTTTCTCACTAATTACAACAAGGACAATAAAATATCCGTTCATTGGGTAGATGGTGCAAAGTGATTTACCACTCTTTTTGTATTTGATATTCCAGCCTTTTTGCATAGAGCAACAGCTATATTCCATTTTAGGTAATACGGAAAAGTTGCTTTCTAAATACAAGCAAAGTTTTGTAAGCAAATCGTCCTTAACAAAATCATTTACATTTTCTAATGTAGGCTGATTCCCTTGCCCATAAAGCTCGCTCCATATCATACTCTACGCTCCCTGAGGCGTAATCGGACGCACCCATATTTCCATACAAGTTGTGTCAGGAGAATGACTTTTGTAACGCTCAGCACAAAACGCCTCTGTAACCATATCGTGATTTGGTAGCCAAGTTCCAAAAAGATAGCCTTGAGCTTTATACAGCGTTTCTGTAATCAAATGCTCAAAGTCTTCCGCTTCAATGGAACACACAATATACTCACCTGCCGGGAGTTCCCAGTTTGCGTAGCCATCAATCTGTTGATTTGAGCATGCTTGTCCCCCTGCAAAATAGGTAAAAAAACCTTCATCACTGCCCATCATAGATACACCAAGCTCATCGCTATCTGCTTTCAAGGCTGCAACATCTGCTTTACTTTCGTGAAAACGATGCCATAATGTTCCAAGCGTATCTATCCCTGTTTCCACCCCAACAGGAATTTGTGACATAGATACTTTCCCGGTAAGTCCAATAAAATGCTCGGCGGATAAGAGATGTTTCCGTGTGATTTCCAATACGATACCATCGGTAATTAAGGGGACATTTTCATCAATCAGTGTGTAACTTAGCAGAAGCTCCGGTTTCTTAAAATTGTTTAGTCTGACAGGGTTTGCACGAAATTGTTCTGGTGTAATGCCAAAGGCTTCCTTAAATGTGCGTGTAAACGATGTGTGTGAAGAGAAGCCAAAATCAAGAGCAATATCAAGGATCCGCTTACTCGTATCGGATAAAACCTCACTGGCTCTTGCCAAACGGCGAAGCTTGATGTATTCATTCACAGGCTTTTTAACCAAGCGGCTGAATAACCGTTGATAATAAAACTGTGACAGTGAAGCAAGCTTTGCCAAATTTGGGATTGCGATTTCCTCTGATAAGTGTGTTTCGATATAATCTACCGTCATTTGTATCTGTTCCCATGCGTGCATAATAAGCACCTCCTTATGTCATTAGTATAATATAAAAATATTATACACGCTTTACACACAATGCTCTCTTTATCTATTTAAGACCTTTATTATTTTTTTACCATAATAAAGTAGCCTTATTCAATCAATCTTTTGTAGACATTTCATCTCAAAACCCCGATCTCTGAATAATAGGACTTTTCAAAGTTGAATAGATCATTTAATAATACCAAAAAGGGGCTGTGTCTAAAGTTACTTTAGACACAGCCCCTTTACATATGTTTTCCAAGAAACTATCAAGGTAATCAATTAATTAACTATCTAAGTAATTGAAGAACACCCTGAGGGATCTGGTTAGCCTGAGCAAGCATAGCCTGAGCAGACTGAGTCAGAATGTTGTTCTTTGTGAAGTTCATCATTTCCTTAGCCA
>CAYWVS010000148.1:0-2123 GCA_964461765.1 uncultured Anaerovorax sp.
CAAAGCTTGAAATAAGAAAGCTAAGAAACACAAATCCAATGGATGCCGTCATTAGTACGGGTATCACAAATAACACGGACTTTGCAGAAAGCGGTAAACCAAATACAACAGATCCCACCGACATAACCATCAAGCCACAAAAGGTTGCAATCAGTGTCCATGCGGAAGATAGACAACAAATGTATTTCCACAAAGCCATCGGTGTTACACGGAGCAGATTGTATACACCACGCCTACGCTGAGCCATGATTGCAAAAGCAGTGGTGATAAAAGCATAAAACAAAACACTTGAAGCAATCATGCCGGTCATAATTCGAAGTGGATATTCAGGCACTTTAATAAACAGCCCCAATAGTATACACCCACCAATTGGAATAATCAGTGACCAAAGCAGTAAAAAGGGATCACGGGTAGCGGATTTTATTGTAAGACGAAATATTGTTTTCATATTATTTTTCTCCTCTATAGATTGTCTGTAAGCATCAGATACATTGCTTCTAAATTCTCTGAATCATACTTTTGTAACAAAGCTTCGGGAGCTCCTTCAGCTACAATTTTACCGTTGTGCATTAAGATGATACGGTTTGCCACTTTAGAAACCTCCTCCATGTCGTGGGAAGAGAATAAAACGGTCACGTTATTTTGTGACAAGGTTTGAATCATTTGTCTAATTTCGTGCCTTGCACGAGGGTCAAGACCCGATGTGGGTTCATCCAAAACAATCAACTCCGGGTTATGTACCGTAGTTACGGCAATGGCAAGTCGTTTTTGCTGCCCAAGTGACAAGCGGATTGCGGGTGTTTTTTTTGAATCTGTAAGTTTACATTCATCAAGCTTTTGTGATATCTGTGATTTACTGAGCTTCATTCCGTACAGTGCGGCAAAAATCTGAAGATTTTCCTCCGCAGTATACCCTTCAAAGAACGGGGTTGCCTGTAGCTGGACGCCGATGAAGGGTTTATAGTCTTTTCTCCAATACTCTACACTTCCGGCATCAGGCTCCAAAATCCCCAGTAACATAGCCATTGTCGTAGATTTCCCTGCTCCATTTGTTCCAATGAGTGCAACTACTTCTCCTTTGTGAATGGTAAGGTCAATATTTTTTACAACCTCACGACCATTGTAGCTTTTTAGTAAACCTTTTGCTTCCATCAAATTACTCATTATTAAAGCTCCTTCCCATAGTTTTTATTGTTTATTCATTGTTGACTATTTAATTATTTTTTTCTCCCTCATTTATGAGGGAGATTGTTGTTATTTATTGATTAAAACTAATGCATTCTTTAAAAATTCTTGTTGCTGACCAATAATGGCAAACATGTTATCAAACATCAGTTGTACAAGTGGCGGTAGAGAACCCCCCATTGCTGCTTTTTTTTCTTCCAAACCTTGCACGATAGAGCGAAACTCCTCTTCCAGCAATTGCTGTTGATGTTCCAAAGCCTTACAAGCTTGCTCATCAGTTAATAATTTCATAAAAGTTAGGCCACTGTATAGCGTTGAGGGGTAGGAAACTGACGAAACTCTCAGTGCATCGCTGACCAAATCTTTCAGATGCTCCTTGCCCTGCAGGGTAATCTGATAAATGGCCTTTTGCCGGTTACCCGTATGCTCGATGCTTACAATTTCAATATGTTTTTCTTGTTCTAATTTTTTTAATGCGTGATAGATTGATCCAATAAGCACACCGCCCCAACGTTCAGCATCTGTTAATTTGAGCATTTGCTGAATATCATAGCCGGACATTGGTTGGTTATCAAGCATTCCAAGCACTAGTATTCTTGTCATTCAATTTTCACCTCCATTTACTCTATGTTGAGTATTATATGTTGAGTATAATAAAATGTCAATAGAAAAAATAAATTAACTTAATATATTTAATTTCTACTAATACAGTAGGTGGCAAAAAAGGATACAAAAATTTTGAAATTTTCTATTGACTCTCACATTATGGTATACTCTACAATGTAGATGAGCTCAAAAAACACATATATGTGAGGTAAATATAATGCTAAAAATAGGAGATTTTTCAAAACTATCAAGGATCAGTATTCGGATGCTGCGCCACTACGACGAAATTGGCTTGCTAAGACCAACAAACACCGATGATTTTACAAGCTATC
>CAYWVS010000149.1:0-2023 GCA_964461765.1 uncultured Anaerovorax sp.
CATGATCATGGTTTGATGCCCACAAACTATAGTTCCAGAAAAAGTTTCATAGTTTCCGGTATTATATTTTGCATTTACCAATAAATTAATATCAATATCACTTCCGACAATGCCTTCTAAGTTGCCGGAAGGATCTAAGATAGGCTGCAAAACGGAAATCACCGTATATTCAGTGCCATTGATAGTTTTCTTGTAAGGATCCAAAATAGCCATTGATTTAGTATTGGCGATATTGTCATATGCTTCTATACTTAAAATTTCATTTTGATTTTGAACAGAATGAGTGCCTGAATCTGTGGAATATAGTGTGAAACCCGTAGGATATGCGGCACTTGCACCTGCTACAAAATAAAGACTTAATACATTGGGTTCTTCGGATTTTGCATTAGCCATAATCGCTGACAGATTAGGCAACCTATACTCAACAGGAATGATACCTAAATTTCTTACAGCATTAACAAGAATTAACTCCTTATTCACCATAGTTTCCATAAACTCCTTAGCAATTCCTGCATTGGTTTCTGCAATCAAAGCAAGCTGATCTTCCTGCTTAGCAATCATAGTTTTACTGGTGGAATTGGCAATAATGGCAGTCAAAATGCTAAAGGACACCAAAAGTCCAATGACTACCATTACCGTCACCCTTGTAGCTAAACTCTTTTTCTTTTTTGGATTAGAGTTTGTATTCTTAATTTTTTCCACATTCTTTTCCATAATTCTGCTCCCTTTTACGATTCTCTTAAAGTGTATATATTATTGGTTACAAAAGTAACACTTATGCAATATGTATATCTTACAAAATTATATCTTTATTACGATTAATAAATGTTTAAATCTATGTTAAATAAAAGTAAACCCTTTTTTAATTATAAGAAAAATATAGTTTTTTGTCAAATTAATTTTATCTATCAAAATAGCGGCAGAACCTTAAGTCCTACCGCTATTTATCCTATCATATAATATTCATTTTATGCATTTGCTTCTTTATATTTCTTCAGCGCTTCAGTAAGTTTTGGTACGATTACCTTCACGTCGCCTACGATTCCTAAGTCAGCTACATCAAAGATTGCAGCGGTATCGTTCTTGTTGATAGCAACGATGAACTCTGCACCTTCCATACCTGCTACGTGTTGGATTGCTCCGGAGATACCGCAAGCCATATAAAGGTCAGGTCTTACAGTTTTACCCGTCTGTCCAACTTGTCTGTCTCTTTCGATCCATCCCGCGTCTACGTTTGCTCTGGATGAAGAAATCTCTCCGCCCAATACATCTGCTAACTCGCGAAGGTTTCCAAAGAATTCAGGAGAACCGATTCCTCTACC
Source organism: uncultured Anaerovorax sp. (assembly GCA_964461765.1). GTDB lineage: Bacteria > Bacillota > Clostridia > Peptostreptococcales > Anaerovoracaceae > JAVVUJ01. Next base: position 1,323 of record CAYWVS010000149.1, read on the forward strand.
GCCGGATACCAGATATTTGGATTCTGTGATGTCTACTTTTTTATGAGTCTCCTTCACAACTTCTCTGATCTTAACGTTCATGTCGGAAGCTTCAAACTGAACTTTAATTTCCTTTACTTCACCTGTTTTACCGGCAACCTTATCAAGTCTTTTCATAACCCCGGGTCTTACGGTAGCCATCTGTGGTCTATATTGTTTGCAAAGAATGGTAGCCATGATATTTCCGCCAAAAGCAGGACGAGTCATGAACAGTAATTGCTGTCCGGGATCTTCGTCATTGGCTTTAAATACATCGATATCCAACTTTGTGCAGTCCGCGGTAAGTCCTGTATGAATTCTCTGAGCTAATCTTGGTGCTAAGTCTCTTCCGATGGAAGTAGCTCCGAAGAGTACGATTTCAGGATCACATTCTTTCATAACAGTTGTCAATGCCTTTGTGTAAGGCTCTGTTACGTATTCTGCTAAAATAGGATCTTCTACGAATACTACACCATCTGCACCATATTCGATTAAGTCCTTTGCTTTATCCTGGATTTTATCACCCAAAAGGATTCCATATACCTTTTGGCCTAAGTCAGCAGCAAGCTTGGTAGCTTCTCCGATTAATTCCAGAGAAACCTTGGCTATATTGCCATCTCTTTGCTCCGCTACTACATAAATATCTTTACTCATTTTTGATTTTCCTCCTTCTCTGAAATTAA
>CAYWVS010000150.1:0-1865 GCA_964461765.1 uncultured Anaerovorax sp.
CTACGCCCACAACCCAACAAAAGATAAAAACATAAAAACCAATTAAAAAGGCGAAGCCAATCCCTTAAAATGAAATTGTCGAAAAACAAATCAGAGGGGATGGACTTCGCCATGGATACATTATTAAACAAATTCAAGTCAGTTGTCAATGGGGTAATTAGCGGATTTGATAGAATAGTTTTCAAAGGTATGATACAACCACTTGTATATGCAGGAGGAATGGAATATTTTCTTCGTACTCAAAACATATTGAATAAAGATTTTAAGGATTATGCAATGAAGCAATCGCAAATAATAGTATCTTCTGCGGAAAAAATATCGGAAACAGAATGCGGAATCAAGCCAATTTATTTGCCATCTTGTAACACAAGGAAAGAAACCTTGGCACACGAACAACAGGAAAAAAGTGGCAAAAAAGAAGGACTGATTGGTGTGTGGACATCCGTTGAGCGTTGTAATACATTCCGATCCACATTCAATCCAAATGAAAAGTATCCGATGCTCAAGAACGAACAATCAAAATGTAAGCATTTATACTTTTACTACGATGATAGGGATTATGGTTTCATGAGTGTACGATTACAAACATGGGCACCATATGAAATTCAAATTGCATTAAATGGGCGTGAATGGCTCAGAAGAAGCCTTGATAAAAACAACTGCAAGTACATCATGGACGGTAACAAATTCCTGCATATTGACGATTATGAGCTTGCGCAACGTCTGTTAAACGCACAGTTTAATGCCGACTTCGAGAAGATATTGAACGGTTTCTTACCTTCTGTCTTTCCATGCATGCACGAAATAGTTGGTGAACATTCCTATTATTGGACACTGTGGCAAAGTGAAGTGGCAAAGGACTATATTTTCAAAAGCACAGACGATCTTAATCCGCTCATGGACAATTTTTTACTCCATGCTTTACTATCCGGGACAGGTGATCGTATTTTAAGATACTTTGGAAGTCCGATAAAAAAAGATGGACAGCCCTATGCAAATTCACACCCGGAAATCATTTCCAAAGCTACGATGTGGTATGATGGATTAAGGGTTCGTCATTGGAATGGCAAGAATAGTGTCAAATTTTATAACGAACATAAGGTCTTACGTTTTGAAATGACCATGAACGACCCTGCCCAATTCAAAATTCACAGACACACAATGAAGCAAGATAAATCCGAACCAAAGAAAATGTTACCGCTGAGAAAAGGCATAGCTGATATCTCAAATCGAGCCGAGATTTCTACAAACATTGTAAATCGTTTTACTGAACACATGTCAACTCTTGAAGACAGGACTCCTCTTTCTGAAATAGTAAGTGCAGTTTCATCGCCACTTACGGTAAAAGGCAAGAAAGTGCGCTCACTTGATGTATTTGGAAAGGATTTGGAATTGATTTGTGCTATTTCCGATCCTGCTTTTGACGTTTCAGGAATGACGAATAAGGACTTGCAGAAAAAGCTTGGCGATTCCAAGTGGGCCAAAGACATGACCGGAAAGCAACTTTCCGGAAGGATTAGTCGCCACTTTTCTTTACTGCGTGAACATGGGCTGATTAAAAAACTTCCTAATCAACATAAATATGTTTTGACCCAAAAAGGTCGTACTATCTCCACTGCTATTTCTGTTTCCTTATCCGCTTCTATCAACAAATTGCTTGATTTAGCGGTTTAATTTTCTTGTTTTTTTTTTTTGTTTTAAAGTTATAATTTACTAAAGATTCATGATCGTTCCCCATTATAACATCGTAGAACCGGTGGAATATGCTTTTAACAGCACATGAAGAAGGATATTTAGCACTAATTATATCAACCTAAATTCCCGAAATAACTTGTACCTACTCTTAAATAGCAATCATGCGGATA
>CAYWVS010000151.1:0-1651 GCA_964461765.1 uncultured Anaerovorax sp.
TTGTCATTGCCGGCAACAGTGAGATTACCATTGCAAATGTAAGCACCATACTTAAAAATCTTTTTTTCATAAGTGTTCCTCCTAATTTTATGTAATTTTAAAACATGCTTTGAGAAATAACAATATTATAAGTTATTAATTGAATCTAATCAATGGACAGATGTTATTTATAAGATACTTTTTTAGCATAACTTCGCTCCTTTAGACATCGGTAGATTTTATTTCCAAATTTCTGTAGGTTATCACTCCCTCCAGCCATAGCTCAAACTTAATCACATAAAAATTTTTTTCTTGCATTGACTTCACCTTTGTGATATTAAAAAAAGATATAAACTAAAGTATCCTATTGTTTTTTGGATACAAGCTATTTGACTCATTTTTTATGAGGTAAAACTCGTTGTAAAAACAATGGACAAGGTTCCTATGTGGGAGGCAGGCGCATGGAAGAAAAAGAATATTATTCTATAGGAGAAGTAAGTAAGATTTGCAATATATCAAAAAAAACCTTGCGATTTTATGATCAGATTGGACTGATTTCCCCGGATAAGGTTTGTGATGACAACAATTATCGGTTTTATAATAGGAAAACCTTGTTGTCTGTACCCATTATTAAATACTACAAGCAGATGGGGTTTAAATTAGAGGAAATGCGAGAGTTTCTGGAAGGTAATTCCTATAGCGTTTTTGAAAGGCGTTTTAGGAATAAGATTGAGGAGCTGAAGGAGCAAGAAAGCGAAATCTATAAGCGGGTTACCTCTGTAAAGGATTGGTACTCCTTGATTATTGAAGCAGAATCCGTAATAGAAAACAACGCCACGGATGTGGCCGTTAAATATATTGATAAACAAAATTATTGCTATATGGAACAGACCTTTGAATACAATTACATGGAGTCTATAATCAATATTGATTTTACAAATTATATTGAAGAAATAGAAAATGCCATTACCGGGCCGGTCATGATTTTATTTCCCTCCTTTGAGGATCGGATGAAGGGAAAAAGTGACAAAATCCAGATTATGCAAAAGACGATCTTAGACTGTCATGAGGATAAACAAATGACATATGGTGGTTACATGGTGGCTTCCTGCTATCATATCGGAGGGTATGATACCATCGATGAAACTTATAAGAAGATATACAATTGGGTTCATCCTAAGGGATATGAATGCGATAGAGCTTCTTGTGAAAGATATGTCACAGATTATTGGACTACCAAAAATTCTGATCAGTTTGTGACAGAAGTTTTGATCAAAGTTACTAGAAATTAAATTCCTTATACATCTAAACATTCCCCTTAGGGGAATGTTTTATAGAAAACAGAATTTTTAGAATATTTAATTTTTATAAGTTTTCTAAAAAATTAAATACTATAAATTTAAAGTTTATCATAAGTTATTTGAATTTAAAAAATTTATTAAATCTATTTTTCATTTCTAAAACCTGTATATTCTTGAAAAAACCAAGTCGAAATATAACGAATTAGTATAACTAAAAAAACATTTCTATGGATTTGAAATATTCTGGTAAATTTTGCTTGACTTTCCCCCTAAGGGGAAGGGATATAATTTTATCATGATGAAATTATATTAGGATTTTTACTATTTAAAAGGAGAAATGAATTTATGGAAAAGGAAAACGGTTCTAACCT